>JAHBAL020000054.1 GCA_018500105.2 Anaerolineae bacterium
CGGCACGTATTCAGTATGGCATGAGAAAATTCATTTTACGCTGGGCCGTGCCAATCATTTGTATTTCAGCTTGTATGAGCGCCTCGGCATCCTCAGCCGTTCCGAAATGCAGCACCCGCATTCCATCCTCATTTGCCCAAAAACCGAGTTTGAGGTGTTTTTGCCGCCGCGCCGAGATGTCGCCACCGCCAACATTCGCGCGTAGGGGACGGCATCGGTAAACGTATAATCACGCCATGCCACCCTGGTTGCGTCACCTGTTTAGCCGCGAAAATGCGCTCGCGGTCGCCCTTTGCCTCATGCTCATTTTGTTGGTCGTGCTCACGTCGGGCGACGCCCCACGTTGGATCTATCAAGGGTTTTAGTCATCATGCCGCAATCGCTTCTTCCCTTATTCAAGGCTTGGCGCATGGCGCTGCTGCTCGTCATCAGCCTCGTCGCCCTATTTTGGCTGCAACCCTCGTCGCCGGTGCGCGGGCTACAAATGGCTTTGCCGCTGACCTCGCTGCTCATGACCGGGCTGGTATGGCTGCTGTGTTATCGGGGGATGGGGATATTGAGCCAGCCGCGCAGCCTCAATGTCGTCGTCGCTGTCATGGTGGGGTTGTTTGTGCTGCTCAAAACCGACGCGCTGACGCAAGGGCTGAGCGCTGCGCTACGCGCCATTAACGGGCAAAACACCAGCCAAGCCGCCGCCAGCGATGTGGTGTGGCTGGGCTTCAGCTATATCGCCTTTCGCCTCATTCATGTGCTGCGTGACAAAGCCAGTGGTCGCTTGCCCGCGCTCAATTTGCCCGAATTTGTCACCTATGTGCTGTTTGCGCCCACATTGCTGGCCGGGCCAATTGACCGTGCTGAGCGTTTTGCCAAAGAGTTACGTGCTGCCTTCAAACCCAATTGGCCCGACCTGCTGGCGGGTGGGCAACGGTTGTTGATTGGCGCGTTTAAAAAATTTGCCCTCGCCGATACCTTGGCGCTGATTGCGCTGAATGAGCACAACGCCAGCCAAGCCACCTCGACGTGGGGGGCGTGGCTGTTGGTCTATGCCTACGCGCTGCGGCTGTATTTCGATTTTAGCGGTTACAGCGATATGGCGATTGGCGCGGCGCGGCTGTTTGGACTGAAATTGCCCGAAAATTTCAACGCGCCTTACCTCAAACCCAACCTGACCGTGTTTTGGAACAATTGGCACATGACGCTCTCGCAATGGTTCCGCGCCTATTGGTTTAACCCGTTGTCGCGCTGGTTGCGTGGGCGGCAACTCTCAACCCCGACCATGATTTTGATCTGTCAAAGCAGCACCATGTTGCTCATCGGCTTGTGGCATGGCATCACGTGGAATTTTGTGGCGTGGGGGGCATGGCACGCCGTTGGTTTGTTTATTCACAACCGCTGGGCCGATCTTGCCAAGCAGCGCGAATGGGTGCTGGAAGGCCGCGCTCAACAACTTGCCACCGTCGCCGGCGCAATCGCCACCTTTCACTTTGTTGCGCTGGGCTGGGTGTGGTTCGCCTTGCCGTCGCTGTCGTTGTCGTGGCAGGTGTTGGGGCGGCTGGTGGGGATGATGTGATCCTCATGGTTTAACCCCTCATGCCTCTGACAATTGCATAATCGAGGCCATCGGCAAAAACAAACGTTGGGGTTGATCGGTGACTTTAGCTACGCAGCGTCACGATGACGTTTAAACGCGGTTTCGAGTGCGGCATTGGGGGCTGGTGGATTTGTCAAGGCATTTAAAAACGCTTCGCTTTGCTCAAGTGTGAGCGTTAATGATTGATGTCGCTCTATCGTTTGTTTGGCCGCTTGATGCACACTCATGATGACGAAATCAGTGAGTGTCACGCCTTCGAGGTGCGCCGCTTGTTGGAAAATTTCTTTTAATGCCTGAGGCACACGCGCCTCTAAACGTGCTGTGGGAAGAGGAGAATTCGGCACAGTTGAATTATACGGCAAATTGACGTATGTTGGCAGGTTGAACACAAAATCGAACAAGGGGTGCTCCCCTTTCAAAGTGATTCCTACGTAGCTTCTCCCACCAACGCCCGCACCTGCGCCCGAAACTTCGCCACATTCGCCAACTTCACCTCGTCGTAGCCACGAATGAGGTCGGGTAACTCGGCCAGCTTGACTGCCCGCTCGTAATTGGCAGGGCCGAGTTGTGCCAATTCACGCTCGATCAACCCGCGATATTCGCCGATGAGCGCCCGCTCAAGTTTGCGCACGGCATCGTAACCGAAGGGATCGAAGGGCGTGCCGCGCAGCCCGCGTAACCCGATCAAGACGCGATACACAGCATCGAACCAGCGCCCCAATTTAATTTTGCGCTTAAGGCCGAGCATTTTGAAAATCGGCGGATGCAGATGATACGTTACCGCCGCGTCTGCGCCAAATTGGGCGTGTAGCGCCGCCCGCGCTTCTGGCTTCAAATGCAGCCGCGCCACCTCATACTCATCTTTATACGCCATCAATTTGAACAAATAGCGCGTCACCGCCTCGCTCAGCCGCGTCTGGCCCGGCATCGCCGCCGCCTCTGCCGCCTGCACCCGCGCCACAAATTCGGCATACTGCGCCGCATACCCCGCATTCTGGTAAGCCGTCAGCTCTTTAACTCGCAAGTTGAGAGCTGAGGGTTGAGGGTTGAGGGTTGAGGGTTGAGCGTTGAGAGTTGAGTGCTCGATTCTTGATTCTTGGTTCTTGGTTCTTGGTTCTTGGTTCTTGGTTCTTGGCTCTTGCTTCTTGCTTCTTGGCTCTTGGCTCTTGCTTCTTCCTAGCCGAAACGCCGCCAAATTCATCTCGACTTGTGCGCCGTTGAGCGTGATGGCGCGTTCGATGGCATCGGCGCTGATGGGGATGAGGCCGCGTTGAAAGGCCGCGCCGATCACGATCAGATTCGAGGCGAGATGATCGCCGAAATGTTGCTCGGCCAACGCCTCGGCGTCGAAGAAATAATTGTCGTCGGGGCGAGTGCACTGGCTGATGACGTTGGTCAAAATATCGTTGCTGGGAAAATGCGCATCCACATTGCGCACCATGCCGCCGGTCGGCACATGGCTAATTGAGCCTATTGCCACCGTGCGATTCGCCCGCGCCCGGGCCAAGTTTTGCGGCTGGGTCGCCGTCAACAGGTCAAAGGCCAAATACACATCGGCCTCGCCGTTGCTGAGCAAATTCGAGCCGCGATTGGGGCTGGCGCTGATGCGCATATGCGACACCACCGCCCCGCCTTTTTGGCTGAGGCCGGTCTGATCCATGCCATCCACATGTTTGCCATCCAGCAGCGCAGCCGTCGCCAAAATCTGGCTTGCCGTCACCACGCCCGTGCCGCCAATGCCCATGAAGAAGAGGTTGGCGGATTGGGGGATTGGGGATTGGGGATTAGGGATTGAGGATTGAGGATTGCTTAATCCATAATTCTTAATCTCTAATTTCTGTTCCCTAATCCCTATTTCTTCTACGGTAATAAACGCCGGACAATTGCCGAGCAAACACGAATAGTCTTTGTTGCATGATGATTGATGGATTTGGGTTTTGCGACCAAATTCGGTTTCGACGGGGTGAACGCTGAGGCAGTTGGATTTGACGCCGCAGTCGCCGCAGCCTTCGCACACTGCCTCATTAATATAGACGCGGGTGGTTGGCTCGATGGCTTTGCCGCGTTTGCGACGGCGGCGTAATTCGGCGGCGCACATTTGGTCATGAATGAGCACCGTCACGCCGTTCACCTCACGCAAAGCGCGTTGCGCCTCGTCCAGCCGATCCCGATGCCATACCTCGACGCCGTTGGCGAGCGCGTTCGCATCCTCTTCTTGCAACTCGTCATACTTGCCGACATCGTTGGTGGTGATAATGATGCGTTTGACGCCCTCGGCGTGTAGCAAATGGGTGAGCGCTGGCACAGGAATTGTGCCATCTACCGCTTGCCCGCCGGTCATGCCCACCGCGTCGTTATACAGCAATTTATAGGTGATGTTGGCCCCAGCCGCCACCGCTTGGCGAATGGCGAGCGAGCCGGAATGGAAAAATGTGCCATCGCCCAAATTTTGAAACAGGTGCGGGGTGTCGCTAAATGGCTGCGCCCCGGCCCATTGCGCCCCCTCGCCGCCCATGTGCCCCAAGCCAATCGTATTGCGCCCCATTGAATGCACCAAGCCGTGACAGCCAATGCCGGCCAACGCCAACGAGTTGGTCGGCACGACGGTTGAGCGGTTGTGCGGGCAGCCCGAACAAAAATAGGCCTGACGCGGCGCGGAGAGCGGGATTAGGGAATAGGGGTTAGGGATTGGGGATTGAGTAATCCTTAATCCCCAATCCCTAATCTCTATTCCCCAATCTTTAATCTTCCGTTCCAAAATGCCTTGCAAGGCCATTGCATCGAGGCCGCCGTGATAGGGGATGAGGGGTTGATCGTTGGCATCTTTTTTGCCGATGATGCGCGGGCGCTGGGGCAGGGGGTAGAGGGCGTCACGCAGCAAGAGTTCGAGGAAGGGGCGTTTGTCTTCGACCACCAAAATCTCATCCAACCCACGCGCAAACTGGCGCACCAGATCGGCATCGAGCGGGTAAACCATGCCGATTTGCAGCAGCCGCACTCCGCCTTGGCGCAGCGCGTCGTCGTCGAGGCCGAGATTGAGCAAGGCTTGCCGCACCTCGTAATACACCTTGCCCGCCGCCACAATGCCGACGCGGGCATTGGCCCCATCCACCCGCACCCGATTGAGGCCATTGGCCGCCGCAAATTTGACCGCCGCCACCAGCCGCCCCTCGTGAATTTCTTGTTCGAGCATAATGCTGGTGGGCGAGCCGAGGGTGTGGGTTTGGCTGTGCGCCCAAGGTTTGCCCTTGTAGTCAAATTCGGGCAGGTGAATGTTTAGGCGGGCGGGGTCAACCTCGGCGGTGGCGAATTGGTCGGCCACGTGCGTCTCGATCTTGAACCCCGTCCACAGCCCCGTATAGCGTGACAATTCGTAGCCCAACCGCCCAAAATCGAGCACCTCTTGCACATTGCCGGGCGCGAGCACGGGCAATAGCGCGTCATACAAGGCCGTGTCTGAGCGCGAGGGCAAGGTTGACGACTTTGACATGGCGTCATCGCCCACCACCGCCAGCACGCCGCCCAATTTGCCAGTGCCGCCGACATTGGCGTGTTTGAAGATGTCGAGGCTGCGGTCGAGGCCCGGCGCTTTGCCATACCACAGGCCGATTACGCCATCATATTTGGGCTGCGGCAACAAATTGGCGATTTGGCTGCCCCAAATCATGGTGGCGGCGAGGTCTTCGTTGACGCCGGGTTTGAATACGATGTGCTGCGATTTGAGCAAGGCGCTTTGCCGCGCCAGCAATAGGTCTAATCCCGCCAACGGTGAGCCGCGATAGCCCGAAATGAGGCCAGCCGTGTTTAACCCCTTGGCCGCATCGGCGCGACGCTGGTCGAGCATCACGCGGATGATGGCTTGCACCCCCGACAGCAGAATTGTGCCACTGGGTTGGGTGTATTTGGCGTCTAGGGTAAATGGGGTATCGGTTGACATGGATTTTAGGACGATAAAATGAGGTGAAATCTCACGCAAAGGCGCAAAAACACTCACGTCACCCCGAAGCGCAACGAGGGGTCTTTGCAGAAAATTAATCATAGTGCTAATTTTTCGCAAAGATTCCTCGCTTCGCTTCGGAATGACTACAAGCTGGCAACTAAGTTTTTCTTTGCGCCTTTGCGTGAAAAACCTCCAAGGAGTATACAAGATGGATATTCGAGAACACAATCGCATTGCATGGGACAAACA
>JAHBAL020000469.1 GCA_018500105.2 Anaerolineae bacterium
AAAACAAAGCTCGTCGGTTTGCAACAAGAAAATCTCTCACAAAGAACACAAAGAACACGAAGTTGAATCGAGAAAAATATCCCTTTGTGCCCTTTGTGTTCTTTGTGAGAGATAAACCTAGCCAAATTTAATACCAGTTGCTTAAAGAGACAGGATATTAAAGGCGTTTTTATACAAATTGTAAGCGGGGGGGATGTGCCGGTAATCGCACGACATGCCGTGCGATTACGGGCGATCGCTCCTTTAAAAATTTTCGAAAATGAATCAACAATCGTTATCAACAAAAGAGCCACCGCTTAGACGACGACGCACCCTCATTCTCATCCTCGCTGGCCTCATCATGCTGTTGGGCGTCATGCTGGCCCCATTTCCCACCCAATCTATTGACCAAGCCCCCCGCGACATCAGCGCGGGCCAAGGCGCACCCAGCCTGTTACCAAACGGCGAATTGGCGATCAGAATTGCGGTCGGCGGCTATCATATGTGCGCACTCACTGCCTCGAACCGCGTCTTTTGTTGGGGCGCGGCAGGGCGCTTGGGCGATGGCACTGCCGAGATCAACCGCGCTGAGCCGGTGCAAGTGGTTGGGCTGGATGGGAGCGAGATCAAAGAGATCGCGGCGGGCGATAGCCACACCTGCGCCTTGCGCAACGATGGCAAGATGTTTTGTTGGGGCTACAATAATTATGGTCAATTGGGCGATGGCAGCACCGAGCCGCGTTATGTGCCGAGCGAAGTGCGCCGTCTAAACGAGTCTGTGACCGCCATTTCAGCCGGGGCCGTTCACACCTGCGCCATTGGGCAATCGGGCAAAGCACGGTGCTGGGGGCGCAACCGCAATGGTGAATTGGGCGACGGCACACGCATTGACCGCCGCTACCCAGTTGAGGTGCAAGCCGACCCCAACGCCCTGACCAATATTGTTGGCGGCGATGGCTTGACCTGCGCCATTGCCACCGATACCCGTGCTGTGAAATGTTGGGGCAAGCTAGAGGGCGTGAACGAAAACTATGCGGGCATCAAGACCGCGCCGACCGAAATTTTGGATATGGACGAAGCCGCCTTTGGCCTCGCGGTGGGGCGCACCCATGCTTGCGCCTTGGTAGCGGGTGGGCGCGTGCGTTGTTGGGGCGACAACAGCTTTGGGCAATTGGGCAATGGCGGGCAAACGGTCGTTCATGTGGTGCAGGTCGAAAACCTGAGCAACGCGCAATCGCTGTATGCCGGTCATGGGCAAAATTGTGTCATCATGACCGATGGCATGGCCAAGTGCTGGGGCATGAATATGAGCGGGCAATTGGGCAATGGTAACCCTGTCGCTTACAACATTCCCCAAGACGTGATCGGGCTGACGGGCCGGATTGTGCATATGGGCATTGGTCGCTATGTGACTTCGGCTCTCGACCAAAATAGCTCCGAAGTGTTTTATGGTGGCTTTGCCTGTGCCTTGTTTATGAATGGCGCAATTAAGTGCTGGGGCAACAATTCGTTTGGGCAATTGGGCAATGGCACGGTCGAAAAATCGCTTGTGCCGGTTGGGGTGATCGGGTTTGATGGTGGCAACATTATTTTGCCGCCGCCTGCCGGGCCGCCCACGGCCACACCTGTGCCAACGGCTTCGCCCACGCCCACCGCCACCCCCTTGCCCACGCCCACGCCACGCATTGGCACGGTGTATGTGCCGCTCAACTTGGCGCAAGCCGATGACACACGCGGCTTTTTTGTCGGCCCCAACGAGGTCGAGCCAAACGACGGCCTAAACGAGGCGAACGGGCCGCTGGTGAGCGGGCTAGATTATTATGGCCTCGCCAACGATGCCAGAGACATTTTTTATATTGAGCCAACACAAGCCGGTGAAATTATGGTCAGCGTCGCCGCCAATAGTTGCCCGAATTTGCGGGTGCAGTTGTTGGCATCGAACAGTTTGGTGTTGGCCGATGACAGGCTGGTTCGCGGGCAAATGACATACGTGGCTGGGGCATCGGGGCGCTATTTCATCGCTGTTGCCAATGGCACGGCGTGTAACCAGCGTTCGCCCTATCAAATTAAAGCGACCTACCGCTAACATGTTAAAATAACCCGTTTCAAACTAGCGCGTTTATCTGCACCTTTGAGCGGAGGCGCGTGGTAAGAAGTAAAACAACAGTAAGATTAAAAGGAAAATAATAAAATGGCTTTAGACAAAGGCAAGAAAGCCGAGTTGGTCGAAAAATTTTCAACCAAGCCCGGCGACAACGGTTCGTCAGAAGTGCAAATTGCGCTCTTGACGCAGCAAATTAACTCAGTGAACGAGCACCTTCGTACCCATCGCGGGGATGAACATGCACGTTATGGCTTGATTAAGATGGTCGGTCGTCGCCGCTCACTTCTCAAGTATCTCAGCCGCAGCAATCCCGCTTCATATCGCGATTTGCTCGTCAAGCTAGGCTTGCGGAAGTAAAAATTACGAATTACGAATTACGAATTTTTTGCGGTTTCGCTGATTTAATTCGTAATTCGTAATTCATAATTCGTAATTCCCAACAGGGGTGTGCGGTAGATGTTAGAGGTGAGTCCATTTTCGGGTTTGCGCGAAAGTGGGTTGACCTCTAACCTCTAACTCACCCCTCGAAAATGAATGCAGCCGGTGCTGCAATAGATGTGGCCGCTTGCGTGTGCAAGTGCGCCAATTTTGTGCTAGGCCGTAGATGGCATAACGCGAACCCGTGCAATAAGCGGGTATCGCACGGGTCTAAGGTAAAAATTCAGCAGACGCAGATCGAAAAACTGGCAGCGTCTGTATTTTTTGCCGTTCTAAGTTTGATTTACATCTTTTGGTCAAGATGCCCAGCCGTGCTGTAACTTGCCGCTGGCAATGCGACCCAAATAACACGTTTTTGGTATAAATATTATGTCTGCAAATTACAAAACAGAGGTTTTACCTCCCAACAAGCCTGAGAATCACGTTTACAAGGCAAATGTTGGCAACACCGAACTCACGATTGAGACTGGGCGATTGGCCCAATTGGCTGGCGGCGCTGTGACCGTGCGCATGGGCGACACGATGGTGCTGGCGACTGCGACGATGGCGAAGCAAGTTCGTGCCGGGATTGATTTCTTCCCGCTCAGCGTGGATTACGAAGAGCGAATTTATGCGGCTGGGCGCGTGCCCGGCTCGTTTCACCGCCGCGAAGGCCGCCCCAACGAGGCCGGTATTTTGATCTGCCGTTTGGTGGACCGCCCGATGCGCCCCTTGTTCCCCGACGATTTGCGCAATGATGTGCAATTGATCGTGACGGCGCTATCGCACGACCAAGTGAACGACATTGACATGCTGTCAATCAACGCCGCTTCTGCCGCGCTCATCATCAGCGATGTGCCTTTCACCAACCCAGTCGGCGCATGTCGCATTGGTTTGGTCAATGGTGAACTGATTGTTAACCCCACCATCCCCGAAATGGAATATAGCGATCTCGATTTGCGCGTGGCTGGCAGCCGCGATGCGATTGTGATGGTGGAATGTGGCGCGAACGAGGTGGACGAAGAGACGATGGTTAAGGCGCTCAAGTTGGCGCACGATTCGGTGCAAGAGTTCATCTCGGTGCAAGAAACCATGCGTGCTGAGATCGGCAAAGCGAAGTCAGACTATAAGAAGTTTGGCACCAACGCCGAATTTAATCAAAAAGTCCGTGATGCAGTGGGCAACCGGATGCAAGAGACGATTGACAAGGAACTGGAAAAGACCGAGCGCAGCGCCGTGATTGATGCCCTTGAAGGCGAAGTGATGGCGCAAATGCAATCCATTGGCGATGTAAACGCCGATGAACTGCATGCCGTGATCAAGGGCATGACCAGCGACGCCGTGCGAACTCGCATTTTGCGGGATGGCGTGCGCCCTGATGGCCGCAACCCCAAGCAGATTCGTGCCATTTGGTGCGAGGCAGGCGACCACTTGTCGCCACGTGCGCATGGCGTGGGGCTGTTTACTCGTGGCGAAACGCAAATTTTGAGCGTGGCGACGGTAGGCACAGGGATGGACGCGCAATTGTTGGATGGGCTTTACCCACAGCGCGAAAAGCGCTACATGCACCACTATAACTTCCCGCCCTATAGCACCGGCGAAGCCAAAGTGTTGCGCGGCAGCAGCCGCCGCGAGATCGGGCACGGGGCGTTGGCCGAGCGGGCCTTGGTTCCCGTATTGCCAAGCAAGGACGATTTTCCCTATGTCATCCGCGTGGTGAGCGAGGCTTTGTCGTCAAATGGCAGCACCTCAATGGGCAGCGTGTGCGGCAGCACAATGGCGCTGATGGACGCGGGTGTGCCGATCAAGTCGCCAGTGGCGGGGATTGCCATGGGGCTGATCACCGGTGCAGGTGGTTTGAACGACGGTTATCGTATTTTGAGCGATATTCAAGGTCTCGAAGACCATATCGGCGATATGGACTTTAAGGTGGCCGGCACACGCAAGGGTATTACCGCCTTGCAAATGGATATTAAGATCGCTGGTTTGACCACGCAAGTGCTCGAAGAGGCATTGGCGCAGGCCAAAGAAGGCCGCATGGCGATTATGGATCGCATGCTCGAAACCATTGACCAACCGCGTCCTGACCTCAAATCTCACGCGCCACGCATGATGGTGATTAAGGTTGATCCTTCCAAGATCGGCGCCATCATTGGCCCGGGTGGCAAGAATGTGCGCGGCATTCAAGAAGAGACCGGCGTTAAGATTGATATTGAAGACGATGGTCGCGTGTTTATTGCTTCTGCCGATGGTGTGGCGGCGGCAAAAGCACGTCAGATGATTGAAGGCTTGACTGGCAGCGTCGAGTTGGGCGGCATTTACACCGGCAAAGTGGTGCGCTTGACCGATTTTGGCGCGTTTGTCGAGATTATGCCCAAGACCGATGGCATGGTTCACATTTCGCAATTGGCCTCTGAGCCAGTGCGGGTGGTGGAAGATGTGGTGCGCATGGGCCAAGAAGTCACCGTGATGGTGATTGGCAATGACAACGGCAAGATTCGCCTCAGCCGCAAGGCGGTGCTTGAAGGGATGACTTTGGCCGAAGCCCAAGACGCCGATCGTAACGGTGGACGCCGCCCACTGGGTGGCGGTGATCGGGGTGGCGACCGAGGCGGAGATCGCGGCGGACGCGGCGGTGATCGCGGTGGCGACCGAGGCGGAGATCGCGGCGGACGTGGTTTTGATCGTGGCGGTGACCGAGGCGGAGATCGCGGCGGCGACCGTGGCGGCGACCGTTTTGACCGAGATCGTGGTGGTGATCGCGGTGGCGACCGCCGCCCTTATCCCCCACGCCGCGACGACAGACGCTAAATGTTAGTTGATTGGTTGGTTGGTTGACTGGTTAATCAACCAACCAACCAATCAACCATTTAACGCTTTGATAAATGTTCCATCTATTCAAAATCAGCGGTAGCGACCTCGATAATCCGGCGTTTAGCGCACGGTTTGCGGCGGGTATTGCGGCGGCAGCCAAGGCCGGGCAACATCCGGTGGTGGTGCATGGCGGCGGCAAAGAATTGACCGAATTGCTGACCACGTTTAAGATTGAAACGCGCTTTGTAGATGGCCTGCGTGTGACCTTTGGCCCAGCGCGTGACGCGGCCTTGATGGTACTGAGCGGGCTGACGAATAAACGCCTGACCGCCGCCATTATTGCGGCGGGGGCCGATGCCATTGGCCTGAGTGGGGTGGATGGCGGGCTGGTGCGCGTTGAGGCAATGAACCCCGATTTGGGGTTTGTGGGCAAGCCGGTGCAGGCACGCACAGCATTGCTTGCCAATTTGGTGGTGCAAGGCTTTGTGCCGGTCATCAACCCGATGTCGCTGGGGCTGGACGGCGAGATTTACAACGTCAACGCCGACCATGTGGCGGGCGCATTGGCGGTGGCGCTCGATGCCGACATGCTCACCTTTGTGACGAATGTGCCGGGTGTGCTGGATGGCACAATGACGCTTATCCCCACCTTGACCGCTGAGCAAGCCAACGCCCTCATCGCTAGCGGCGTCATCAGCGGCGGCATGATCCCCAAGGTGAAGACGGCGCTCGAAGCGCTGGCGGCTGGGGTCAAGCAGGTGCGCATCACCAATTTGGACGGGTTGGCCGGTGGCGGCACGGTGTTTGGGTAACAGGTTTTGGTTGTATGGTTTGGCGTAATTGGCCGAGCCGTTTGGGTCTTGGGTTAAGCGTATTTGGCGGGGCTGTTCAAAAGTCGCCTCGTCATTCCCGCGAAAGCGGGAATCTATAACCAGACAGGCGTAGCTTGACTGGTTTGCCGCATTTTTGACCGGCCTTGTTATGGATCTCCGCTTTCGCGGAGATGACGGGTTAAGTGAAGTGAAGTGATCCCCTAAAAA
>JAHBAL020000172.1 GCA_018500105.2 Anaerolineae bacterium
GTATAAGAGACAGGGGGTATTGGTGCTGGGTTGGGCGGTTGCGGTGGCGAGTTTAGTTGCCGTTGGCGCGAAGGTGACGCCGATCACGGGGGTGGGTTCGAGCGAACGCGCTGGTGCGGCGCAGCCCATGCTCAATAGGTTGGGCATACCGGCAAGGCCCAGCAAGGCGCTACGCAAAAACAACCTGCGATGTATTTTTCGATGCATGTAGGGCTTGAGTATAAAGGGCGACGCTGAGCAAAAAAACAGACGAAAGTTTTACCTTTGTTGGTCAATGGCGAAGTGCTTCCTATAAAAGTATTGCTGCTGTTGGCGAAATTCCGCAGGGACGCTTTTGAGTGGATCAGCAATCGAACACTGACCAGCAGATTTCGTTTCGCAAGTGCTGATCGTCAAGAACAAGATCATAAATTTCGGATGGCAGTTGTTGTCGTTGCCACTGGCATTCGAGCCGACCAGCATGATCACGCTCGTTTGTGGCGGCAGCCGCACGTACGGCCTTAATCGCATAAGCCGCAGCACCAAGCTCATGTGCAGCCACATGAGCTACAACAGCCGCTTGACCAGCAGAAAATGCTGCGTGTCGCGCCGCGCCCGATAGCTTCCTTGCAGCAGCCATGGCATGTCCGCCGGCGGCGCGTGCTTGAGACATCGTGACTTCACCGTTCACCCAAGCGCGAACCTGTGCGATCGCTAGCCTTGGGCGTGTGTCAGAAGGTTGAACGGACTCAAAGAGGTGCAGAACGTGCTCGGCACAAACAGCGGCCCATAAAGCCAAGAGCCGGTGGTCTGCATCTGAAAGGGAGCCACCGCGCCGAATGGTGATAAGGCGAGGATCACGGACTTTGCTGAGTATCATGGCAAAACGGATGTGTCATGATACCAGCCAGAAAGGCCACAAATTATCATACCAATCGCTTAATCAAAGTGGACGAGGTTGTAGGGGTAAGGCATTCGCCAAGGCATCGCCCCCAAGCGTAAATCGCTCAATGGATGACGGCGAATGCCTTACCCGATGCGCAAGCCAAGTAAAGCCATAGCAAGGTTGGGCAAGGTATTTGCTGGCTTTAACAGCAGGTGAGGGTGGTTGTAATTTCACTACTGCTCAATTAATCTCTCGTTCAAACCCTCTTTAGCGCGGCGAGCCGAAAAGTCACGCACATACTCGTCGGCGTGGGCATGCACGGCGGGTGGTTTTAGCTTGCCGCGCTTGGGCATTCGCATTATATCGGATCGGATAAAATTTTGATGTGTCCGATATAATTGGTATGTGATCGAAAAACGCTTGCTTGCACGTATTGACCAACTTAAACGCGAACTCGATGCCCTGCGACCATTGCCGGCTGTGGCGGTAGCCCGACTCAAGGAACACCTTAACGTCGAGTGGACTTATAACTCCAATGCCATCGAAGGCAATACGCTTACTTTGCGAGAGACACAGTTGATCTTGCAACACGGTGTGACGATTGGTGGGAAGTCTTTGCGTGAACATTTCGAGGTTGTTAACCATAGTGAGGCAATCGAATATGTCGAGCATCTTGCCCAAAAAGACGATCCGATTACAGGTGCAGACATTCGCCAAATACACAACCTTGTGCTTGCCAAAATAGACGATGCGTCGGCTGGCAGATATCGAACTGTGGCAGTGCGTATTGCTGGTGCGCGTCATGTGCCACCCGAATCATGGGAAGTAGCACCGCGAATGGATGATTTTGTCCAATGGCTCAGAGGGAATGAGGCAATGGCAATGCATCCAATAGAACGAGCGGCTTATGGTCATCACATATTTGTTGCCATCCACCCATTTGTTGATGGCAACGGACGGACCGGAAGATTGCTCCTAAATCTGTTGCTGTTTAGAGCCGGTTACCCTCCGGCAGTGATCGAGAAGGCAACCCGAAGGCAATACTACAAAGCACTCTCGGAAGCGGATAGAGGCAATTTTGAGGCGCTCGTAAATATGATTGCGCGTGTATGCGAACGAAGTTTGCGGGCTTATCTTGAAGCGGTGCAGTCAGCCGATAAGGCCCCGTCAGTGGATGATCGCTGGATCTCGTTAGCGGAGGCAGCAAAAGGCAGTGAATACAGTCAGGAATATCTGAGTCTGTTGGCACGGACAGGCAAGTTGCGGGCGAAGAAGGAAGGCCGCAATTGGCTTACGACAAAAAACGCCATTGCTGAGTACAGAGAGGGAAAGCTGAAGTGACCTCATTTGCCCAACTAACTCCCCTCGCTCAAACCCTCTTTGCCGCGCCGCGCCGAAAAGTCGCGCACACGCTCGTCGGCGTGGGCATTCACAGTGGGTGATTTTGGCACGCCGATGCGCTGGGTGACGTAAATGCTGCGATGCCCAGAGGTCAAGTAGGCCGCCGCGCAGATGAGCAAAAAGTAGACTGGCGAGGCCCCGCCAAACAACTCAAGCCCCATAAGGGCGCATGCAATGGGCGCATTGCTGGCCCCGGCAAACACCGCTACGAAGCCGAGCGACGCCATAAACGCCGGATCAACATTTAGCCAGCGGCCCAAACTGCTGCCCAAAGTGGCCCCGATGACGAACAACGGCGTGACCTCGCCGCCCAGAAAGCCCGTGCCGAGCGTGACGGCGGTGTAGATCAGCTTGAGCAAAAACGCCAAGGCAAACACCGCTTGGCCTTGCGTGCTGCCGAGCGCCAACGGCACGCCCAGCCCCAAATAATCGCTGGCCGGGATGCCGAGGCGGGTCAACACCAACGTTAGGGCGATGATGACGAAGCCGCCCAGCACGGGCCGCAAAGCGCTGTTTCGAATGCGGGTGCTGGCGTGTTTAATGGCGTGGTTTAACTCGATAAACAAGTGGCTAACCAAGCCGCACACCACGCCCGCCATTGCTACCTTGAGCAGCAGCACGGGCGCAATTTCAACGTGTGCGATATGCGGATAATGGGTGTGCGCCACGCCCAAGCCACGCACCACCAGATCGCCGACATAGGCGGCGACAAGACACGGCACAAGCCCCTCGTAACGCACACGTCCGATGGTTTGCACTTCCATGCCAAATACGGCCCCAGCCACGGGCGTGCCAAACACGGCTCCAAAACCGCCGCTGATGCCCGCCATTAACATGAGGCGGCGTTCGGGTGGGGTGGGGCGCAGGCGAATGGGCAGCCAGCGTTGCAGCAGGCCGCGCAAGCCATCGGCCAAACTTGCGCCCATTTGCAGTGCCGTGCCCTCGCGCCCGGCCGAGCCGCCGAACAGGTGTGTGATGACGGTTCCGAGCAAGATGAGCGGGGCCATGCGGCGCGGAATACGACGCAGGGTGCTATCCTGATTGCTGTGGACTTCTTCGATCACAAGGGTGTTGCCTTGGGCCGCGATGCCGCCAAAGCGCTGGTAAACCCATCCCACTGCAAAGCCAGCCAACGGCAAGCCAAATAACAGATTGGGATTGGCGAGGCGGGGGCGCGGGGGCCCATCGAGGGTGACGAGAAAAAAGGCCGGAGCTAGGCCCCCCAAAAAGCCCACAGCCCCCCCCAA
>JAHBAL020000570.1 GCA_018500105.2 Anaerolineae bacterium
GCCGGTTTGGCAAATCGTCAAATTCGGGCGGGCTTACGTTACTAGGTAATTTGGAGTAAGTGGCCTTGCGTCATTTGCTCTTATTTTGAATGTAATCTAGTAGTCAGATATCAGTAGTCAGTAGTCAGATATCAGTAGTCAGTAGCCAGTAGCCAGTAGTCAGATAAAAGGCCATTTAGAAAAAATAATTCTCCGATTTTTCGCCAATTCCGCGTCTCCGCGATCCAAATTCTGTGATCGCGGAGACGCGGAATTGGCGGAAAATCGGAGGGCGTTTTACAAGACGATTCCGGTCTATATAGACCTAATGTCTGTTGTTCCTCTGATCTGACTACTGGCTACTGACTACTGACTACTCCTGTTAATAACGTTTCACCACGCTGCGGTAGCTGGTGGGTTGGCGGGTTTGGAAGATTTGGCTTTCTTCTTTCACGCGGCGGGTTTCGTCGAGGCTGAGTTTGGCGACGATGTAGCCTTCGGTTGGCTCGACCATGTCAACAATCACTTGCCCGCGTGGGCCGATAATCATGCTCTCGCCGCAGAAATTGGTGGCTGGCTCTTCGCCGATGCGGTTGGCGGCGCACACATAGCAGGCGTTTTCGGTGGCGCGGGCCGAAAGCAAGGTGCGCCATTCGGCTGCGCGGCCTTTGTCCCAAGCGGCGCTCACCAAAATCAACTCGGCCCCGTCGAGGCACAGCGACCGTGTCCCTTCGGGATACATCATGTCCCAGCCCACTTGCAAGCCGACGATGCCGATGGGCAACTCGATTGGCTCAAGCCGAAAGCCGGGCCGAAATTGCATTTGTTCTTCGCCGCGCAAGTGAATTTTGCGATAGTTTTGAATGAGATCGCCTTCGGGGCCGACCAAAACGGCTGAATTGAATAGAATGCTCTCGACGCGCTCTTTGGTCGGCATGCCAAACACGATGTGAACGCCGGTCTCTTGGGCGCGTTGGGCCATCACATTGACATTGGGGCCGGGGGCGCGTTGCGATAATTGCACAAACCGCACGCCGCATTCATAGCCTGTCGTGGCTAGCTCGGGGAATACAATAATGTCAACCTTTTGCTCGCTTGTGATCTTGCGCACAAAATCCGACATTTTGGCTAAATTCTTATCTGGCTCATTTAGGATCGTGTCCATTTGCACGACCGCAACAGTTATTTCTTTCATTCGTAAATTTCCTTGTCCCTGATTTTATCCAGAACTTATGTTCAAAATGATAACACAGGGGTGGAAATGATGCGTGATATTCGCCAGATAGACCTTAGATTTAATTTAACAGGCGATAAAGCCATTGCCCGAAGCTATGGCCAGCGCGGAAAATAGTGATGATTGAATGAACCATCCAAATCCCTAAAAAGGCCTGACCAAGCTTTGAGTTTAAAAATTTTTGCAAATCCATAGTATCGTAGATTTTATACATTGCAGATGAGTGCAAACTGAATCAAGCTTGGCGTCAATGAAATGGAAACTTCAACCGGCTCACAACATTGACTGTGACAACAAGCCCGAATGCAATTAGCCCAGCATTGAGCAAAATCCCCAGCCAGCCATATCGCTTGTTGTCATTGGGCCGATTGATCGCCAGCACCCCCAAAAGCAGACCGAGCACATGGGCAATTGGGGCAATGCACATCGCCATCAGCATCAGGCTGGCCCCAATCCATTTTAATATTAGCGTTTCTGCAATGACAAAGCCCAAAATCATCAGCCAAATAAGCGCTATCGGGGTGAAACAGCCCAGACAAATGGCATTTCTGCCGAAATAGGTGTGAGAGGTTGCGGTTGACATCATTTGAATTGGCGCGTTGCGCCGTGCTGCCAACTGTAATCAATCATCATCAGGAGATCGTCAGCAATTTATTCGGCACACGCCAGAATTGCTAGCCGAATGGCCTCGATTTGGGTGGCGCGGGCCAAGCTGGGGCAATCGCGTTTGTTCAGGCTTTGCTCGTGCAAATAGGGCAAATGGATAAATCCGGCCCGAATGGGCAAGTTTTGGCTGTGAATGAGGTGCATGACCCAATAAAACACGCGATTGCACAAGTAAGTGCCCGCCGAATTGGAAATGGCCGCCGGAATGTCGGCGGCGGTTAAGTCGGCCACCAATTTTTGAATAGGCAAGGTCGAGAAATAGGCGGCGGGGCCAGTGGGCACAATCGGCTCATTTTGCGGCTGATGCCCGCCGTTGTCTGGAATGCGAAAATCATCCACATTAATGGCGACGCGCTCAGGCGAGATGCGGGCACGGGTTCCGGCCTCGCCCAACATGATCACTACTGCTGGCTCAAATTGGGCAATGGCCGCCGACAATGCTTGTGTTGCTGCAAAACGCGAGACGGGCAAAATAGCCGTAACCACGTTGATATTTTCAAACGCCATATCACGAATGGCTTGCACCACCACTTGTGAGGGGTTTACGGTTTCGCCGCCAAATGGCTCGAAGCCGGTTAACATTATTTTCATCACTGACAGCAAGTTTATCAAATTAACCTTGCTCACATTCAAGGCTGTTCAAAAGTCGAAAACCTTCTTCTGTAAAAAAAGCCCGATAGGGCTTCGCTACTAAGGGCGGCGGGTTTACCCCCGCCCATCGTTGCTCAA
>JAHBAL020000053.1 GCA_018500105.2 Anaerolineae bacterium
GGCTGTTCAAAAGTCAGCCGCATTCTAAACCGTCATCTCCGCGAACGCGGAGATCCATAATTTGGCCGGCTCAAAACATAGCAATTTCATCAAATGATGTCCGTTTGGTTATGGATTCCCTCTTTCGAGGGAATGACGAAACGACTTTTGAACAGCCTTGCATTGTTGAAAACACAGCAAAAATAGAGGCATTCACACCAATATCCGACTTTAACGAATTTCTTGCCACTTGCAACCTGCAACTTGCTAAGAACTTGATGTTATGATGTAACGCAAGGAATACAAACATGAAATTCTTTTTAGACAGTGCAAAAATTGATGAAATTCGATATGCCCGCAATATGTGGGCGATTGACGGTGTGACCAGCAACCCGCGCCACATTAAGGCCAGTGGCAAGCCATTCTTAAGCGCGGTCGAAGACCTCGCCGCCTTGGGGCGCGAATTTGGCGACGATTTCGCCATTAGCGTCGAGGTGAACCCACACCACACCACCGCCGAGGCGATGGTCGAAGAGGGCGAGCGCATTTGGAATATGTGCCCCAGCAATTTCGTGGTGAAGCTGCCGTGTATTGATGCCGGTTACAAGGCGCTGCAAATTTTTGGCGAAAAGGACATTCCCTGCAACATGACCTTATGCTTTAACGCCGTGCAGGCGCTACAAGCCGGTCGCTTGGGCGCACGCTTTATTTCGCCATTTATTGGCTGGAAAGAAACCAACGGCGAAGAAGTTGAGCATTTTATCGAAGAAATTGTCACCATTTACGACAATTTCGATTTTGCCACCGAGATTTTGGTCGCCGCCGTGCGCAATGGCCGCCAAATCGCCGAGGCCGCCATTGCTGGGGCCGATATCGTCACCGCTGGCTTTGATGTCTATAAAGAAGCCTTTGAACACCCTTACACCCCCGTCGGCCTCAAGCGCTTCGCCGATGCCTGGGACGCGACACCCTATAAATAAAGTAGCAAGTGGAAAGTGCTAAGTGCAAAGTGATTGAGCCAACTACTTAGCACTTTCCACTTTTCACTTGGCACTCTCTTTATGGCAAATACTGCAAAATTAGGGGTGGTGTGTTTAGGGCGATTGACATTTGATCATGAATTGGCGGTGCAGTGGTATGCCCAAACGCGGGCGCGGCTGAGCGAACTGGCAGGCGTAAGCGTGACGGCGATTGAGTCGTTGGTCATTGAGCAACCCGACGCCGAGGCTGCAATTGCCACATTGCAAGCGGCGAATGTGGACGCGCTGCTCATCATCAACGGCACATTCGCGTTGGGTGGCTTGGCGATGAGTTTGGGCAAGGCGCTTAACGTGCCGATCATGCTTTGGGCATGGCACGAACCCGCCGAACAAACCGGCAAATTGCGCCTCAATTCATTGGTCGGGGTCAACCTAAACGCCAGCAATTTATACAAGCTTGGCTTTCGCCCTCAAACCATTTACGCCGCGCACGATGACAGCGCGGCCTTGCAAAAAATCGGCAACTTCACCCGCGCCGCCGCTGCCATTCGTGACCTCAACGGCTTGCGCGTCGGCGTGATCGGCGGGCACGCGCCCGGTTTCGACAACCTTGCTGTCAACAAAATGGCTTTGCGTAAAGCACTGGGCATCGAGGTGGTTGAGGTGGGGCTGCAAACGTTGATCAGCGCCGCCAACGCCCAAACTGTCGGCGAAAATACAGCCGCATCCCCCAGCAATCAATTTGACGACATCAGCGAGCTGAGCGAAACGCAATTGAACAAATATGATGCTTTGGTGGCAGCGGCGCGTGGCTTGGCCGCCAACCAAAAATTCAATGTTCTGACGATCAAGTGTTGGGGCGATTTGGCCGAGCAATACGGCATCGCGGGCTGCGGGGCGGTGAGCGCCCTCACCAGCGGTGGACTCACCACCGGCTGCGAAGGCGATGTGTTGGGCGCGGTGTCCATGCGCATCGGCGAGCAATTGACCGGCGAAAAGGCCGTGCTGATGGATTTGGTCTCGACCGACGATGCGACAAACACGGCGCTGTTTTGGCATGTCGGTTGTGCGCCGGTGTGTTTGGCGGCGGCGGGTCAGCCGCGCCATTTGTTCTCGCATTTTGCGGGCGGCAAAGGCGTGACGGCAGGCTTCGGACTGCGTCCGGGGCGCGTCACCATTTTGCGGCTGGGCGACGATGGCGAAAATTTGCGCATTTTGGCCTGCACCGGAACGGCGCTCGATACCGCCATGCACATTCGCGGAACCGTATCGCGGGTGCAGTTGGATGGAAATGTCGGCGCATTTTTGAACGAAATCCTCGCCAACGGCTGGGAGCATCACGTGGTGCTGGCCTATGGCGAAATCTTGCCCGAATTGCAAACCCTCGGCAGCATGTTGGGTGTGCCGGTTGTTGTAGCAGGATGAGGAAGGGTATCAAAGTATCAGAGTATCAAGGTGTCAAAGTTTTGATGACAGTTTGATACTCTGACACCCCTACCCTGCCACTTTGCAACCTGCAACCTTCAACCTGCCCCCCTAACAAAAAAATTCCGTCTATTGGAATGATACCGAATCGTCTATCATAGGCAGTATATGGCAATCAACATTCTTAATCCAGTTCCCTCAGACTTAGAGATCGCGCAGGCGGCTGAGATTCGCCCTATTCGCGAAATTGCGGCGAGTGTCGGACTAACCGAAGATGACCTTGAGATGTATGGTCGTAATAAGGCCAAAGTGCATTTGGATGTGCGCGAACGTCTAAAAGATAAGCCACAAGGCAAATATATCGTCGTGACCGCCATCACCCCCACCCCACTTGGCGAAGGCAAAACCACGACCACGATTGGTCTTTCGCAAGCCCTACACGTCATGGGCAAGAAGATCATGACCTGTATCCGCCAACCCAGCATGGGGCCGACGTTCGGCATCAAGGGTGGCGCAGCAGGCGGCGGCTATGCCCAAGTCGTGCCGATGGAAGACTTTAACCTGCACCTGACCGGCGATATTCACGCCATTGGTGCGGCCCACAACTTGCTATGCGCTGCGGTTGACAATCATTTGCAACACGGCAACGATTTCCGCATTGATCCCAGCGCCATTTTGGTGCGCCGCGTGGTTGACATCAACGACCGAACCTTGCGCTCGATCAAAATCGGGCAAGGCGGCAAGGATGACGGCGTGCCGCGTGACACCGGCTACGACATCACTGTTGCCTCAGAAGTAATGGCGATTTTGGCCTTGGCGACCAGCATCGAAGACCTACGCGCCCGTTTGGGCCGCATGGTGGTGGCGCTTGATGTGGACGGCAATATGGTGACCGCCGAGCAACTCAAGGTGGCCGGCGCAATGACGGTATTGCTCAAGGATGCCATCATGCCGACCATGATGCAAACACTCGAACATTCGCCAGTGTTGGTGCATTGCGGGCCATTTGCCAATATTGCGCACGGCAACAACAGCATTGTGGCCGACCAAATCGCGCTCAAGCTGGCCGATTATGTGGTGACTGAAGCCGGTTTCGGGGCCGACATGGGCATGGAGAAATTCATGAACATTAAGTGCCGCTATAGTGGCCTCACGCCCAATTGTGTGGTGTTGGTGGCGACGGTGCGGGCACTCAAGATGCACGGCAGCGGTTTAAATATTGTGCTGGGCAAGAAATTGCCGGTTGAATTGACCGAAGAGAATTTGGAATGGCTCGACAAGGGCTGCGCCAATATGGTCAAGCAAATTCAAAACGCCCGCAAGTTCGGTGTGCCAGTCGTGGTGGCGGTCAATAACTTCACCACCGACACCGAGGCCGAAATGGAACTCATTCGCCGCCGCGCCGTCGAGGCGGGCGCAATGGGCGCATTTGTCAGCCGTGTGTGGGGCCAAGCTGGTGCGGGCGGGCGCGAATTGGCCGAGGCCGTGATCGAGGCGTGTAATCAGCCAAGTGAATTCAAGTTCTTGTATCCACTCGAATGGACAATCAAGGAAAAGATCGAGGCCATTGCACGTGAGATTTACGGGGCGGATGGGGTAGATTATTCACCCGAGGCCGAGGCGCGGATTGCCCAATTCAACAAACTTGGGTTCGACAAATTGCCGATGTGTATGGCAAAGACGCACCTGAGCCTAAGCCACGATGCCAAGCTGCGCGGCGCACCCACTGGCTGGCGTTTGCCAGTGCGCGATGTGCGGGCTTCGGTGGGGGCTGGCTTCCTTTACCCGCTGTGCGGCGACATGCGCACCATGCCGGGCTTGAGCAAGCGCCCAGCCTACGAGCGCGTTGACCTCATTGACGGCAAGGTCGTCGGGTTGTTCTAAATTTTTAGGCTGAAATAGCAAAGCGGGGCGTGTGATGACACGCCCCGCTTTTTTAATTTTGCATCGCCGCATTAAAAACGCGAATAAAGCCTCGTTAAGTTAAGCAATCACGTCAATCTCAATCCCCAAACTTTTGAGCTTGAGCGAGGCAATGTGCTGGTCAACCGCCAGCGGCAACGTATGCACCTCGTGCGAAAGCTGGGCATGGTTTTTGAGCATGTATTCGGCCCCCAACGCCTGATTAGCGAAGGTCATGTCCATGACGGTGGGTGGATGGCCTTCGCCCGCCACCAAATTGACCAGCCGCCCCTCGGCGACGAGATTGATACGCCGCCCATTGGGCCGCAATGTATATTGCCGCACATTCGGGCGCACTTGGCGCGGCGGGCCATCGCTCAGGCTTTCGAGCGCGGGGATGCTGATCTCGACATCGAAATGACCGGCGTTGCTCAAAATGGCTTGGTCGGGCATTTGGGCGATGTGCGCTTGGTCAACGGCATATTTGTTACCTGTGACAGCAATGAAGACATTGCCCACCCGTGCGGCCTCGGCGATGGGCATGACGCGAAAACCGTCCATCACCGCCTCTAGCGCCTTGAGCGGGTCAACTTCGGTGACAATGACCTGCGCCCCCATGCCACGCGCCCGCTCGGCCACGCCGCGCCCACACCAGCCATAGCCACACACCACCACTGTGCTGCCCGCCAGCAAAATATTGGTAGCGCGGATCAGCCCGTCCAGCGCCGATTGACCCGTGCCATAGCGGTTGTCGTAGTAATGTTTGGTGAGTGAATCGTTGACGCCCAACACCGGAAAGTGCAACATGCCCGATTTTGCCATGGCGCGGGCGCGAATGACGCCGGTGGTGGTGGCCTCGGTGCTGCCAATGATTTCGCTCAGTTGTGATTTGCGCTCGGTATGCAAAACCGTCAGCAAATCACAGCCGTCGTCCATGACGAGGGTGGGCCGATGGTCAAGCGTGATATTGAGGTGGCGATAATAGGTCGGCATGTCTTCGCCACGAATGGCATAGACCGGAATTTCATCGTTCACCACCAGCGAGGCCGCCACATCGTCTTGGGTGCTGAGTGGGTTGCTGGCGCAAAAGACCACATCCGCCCCACCCGCCTGCAAGGTGCGCATGAGCGCCGCGCTTTTGGCGGTGACATGCAGCGAGGCCGAAATGCGCAGACCGCGAAAAGGCTGCTCGCGGGCAAATCGCTCGCGGATGGCGAGCAAGACCGGCATTTGCTGTTCGTTCCACTCAATTTTATAGCGCCCCTCGGTGGCGAGAGCGGGGTTTTTAATGTCGAAATCCATCGTTCACACGCTAGCGCAGGTGCATTACCTACCACCCAGCATCATCATCCCAAGCCTCCTCATCATATCGTGGGTATTGCTCTGGATTTTCGCCTTTTCGATCAACCACTCTGGGTAATGCGCCATTGGCGATTGGGTTAATGGCGATCACTTTTACCTCAAATAAATTATCATCGCCAAAATCGAAAAGATACTTTAGGCTAAAATTTAGCCGCAACCCCAAATCACCTAACCGATAGTCATCAGCAGAGTAGCGTCCATCAATCATAGGTGACTTAAATGTAAATAACTCATCGCGATCATCTTCTTTCAGGGTAAAAAGCCATAGATGATCATTCCCCCAATCAATGGATTCTTGAATAGCATTGTGCAAATCAAGCAAGTTATCTGTCGAGGCAATTTCGATTGAGCGATACATTTTGGGAAAACCTATTAGCGTTACTTTAAGGGTGTAAGTGCCGTCAGGATTTTCGAGGGGTAATTGGACGCCGACTCGACCCAGCACATATCGCGCCAAAAAACATACCTGGGTATTTGTATCATGTTGCGCAATATCGGTTAATATTTGTTGCTCATCAGGCGTAAATGATCTTACGGTGGCCAGTTTGGTCAGTTCGGGCGCGTATTTAATCTTGCTATTCTTATCTCCGTCCGGAAAATATTGAGAAAATTTATCGCTAAAATAACCACGCACAGCTATGATTAACCGTATGGCTTCGTAACGCACATTAGAATCGGGGTGATTCAGCAATTCCCACAATAATTTGTCGGCTTGGTCGTCAAACAACGCCAAGTAAGCAATGCCTGATACCGCAAGCGATTTGCGTTTTTTGATGAGTGCATCTCTTGGTTTGATCAGAGTGAGCACGTGTTTAAAAAATGGAAGACACTTTGCGCTTCGTGTCTTGATTAATAATCTTACTAACCGCTCTTGAGCAAAGCTTACGTTATGGCCCCCGCGCTCGAAAATAGTAAGATAGAGTTGTTCAACCAGTTCAATATCATGTTGATGGATATAGCCATCGTCATAAGAATTGGTGACTAAACTGAATAAGTCGTATTTTTTAGAAGCATTTGGCTCATCTAACTTGACAACAGCTTGGGTTAACTTGTCGTGCATGTTCATCGCCACTGTTCTGGATTCTACCCAGTCATCTTGTCGGCAGTCCAATGCAATCCAACTTTCGAAGGGACGATCATCAAACATAATTTGATCATTTTATCAGTGTGGAATAGTAAAAATAGCGACAATATCAAATCGCCTGATATACGCCCCTATTTTAGTGCCCGAACCAAATCATAATCAATAAGCCATGTGTCGGGCTGAATTTGGTGCGCCCCCATTGCCGCCAATTGCGCCACGAATTTTGGCGTTGGCATGGCGCGGCCCGGCAATTTCCACAAATCGGGGCCGATGCGATTGCTCAGCATGAGCAAACCACCCGGCTTGAGCACGCGCAACATTTCGCGCACCGCGAGTTGTGGGTTGGCGAAAAATTCGAGCGCCTCGAGCGACGTCACCACGTCGAAATGGTTGTCGTCGAAGGGCAGCCGCTGGGCGTCATGCAGCAAGAAGCTGACGCGATGGGCGTATGGCGCAAGATTGGCTTTTGCCAAATCGAGCATTTTGGGCGAGAGGTCAACCGCGACAATTTGCCCATCAAAGTTGGGCTGGGCCAATAATGCGGCTGGCAAACGCCCCGTGCCGCTGCCCACATCCAGCACCATCGGCGCGGCAATTTTGCGCTGCCGCATATAAATCAACACCGGCGCAGCCAACATGATGGCGTCATAAGCCGGATCAAACGCTTTGACCGCGTCGTAACGCGGCGCAAACCAATCATACAGCAAGGCAACGACACGCGGGCCAAGATAAGCGCCCTCGGCCACCACCAATTGCCAATATAAAAACAACCCCAACGCCGCCAAAACAATGGCGATAAACACAACAAATTGCCAATCCACAGACCAAATTATCACGCAAAATCGAGCTGTGGGCTAGGAACGTGCTTGTGCATCGGCACAGCCCACAAGATGGGCAGCGGGGTGTAATCGGATAAGGTTTTCTCGTTGGCCTGCTCCGAATCTTTTTTGCAGGTTGCGCCCGTCGTCAAAATCATCCACACTTCGTCCGATTTGGGGGTAATTTGATGGATTTGCGTGCTTTGGGTGTGCGAGCGATCCAGACCATCGGCAACGCGCAATAGCCCGCTCAAAATGACGGTTTGGCGTTGTTCGCTGGCATTCAGCAACACAAACAAGGGTTCTTTTAGCGGCTTAAAACGTTTATTGCGATGAAAAGCCACCATGCAAGCGACCATTTGGCGTTCGATTTTGTTAAATTCGGGCAATTCGGACTGCATCACCAGATCGCGCCCCAAAATGTGGTGGGTGTCGCGGTCTTGGTAGGCGGCGATATCGTGCAGCAACGCCGCCGCATAAAGCAAATAATGCGCCCGATCACTCAATTGGTGCAAGCTGTGTGTGCCCGTAAACAATTGGCTAGCGAGCAAAGCCACATATTCAGCATGGGCAATATCGGGTTTGTATTGTGTAAATAAGCGTTGAATACTGTGCATGTTAACCATTCCTTCAATTTTGCCTTATTTTTAGCAAACGCCTCAAATGTCTCAAATGTCTCAAATGTCTCAATTATGACAACGGCGCAGAAATTATATTTTCGGCATGAGGTTGTTTCTCTCCCGCTTGTTTATTGAGGTTGGGCTGGGTTGATGCAAATTTTTGCCACAAGGCATAATAACGCCCGCCTTGCCGCATCAGCGCATCATGGCAGCCTTTTTCAACCACACGCCCTTTATGCAGCATAAAAATGCAATCAGCCTGTTTGACCGACGACAACCGATGTGTGACCCAAATGATGGTGCGATTATGTTTCAAGCGCGACAATGTGTCTAAAATGGCAGCCTCGGTCGCCACATCCAACGCCGATGTCGCCTCATCCAAAATTAAAATGGCCGGATTGCGCAAAATGGCTCGCGCCAAAGCGATGCGCTGGCGCTGCCCGCCCGACAATTGCGCCCCCATTTCACCCGCCAAAGTGTCGTAGCCTTTTGGAAAACTGCAAATGGTTTGATGCACCTCGGCGGCTTGCGCTGCCTGCTCGATCTCTTGATCGGTGGCGTTTAATTTGCCCATACGAATATTTTCGCGCAGGGTCATGTTAAACAAAAATGGCTCTTGGAAAACAATGCCAATTTGCTGCCGCAACGATTCGAGCGTGACCGACCGCACATCGAAGCCATCAATCGTAATTTGCCCAGACGACACATCGTAAAAGCGTTCGAGCAGCTTAATAATCGTGCTTTTGCCAGTGCCACTTTCGCCCACAAATGCCACGGTTTGCCCGGCTGGAATGACCAAATCAATATTTTTAACCACATAATCGCGGTTTGGATAACCAAAATACACCTCATCAAACCAAATCTCCTCGGAAAATCGCGGCAAGTTCACCGCACCAATCCGATTAACCACGTTCGGGCGCTTGTCCATTAGGTCGCGGATGCGCTTGATCGCCCCGACCGATTTCAAGATGGCGGGCACGGCTTTCTTCGCCAATTTTGTGCCATGATCGCCCGCCGTTGCCAGCAAGCTCAAAAACGCCAGCAAACCGCCCGCTGTCAGTCCTCCGCCCAACATCAGCCAGCCGCCAATGGCAATGACAAGCAGCCGCACCAGCATAATGCTCAGCCCAGAAGTTGTGCCAATGAGTTGGCTTAGGAAATCGGCGCGGATGTTGCTATTGGCCTGTTCGGCAAAACGTTGTTGCATTTGCTTACGCATGGCACGTTGCAGGCCAAAGGCGCAGACAATCATATGCGCCATGACATTTTCTTGCAGCGCCGCCAAAACGTTGGCTTTGCTGGCTTGCAATCGCGCACTGGCCGCAGTTGCCCGCACTGCAAAAATACGCGACCCCAGCATGAGCAAGGGCACAACCAATAACATTGCCAAAGCCAAGCGCCATTCTAAAAAGATCATCATGGCAACAGTGAGCACAATGGTGATGAGCGAAGCAATGGCATCCACCAAGCGGTCAATCACTTTGTCAATGGCATTGAGGTCAGCGGTGAAGCTCGACAACAAATCGCCAGTGACGCGCTCGGTATAAAACTCGCTCGATTGGGTTTGTAAATGCTCGAACAGCGACATTTGCACATCGTTGACAAAATAGGTGGTTAGTTTTGCCACCAAATAATCGCCAGCCAAGCCCGCCAAACTGGTAAAGATAAAACCAGTCAGTAGCACCAGCAATAACAGCCCAAACAAATGAAAGTCGCGGGTGGGCAAAATATCATCCACGATGAACTTAAGGCTAAACGCCAAGGCCGCCTTAAACGCCTCTTGTAGCGTCAGCATGAGCAATGTAGCGATAACCAGTTTTGGATAGGCGTTGAGGCGTTTCAGCACCCAACTGAGCACCCAGAAAATACCTAGATTTTTATCATATTTGCCAGTCGGCGACGAAAAAATACTCAAAAATTGCGGCAGATGGGATTTTGCAATGCTTAAATTGATCATCTTCAGTAAACCATAATCGGCATTGACGCATAAATGCAAAAAAACATCGGTGCGGGCTGGCTGTCATCTATTGCCTAATAATGACAATACTAATGTTATATTTCATGATAGCAATCGCCAAAAAGACGTATATATACTTCGTCCACACAGCCGATTTATGATGCCTGAACCCGTGATATGCGATACTACGCCCGCAGCTATGACCACACTTCCTTATTACACCGCCGACGATATTCGCAAAGCCTTGCCCATGCCCGCCGCCATCGAAGTGATGCGGGCCGCGTTTCGCGCCTTGCACGCGGGGGCCGTCACCATGCCGGTGCGGTTGGGCATGAACACGCCCAATGGTTTATGTTTGTTTATGCCTGCCCATATTCAAAATGGCGGATTAGGGCAAAAAGTGGTAACGGTTTTCCCGGGCAATCCAGCCAATGGCTTGCCGACCATTCACGCCATCATTTTGCTGCTCGACCCAGCCAATGGGCAGCCCAAAGCCTTGCTCGAAGGCACATATCTCACCGCTTTGCGCACAGGCGCGGTCACCGGCTTGGCAACCGACTTGCTGGCAAACCCGCAAGCGCGGGTGCTGACCATCTTTGGCGCAGGCGGTCAGGCGGCGCATCAAATCGAGGCGGTGTGTGCCGTGCGCCCGATCGAAGCGGTGCGCATCATCAGCCGCAGCCACTCGGCGGCCCAACTGGCGACGAAATTGGCAAAATCTGACCCAACACGGCGCTACATTGCCCACACCACCGACAACGCGAGCGCAAGTGAGGCGGCGGTGCGCGAAGCCGATGTGATTGTGTGCTGCACTACTTCGCGGCAGCCGTTGTTTGATGGGGCTTGGGTGCGGGCTGGCACGCATGTCAATGCGGTCGGGGCCTACATGCCGCTCATGCGCGAGGTAGACGCCACGCTACTCAATCGCGCTGTTGTGACGGTGGATGACCGCGCCGCTGCCCTGCACGAGGCCGGCGATTTGCTCATCCCCATTGCCGATGGCACATGGTCTGCCGACAAAATTGTCGCCGATCTTAGCCAATTGGCCGCCGAGTCAGTGCAATTGCCTTACGATCCGCAACGCATCACCTTCTTCAAGTCAGACGGCTTGGCCGTCGAAGACATTGCGGCGGCGCAGGCGGTGATGGCGGCGGTTTTGCACTAAAGGTACCAGAAATCGGGTTTCTTCCAGAAACCCGATTTCTAAGGGCGACTAAATACCCGTCGCTTCCGTCACCGGCTTTGCCAAGGCCATCATCGCATCATCAAAGTGCTTTTCCATCGCATGTTGGGCGGCGAGGGCGTTGTGTTGCCCAATCGCCTCGACCAGCAAGGCATGTTCGGTTTGAATGCGTTGGCGGTCACGGTCATTGGTTTGGCGCAACAAACCAACCTGAATGGCAATTTTGGCCGACTCGCGGATAGACTCGATCATGTGCAACAACATGGTATTGTGGCTGGCGCGGGCAATCGCCAAATGCAGCTTGAGGTCAAGCTCGGCATAGCGCTCGGCCTCATTCAAACACGCCCCCATTTCGCGCACAAGCGCTTGCATTTCGGTCAATTGCGCATCGGCGCGGCGTTGGGCGGCCAACATCGCCGATTGCACTTCTAGCCCGCGCCTCACTTCCATCAATTCTAAAATGGCGGGCTGCTTCGCCAACAGTGAATGCTGAAAAAAAGCCGACAGCGCCTCATTGTGCAAGGGGCGAATGACCGCGCCTTTGCCATTGACCACCTCAACCAACCCGCGCCCGACCAGCGCCTGAATCGCCTCGCGGATGACGGTGCGGCTAACGCCAAATTGGTCGGCTAAATCGCCTTGCGAAGGCAAAACATCGCCCGGCATCATGCCGCGCCGCTGAATAATTTCGGCCAATTCTTCGGCGGCTTTTTCTGCAAGGGTTTCTCGTTTGAGTTTAGTGATCTCGATCATGGTGTGCAACTGCCTAAATTTTACCCCTGATTTACCCCTTGACAAATTGTTAATTTAATATTACACTATCAAAATAATACTGTCAAGCTATACTACAGGTTGTGTTTTCTCCTCCTTTCTTTTTGAACGGCCTAGCAGAATGAATGAAAGTTCAAACTGTTAGGCCAAATTTTTTATATGCGTGAAGCAACACTTCAAACGATTCAGCACGGCAAGGTGGTTGCAATTGTGCGTTTGCCGGATTTGGCAGATGCAATTGAATTGTCACGCGCCTTAATTTCGGGCGGCATCACGGCGCTTGAATTTACATTAACCAACAGCGAGGCGCTAAATGCATTGCAAGCGGTGAAGGCCGCATTGCCCGAATTTGGGCGCGGCGAGGCGGTGATCGGTGCTGGCACAGTGATCACCCCCGACCAAGTGCGGGCCTCGGTGGCTGCTGGGGCGCAATTTATCGTCGCGCCCACCACCAATTTTGCATCTATTGCGGCTAGCCGCGAACTCGATGTGCCGATTATGCCCGGCGCGTATACGCCGACCGAGATTTTAGCCGCATGGGAAGCGGGCGCGTCGGTAGTCAAGGTGTTTCCAGCCCGTGCGCTTGGCCCCAATTTCATCAAAGATGTGCGCGAGCCGTTGCCATTTCTCAAGCTCATGCCCACCGGCGGCATTGGCGTAGACAATGTGGCGGCGTATTTGCAAGCGGGCGCGTTCGGCGTCGGCGTTGGCGGCAATTTGGTGGACAAAAAACTCGTCGCTGCCCGCGACTGGGCCGCCCTTCGTGCCAAGGCACAAGCGTTTATGGAAGCCACCAAGACTTGAGTGCTAAGTGCCAAGTAAAAAGTGCTAAGTGCTAAGTGCTAAGTGGGGGTGAGTGTGTTCTACTTTTTACTTAGCACTTAGCACTTAAGCACTTAGCACTTGAGCACTCCAAAGAATTATGGATGTAATCACCCTCGGAGAAAGCATGTTGCGGTTGTCGCCGCCGGGGCATGAGCGACTGGCACAGGCGGTCACGCTAGAGATGCGTTTTGGTGGGGCCGAGTCGAATGTGGCGGTGGCGCTGGCGCGGCTGGGTCTTAAAACAGCGTGGCTGTCGCGTTTGCCCGATAACCCATTGGGCCAACGCCTGATTGCCGAATTGCGAAGTCATGGTGTGGATACCAGCGGCGTACGCATGGTGGCGGGCGAACGGCTAGGCACTTACTTTATCGAATTTGGCTCGCCGCCGCGACCGAACCGCGTTGTTTATGACCGCGCCAATTCGGCAATGTCGCGCATGGGTGTGGCAGATGTGGCGTTCGATCTGATCGCGCAAGCTCGCTGGCTGCATCTCAGCGGCATCACACCCGCCCTCGGCGAATCTTGCCGCGAGCTGACGCTGGCGGCTGCGACCTTTGCACGTAATAAACAAATTCCGGTTTCGTTCGATATCAATTACCGCGCCTTGTTGTGGTCACCACAACAGGCTGGGCAAACGCTTGAGCCGATTTTGCAGCAGTGCGATGTCATTTTTAGCGCCCACCGCGATGCGCAAAATTTGTTTGGTGCAGCAACCAATGCCGAGCAAGCGGCGCGTGAATTGCGAGCGCGTTTTGGTTGCAAGCACATGGTCTTGACGATCGGCGAAGACGGGGCGATTGCTTGCACGCCAGAGGCCATGTCGCAACAAGCTGCGTTCCATGTCGCTAATCCGATAGACCGCATCGGCGCGGGCGATGCGTTTGATGCGGGATACATTGCCGCCCAACTGCGCGGGCTGCCGCTCGATGCGGCGCTGCGCTTTGGCAATGCCATGAGCGCCCTCAAAATGACCGTTCCGGGCGACCTTGCGCTCATCTCCCCCACGGAAATCGAGCAAATGCTGGCTGGTTCCAAACTGGCGAGCGTCAGATAATAAGGAGTGCTAAGTGCTAAGTGCTAAGTCCTAAGTCCTAAGTTTTGGGTAATAGAAATATCAAATTGCTAATCCAAACTTAGGACTTAGGACTTAGGACTTAGCACTTAACACTTGACACTCAGAACTATGAAAATAGCAATCACAGGCGGCGCGGGCCGCATCGGAAAACGATCAACCGAAATCGCACTGGCGCAGGGGCACGAGGTGGTCAGCATTGACCGCGTTGCGCCCGGGCCAGACTTGATTAAGCTGGCGTACGAAGCCAGTGGGCGATTGAGCTTTTGTTATGCCGAAATCACCGATTACAACGCGGTGTATAACGCCTTCAAGGGCTGCAATGCCGTCATCCATTTGGCGGCCTTACTCTCGCCCGATGCCGCACCACAGCCGCAAGTGCATCATTTGAATGTCACCGGCAGCTACAACGCCCTGTGCGCAGCGGCGCTGCTGGGCATCAAAAAAGTGTGCCAAGCCTCCAGCGTCAACGCCACCGGCTTGGTATTCAGCCGCGCCCCCAAGTTCGATTATTTCCCGCTCGACGAAAAGCACCCAACCTACAACGAAGACCCTTACAGCCTGTCAAAATGGATTTGCGAACAGCAAGCCGATTCGTTTGCGCGGCGATACGAAGACATGACCATCGCCAGTATGCGTTTCCATTGGGTGCTGCCCAGCCGCGAGGTGGCGCTGAATGGCTTTGCTGGGATGGGCGGCTACAAGCAATATATTGACATTGGCATTCGCCAATTGTGGGCGTGGACGCATTTGGACGCGGCGGCGCGGGCGTGTGTGCAATCGCTGTCAGCCAATTATGTTGGACATGAGGCGTTTTATATCGTCGCGCCCAATCACGCATGGTTGGGCGATTCGCGCGATCTGGCGCACAGCCATTACCCGGCGGTGCCGATACGCGGCGAATTTTCGGGCCAGTGTAGTTTTTTTGATAGCAGCAAGGCCGAGCGATTGCTCGGCTGGCGGCATGTTGAGGTTGAGTGAATGTAGCCCTCACCCCCTCCCCCCTCTCCCTAAGGGGAGAGGGGATGATGGGTTAGTTTTAGGTATTAAAGTTAAGAAACTTGAAAGTCCATAACAACCATCCGTAATCCCCTCTCTCCAAAGAATGAAGAGGTAAGGGAAGTAAGCAATGGCAACCGAACGAAGACCACACCCTGAGATTGTTCAGCGAGCAAAAGCCTTACGACAACGATCTACACTAGCTGAGTCGAAACTTTGGTTTTGGCTGCGCGATCGCAAATTAGGTGGGTTTAAATTTCGACGACAACACCCCATTGAGCGTTTCATTGCAGATTTTGAGTGCGAAAGTTGCAAGTTAATTATTGAATTAGATGGCGCTAGTCACGCTGATCAAACTGATTATGATGCATTACGAACTGATCGCTTAACAGAACTTGGCTATGTGGTCATGCGATTTAGCAATGATGATGTGCAACTGCGTTTGAATGAAACAAAAGAGAAAATACATCATGAGTGCCTGCGAAGACAGCAAGAATTAATTCTACAAATCTAACTTTAGCCCTTACCTCATCCCCTCTCTACAAGGGGAGAGGGGATGATAGGTTTGTTTTAGGCATTTAAGTTATAACTTTGCAAGTATTAAACAAGAAAGCCTCTTGCTTAAACATCCAAAACAAACATCCGCACTCCCCTCTCCCTATGGGAGAGGGGGTTGAGGGTGAGGGTCAAACAAAAATAATCATGGCAAGAAAAAAATCTGCCCCCCAAGACAATGTGACAAGCTACGGTCGCCCCAGCGATTTGCGTATTACCGATATGCGCACCGCGACGGTGGGCTGGAAAGGCTGGCGCTTCAGCATTATTCGTATTGACACCAATCAGGGCATCAGCGGTTATGGCGAAGTACGTGATGGCGCAAGCAAGACCTATGCGCTCATGCTCAAAAGTCGCTTAATCGGCGAAAACCCATGTGATGTGGATCGCCTGTTCCGCAAAATCAAGCAATTTGGGCATCATGCGCGGCAAGGCGGCGGCGTGTGCGCGGTTGAGATGGCGCTGATGGATTTGGCAGGCAAGGCATACGGCGTGCCGGCCTTCATGATCGCGGGCGGCAAATTCCGCGACAGCATTCGCATGTATTGCGACACACCCAACGAGCCAACCGGCGAAGCGATGGGCAAAAAGATCCGCGAACGCATTAACAAGGGCTTCAGCTTTGTCAAAATGGATGTCGGGATTGGCGACCTCATTGATGTGCCGGGTGCGTTATCGGCCCCGCCCGGCATGACCAAAACCAACAAAATCATGCACCCGTTTACCCACATTCGGCTGACCGATCGCGGGATTGGCGTTTTGACCGACTATGTGGCAGCCGTGCGTCAAGAAGTTGGCTATGAAGTGCCGATTGCGGCAGATCATTTTGGGCATATCGGGGTCGAAGATTGTCTGCGCCTCGGCCATGCGCTCGAACCGTTCAATTTGGCGTGGCTCGAAGACATGGTTCCTTGGCAATACACCGACCAATGGGTGCGCCTCAGCCGCGAATTGCGCACACCTTGCTGCACAGGCGAAGACATTTACCTGAAAGAAGGGTTTGTGCCGCTGTTCAACGAACGTGCCATTGCCATTTGTCATCCCGATCTCGCCACCAGCGGCGGCATTTTAGAGACAAAAAAGATTGGTGATATGGCGCAAGAACGCGGTATCAGCATGGCCTTGCACATGGCTGGCACACCGATCAGCACTATGGCCTCGGTGCATTGCGCCGCCGCCACCGAAAACTTCATCGCGCTCGAACATCACTTCAGCGATGAACCGTTCTGGGATAGCTTTATCAGCATTGATGGTGCGCCTAGCGGCAGCAAGATCATTCAAAACGGGTATATTCCCGTGCCCACCTCGCCGGGCTTGGGCTTTACGTTGAATGAAGACGCGGTGCGGGCGCATTTGGTCGCCGACGATCAAGGCTTTTTCGAGCCAACCCCGCAATGGGACGGCGAACGCAGTTGGGATCGATTGTGGTCATAAAACATCAACCATAAAAAAAGGGCAGGTCAATGACCTGCCCTTTTTTTAGTTTTCTTTTAGTTCTCAACCTGTTGCGGCGTATAGCGCCCGCCATTTTCTTCAACCACTTCAGGCGCTTTTTGTGCGCCGCCGTTGTTGTTGCCGTTAATCACAACCACATCTTCTTTCGGCTTTTGCGCCGGCTGAGTTGATTGCTCATTGTTGCGTGGCGCTTCGATCACACGCCCGTTGCCGTGCCCATTGTGATGCCCGTTCACATGATAGCCATTGCCATTCAAATGCCCATTCATCGAGCCGTTGCGAATTTCGGCCAAGGCTTGGGCGCGGAGAGATGCCATTGTTTTAGGAATAATATTGTCATCTAAAGAATCAGGTGTTTGATTCTTTTCGATAATTTCTTGAAGTTCTCGACCGGTGAGTGTTCGTTTGAGCAATAATTCCTCAGCTACCGCGGTTACTTCCCGCCAATGATTGCGCATTAATTTTTCTGTTGCGTCTTCCATCGCAAGCCAATATCTTGTTAATTCGGATCGGAATTTTTTGCGCTGATTTTGGTCTTTATCCACAATACTATGAGTGCTATCATAATCATCTATTGGAGGGCCAAAAAAGCCATTTGAAACCAAACGGCTAAGCCAAAAATTTACGGCAGGATAATCACCGCCAACACTTTGATACATCTCGCCTGAAAAAATCTTTTCTGCGGCACGTCCTGCTAAAGAAATGATTATGTTATAAGCTATGCGAATTACAGGAGTAACATGTTGCTCTACAGAATCAATTCTTTGTACATACCCCTTAACACCAGTAGATAGTGGATTAATAGTTGCACGTAAGATTTTTTGCTCAGGCGCCATATAATACATTGCAATAGCATGGCCCGCCTCATGATAAGCCAGAACTTGTCTTTGGTCTTCAGCAAATTCTTCAAGCGGCATCTCCATTCCATCTTGCTGCTCCATGAATGCTCTATCAATATCGCGTTGTGAAACAAGTCGTCGGCCATCAAAAAAGGCGATGCGAACAGCATCTTTAGTGATTGCACTTGCAATATCTGCTGGCGTTAAGCCATTTGTGTCATTAACGATTGCCTCAATGTCAATCGAATCATCGCACTTGATTTTGTCTAAATAACCCTGAACAATTAACCGGCGGCTGACACGATCTGGCGCTTCGACGGCAATCTTGGTGTCGAGACGACCTGAACGAGTAAGCGCGGGGTCGAGCACATCGGGGCGGTTGGTGCTACCCATCCACATCACATGCCAATTATTTGGCTTGGGTTTGTAGTTGCGCCCAATATTATTGTAAAAACGCATCTTAAAACGTTCCCACCGCGACGGCATATTGATGCCGTCCATCTGGCTGAGCAAGGTGCTGAGCGCCATCATGCCCAAGCCCATCCCCATGCCGGTAGCGCTCGTCATACCCGGCTGACCGCTGCGCACACCGCCACGATTCATACCAATGGCGTCAATTTCGTCAATGTAGGCCACGCATGCGCCATATTTTTTCGCCAATTGCCGCGACCACGAGGCAAAGCGCAGCACCATCAAAATATCCATGCCCCAAAACATGCCTTGAAAGCTCGTGCCTTGGGCGCTGATGAAGGCCATGCCAGATTCACCGGCGACCGCCTTGGCTAACATGGTTTTGCCAGTGCCGGGCGGGCCATACAGCAACAAGCCGCTAATATATTTGCCGCCCATCTTTTCATATTCTTTACGGTCGCGCAACAAATACATCCACTGCTTGACCAATTTCACCAATTGCGGTTGCCCCCAATAATCATCGAAGGTCACCGAGGTGTTATCGCCCGGCTTGATAATTTCGACCTTTGGACGACCTAAAAACCAAAACAACAAACCAAACTGCAAAATAATGCCCATTAAAACGGCCAAAATTTGCACCACGATGCCGATCGAAGTGCTGATGGCAGTTAAAACAAGGTTGAGCGAGACATCGTCAATGCTAGCAAAAGCGACAATTGCAGAAATAATACTGACAATGATCGTGATTTTGATAAAACTGCGAATCGCCCGCTTTATACGCTGCTCTGGGCGATTGTAGGGGATATCTATTTTTTTCTTCTTCGCGTTCAAATCCGGGATTTGCGCGACTTTACGGGTTGGTTGGGTGATAGCCATTCATTCCTCCGACATTGGTATATAAAAGATTGTAATCTAACATGTGAGTGGCAATTGCAAAATACATGAAAAAAGAATAAATAATTACGAGTTACGAATTACGAATTACGAATTGAAAGTGTGGCAATGAGTCGCGTCTAGCGCTTGTTTGATACTTGATCTCATAGCCGTCTGCTAAAGCACCCCCGAAATTCGTAATTCGTAATTATTTACCGAAGCGGTTTGTTACGGGGACCACCGCCTTGGCGAGGGTATTGGGTTTTTGTGCTGCTGTTTTTTTGAATGGCGATAAACGCCCGCTTGTCTTGGGTGCTGGGCAATTGAATCGTGTGCAGCGCCAGCACCGCGCCCCCCAATTTGGCAATTGCGCCTTGGGCTTGGCTCAGCTCAACCTCGGCATCGCTGCCTTTCATGGCAACACACAGCCCCCCCACCCGCACAAACGGCAGCAAATATTCGACCAGCGTCGCCAGTGGCGCAACCGCCCGCGCCACCACCAAATCGTACTGCTCACGATGTTGCAGATCGTGAGCGGCCTCCTCGGCCCGACCATTGACCGCACGAATGCCGCTCAGTTTGAGCGTATCAATAACCGTTTGACAAAACATCACTTTTTTGCCGGTGCTGTCCATGAGCGTCACCTGCAAATGAGGCAACGCGATTTTAAGCGGCAAGCCCGGAAATCCCGCCCCCGTGCCGAGATCAAGCACAGTGGTGATGGGCTTGGCATGCTCAGCCGCCAAACGGGCCAACACGGGCACAAGCGTGAGCGAATCGGCAAAATGCTTGGTGGCAATACCTTCTGGGTTAGCAATTGCCGTCAAGTTGAATTTCTGATTCCATTCCATCAACAATTCGGCATAACGGGCGAATTGTTGGCGTTGCAATTCGGTCAATTCAACGCCAACGGCGCGGCTCGCCTCGTCAATTAATTGGTGCATAGTTGCAGGTTGCATAGTTGCATGGTTACAGGTCGCATGGCGCATGATGTGGTAAAACACGTTTTCGCCAAAATCGGCCTCAGTCTGCAAGCAGTATACCCCTACTGACGGCTGCCGTCAGCGCCGCCGCGCAGCCATTCATATACTTCTACCATCAGCTTGGCACGTTGATGCCAGCTAAAATGTTGCTGAACCCGAGCGCGGAGTTGGTGCGCCAATTCGGCCCGCATGGACGCATTGGCGAAGGCCGTAAGAATGCCATTGGCAAACGCCGCCGTGTCGCCCACCGGCGCATAAATGCCATAATCGCCCAGCAACTCACGTTGGGCATGCGTATCGAAAGCCACCGTCGGCAAGCCCAAGGCCATATAGTTGAGAATTTTGCCGCTCCCTTCGGTCAGCGATAATTTGGGCGCGGCAGCAACATCGCCCAATGCCAAGACGCGCGGCATGTCAAAATAAGGCACGCGCCCGCCAAATACCATTTCGCCCGCCACCCCGCTGGCCTCGGCATGGGCACGCCAAATATCAATGCCCGGAAAACCCATCACCAGCCAGCGGAATTGATGCCCTTGCGCTTTGAGCATGGCGGCGGCATCAATCAGGTTTTGAATGCCTTGATGACGGGCGAGCAGGCCGAGAAAAATCACCACCTTTTCGTCGTGGCCAATGCCAAATTGCGCCCGCATCTGAGCGCGTTCATCAGACGAAAGCAAGCCGGGTCGCACGTCGTCGGTGTTAACGCCATCGGTAAGCGCCTCAATACGGCGATCGGGGTGAATTTTGCGCAAGGTGGCGGCGGCGTGAATGGTGCTGGTAAAAATGGCGTCGGTGCTGCGTTCGGCCATGCGCTCGACCGTGCGCCACATGCGTTCGCGTTTGCCATCGGGCCGCATAAACCCGTGATGCAACATTTCATCGGTTAGGCTGCCCTGATAATCCATGCACACTGGCAGCCGCCAAGGCCGCGCCAACACACCGCCCAACAGCCCGCCTTCGTGCAAATGCCCGTGCACAACATCAAAACGATTGCGGCTGAGCACGCGCAACAAACGCACCGCCAATAATGCATCGAAGGCGAATTTGTGGCGCGACGAACCAACCTCATAATTGGCGTGCCAAGGTGTGGGCGCGGTGCGAATAATGCGCAAGCGCGGCACATCGTTGCCCTTGAAATAGGTCACGACTGTGACTTCGTGGCCTAATGCCTGTAGCGCCCGTGCCTCTTCGTAGATGCGCACATGGCAGCCGTAATCATTAAAAAACGAAGTCGGGGCGATGCTAAGAATGCGCAAGCTCAACGTTTGCGTTGCAACTGGTCAGCCAAACGTTGACCCAGTAACGACCCCATCAGCGATGGTTTTTGCACCTCGGCATTGGGTGGCAAATCTTCGCGCCCGCGCTGCCAATCATTAAGCCATTCAATCCGCTGATTTTGGGCTTGGCTGAGCAACTGAGCAACCTGTTTTGCGTCACCGCTCTCAATCGCATCACGCAGGGTCACCAATTGGCGCATGGTTTGATTAAGCCAGTGAGCGCTGGCGGCGGGCTGCTGCATCAATGCGGCGGCGAGTTCGGCAGGGGTACGCTGGTCGAGTTGGGCGGTGGCTTGGTTAAACGCCTCGCCAGCCAGCCATTTACGTTCGCGCCACGCCACATCGCCTGCCACCACCGACATCATGGCAAACCCAAGCGCGGCGGGCAATGCGTCAACGGCGAGGCGCAGCCCATCATGCTCGTCCGCATCCATAAAAATGGGTGCGGCTTCGAGTGCGCTGACGATATTGGCAAATTGGGCCACCGATTCGGGCGCTGTGCCCGAACGCGGGGTGATAGTCCATGCCGCACCTTTCAGGCTGATGGCGGTGTCGGGCTGGGCATCCGGCATGGTTGGCTTTAGGATGACATCGCTGCTGATATAGGCGACATTGGCGGGCAAAACGGCGGCCAATCTGAGGGCGTTGGTCTTAACGGGGCACAAGTCGGTGATGATCGCGCCAGCGGCGACGTCTTTGGCAATCGCCTTGAGCGTCACCTCAAGCCCATCTTGCGGAATGGCGAGCAAAATCAGTTGTGCGCCCTCGACCGAGGCCGGCAAATTCCACTGGGTGCGATCTACCGCCTTGAGTGACTCGGCGCGTTTGGCGGCGCTATTGTCTTTGTCGTGCCCGATTATTTCGGCATCTTTGACGACGTTGCGCAGGGCCAAGCCCAATGCCGTGCCAAGTTTGCCGCAGCCGACGATGGTGATTCGTGTTTTTGACATAGATACGCAATAATAATTGAGCTGCTATTCAGCCGCAGGGCTAGATACTGTCTCGCTATTTTTTGTTGAGGTGGGTTTCGGTTGCGGCTTTGGGTTACTGATCGCCATCCCAATCGTCTTTGACGTGCGCTCTTCCTTTGGCGCAGGTGTATCTGCCTCAGCAGCAGGCGCGGGGGCGCTTGGCATCCCCATGCCGCTCATGCCCATATCGTCGTAGCCACCCATGCCACCCATGCCGCCGGGGCCGCCCATGTCATCGCCAAACATATCGCCCATCCGTTCCTCAATGCGGTCTGGATCTTCGCCAGATTCGAGCCGCCCAACCACTTCTTCAAATTCTTCGCCAAGACTTTCGCCGGTTTCGGCGGCCATGCGGCGCATAAAGCGGCCCAACGAGCGTGGATCGTTTTCGTCAATGCCCTCTAGTTCGCGCATCATGCGATCTTCTGCACCGGGCGGCAGGTCTGGCCCATCTTCGCCCCCGCGAGACGCATTGGCATTGCTGCCGCCGCGCACCATCCGCACCCGCGACATCACCCGCGTTAAGTTGGCACTGCCGCAGCGCGTGCAGCGGGCCTTTGTCTCATCCACCGCCGACAAACTGCGCCAAAAAATACTCACCTTGCGGTGACAATCAGCACAACGATATTCATAAATTGGCATACGTCGTTATTTTATCGCACGTTATTGCGCTGCCCGTCTGTATTCCGTCCAACTCGTTTTGGGGTTAATGTTAGAATCGCCCCCTATGAGTGCGCCCGAAATGCAGGCGAGTCAAGCATTTGTCGTTGTTATACCTGCCTTTAATGAAGCCAGATTCATTGGCAGCGTCGTGATTCAATCCTTGCGGTTTACGCCGCAAGTGTTAGTCATTGACGATGGCAGCCAAGACGATACAGCCTACATCGCTGAACAGGCGGGGGCGATGGTGATTCGCCACGAGCGAAATGGCGGCAAAAGCAAGGCGGTCAACACCGCGCTCAATTGGGCACGCGAAAACCAAGTGCAAGCGTTGGTGCTGATTGACGGCGACGGCCAAAGCAGCCCGCTCGAAATTCCGAGTGTGGTCGCGCCCGTGTTGTCGGGCGAGGCCGATGTGGTCATCGGGTCACGTTTTTTGCAGGTCAAAAGTGACATTCCAGTGTATCGGCAGGTAGGGCAACATTTGCTCACCGCCGCCACCAATTTAACCAGCGCCGTCAATGTCACCGATTCGCAAAGTGGGTTTCGGGCTTTGTCGCGCCGCGCCATCGAGGCGATGTTTTTTACCGGTACGGGGCTATCGGTCGAGTCTGAGATGCAGTTTTTGATGCAAAAGCATCAACTTCGATTGGCCGAAGTGCCGGTGAGTGTGGTGTATGCCGAGCCTGCCAAACGTAATCCGGTAGCGCACGGGGTGCAGATTTTGACCAATTTGATCAAATTAGTGTCAGAGAATCGCCCGTTGACATTTTTTGGCGGTGCAGGTTTAGCGTCGCTGTTGATCGGCATTTTGTTTGGGTTACACGTTACCGACACCTATTTCCGCACTTTTCAGTTGGCGGTTGGCTATGCCATGATCTCGGTTTTGCTCACATTGTTGGGGGTGATTGCAGTATTCGTCGGCATCATTTTGCATAATTTGCGGGCGCTGGTTGATGAATTAAAGATGACCATTCAAGAACGGTAATCGCATGAAAATTAGTATCGTTACGCCATCGTTTAACCACGCCCAATTTATCGAACGCACCATTCAGAGTGTGTTGATGCAAAATGGCGATTTTGAGGTCGAGCATTTGGTGTTTGATGGCGGTAGCACCGATGGCACGCTTGATATTTTGCGGCGCTATGAAGATCGGCTGTGGTGGGTGAGCGAAAAAGATCGCGGGCAGTCACACGCCATCAACAAAGGCTTGCAGCGGGCAACAGGTGATATTGTATGTTGGCTCAACAGCGACGACGTGCTTTGCGCGGGCGCATTGCAGCGGGTTGTGCAGGCTTTTGCCGACAATCCGACCATTGAGTGGGTGCATGGTCGCTGCAACATGATAGACGAACACGATCGCGAAATTCGGCGCTGGATTAGCGCTTATAAACATTGGCGCTGCCGCGCTTATTCATATGCGGGTTTGGTGAGCGAAAACTTCATCAGCCAAATGACCGTGTTTTGGCGACGGCGCGTGCATGAGCGCATTGGTTGGCTAGATGAGTCGCTGCGCTGGGCGTTCGATTACGATTTGTGGCTGCGTTTGGGCAAGCTCGGCGACCCGCTGTATCTTGAGCAACCCCAAGCCTGTTTTCGGTGGTATACCACCAGCAAGAGTGGCGGTGGCTTTCGTGGACAATTTGCCGAGGATTTTGCCGTTGCCGAACGCCATGCCGGCGCTCGAACCGATTGGCTGCGCCGCAAGAAGCTGAAGACACGGGCAATTATTGGGGTGTATGGGGCGATGGAGAATTTAAAATTCAAAATGTAGAATTTAAAACCTTTGGCACGAATATCAATTTTACATTTTCAATTTTAAATTCTAAATTTATATGAATATTGCGATTCATCAGCCCAACTATATCCCTTGGTGCGGTTTTTTTGCCAAAATGGCATTGTGCGACACCTTTGTTTTTCTTGATGATGCCGAGATGTCTACCGGCCCCAGCTACGTGTATCGGGCCAAAATTCGCGGACATCATGACGACGCAATGTGGCTGTCTGTGCCAAATCATCGGCAACTTGGGCAAACAATAGACCAAATCGAAGTGGTTAACTCGACTTGGTGGCGAGACCATCTCAACATGTTACGCGCTGTTTATGGCAAAGCGCCTTATTTTAAAGAAATATTTAGTTTTATCGAGCCAATTTATCGCAGCAAAGAGAAGGTTTTGATGAATTTAAATATTCAGCTCATTCTGAGCATAGCAAATTATCTTGGCTTGAAGCCTGAGTTTAAACGCAGCAGCGACATACACCCAGCAGGATTTAGCGATGATCGTCTGATCTCGATTGCGAATATTTTAGGTGCATCGGGCTATATTTCAGGCAAAGGCGGGCAAAAATATCAAGACCCCAACAAATTTGCAGCAGCAGGGATTCATTTACACGTTTACACTTACCCCAGCCCAGTTTATGCTCAAGCTAACCAGCCTTTCGTGGCTGGATTGAGCGTGTTGGATGCTTTATTTCATTTGGGTAAAGATGCAGTATCAGTATTGCCAGACAAATCGCAATTGCCGATGCCAATCAACGATTAGACGCCTATGCCACGACTCTTAATTTTGGCCGATTATGCCCCTAGCGTGGTAGCACGAGCCTCGAACACGCAACTCAGTTATGCTGAAATGATGCAAAAATTGCATTCAACTGTGTATGATCGCTCTAAGTATTTGCTTAAGCATTTTGGCGATTTGGGTTATGAGGCCATTGAGCTTGCACCTAGTGCCTCACTGATTCAGGAAACATGGGCACGCGAAAATAATATTTCGCTGGATAAGCCTTTGATCTCGCACGAAAAAGAGCGTTTTGGCCGGTTGGCAACAAATAAATTGACCAATACACATGTGTTCGGCTCACTTAGTTCGCAACTACAGTTTATCACCTTGGCGCAAATTAAGGCGTTGCGTCCAGATGTCATTTTGGCGACCAATGTCACGGCGTTTTCGCCCTCGGTCTTGCGCGAAATGCGCCAATATTGCCGATTCTTTATTGGCGAATGCGGTTATCCTGTTCCGCGTGTCAATTGGGGACTGTATGACCTCATTTTAAGTTGTCATCCGGGCTTTTTGGCAAATTATTGCAAGCAAGGCGCGGTGGGGCATTTTTGGCCGCATGCCTTCGAGCCAGCTATTTTGGAGGAATTGGGGCCAATGGAAAAAACGCGCGGGCTTGTGTTTTGTGGATTTGTTGGCGGGCGTTTCTCGATTTACGTCGAGCGTTGGCGCATTGTTTCGGCGCTAAGCCAGCATATGCCGATTGAAGTCTATGGTGCCATGCGCCAAGTTCCTAAAAACCTCGTGCCAAAGCCCTCGGTGTGGGGCTATGAGATGTATCGCACCATTGGCGCGGCGCAAATCTCGCTAAATGTGCATGGCGATAAAAACGGCAACTTTTCCTCAAACATGCGTATGTTTGAGACCACCGGCATTGGCACCTGCATGTTGACCGAGGCGACAAGCAATCTCGATTATTTTTTTGTGCCCGACGCAGAAGTAGCGACTTTTAAATCGGTGGATGAGTGTGTTGAAAAAGCCAAATGGTTGCTTGAACACCCAGCAGAATGCGAGAAAATTGGCAAAGCTGGGCAAAAACGAACCTTGAAAGATCATACCTTGCAACAACGTGTGCAAGAATTAGATCAAATCATTCGCAAAAAATTGTAAGTTGATATGCTTAGGCGGTCGCCTAAGTTTTGCCACCATGCCTTCCCCTAGCACAATCGCCACCTTGCGCAAATTAATTCCACCCGCATTGCTGCCAATTTTGGTGCGTGCCGCTGGCATTGCCCCTCGTTTCGATGGTAATTATGCTTCTTGGGAAGAAGCGCGGCGCGAATGCACTGGCTATGAAGCCGAAGCCGTGTTGCAGCGTGAAATAGCGGAAATTGAGGCGCTAAAATCAGGCAAATCGGTTTGGCAAGGCTGGGGTGTGCTTACCGATGCGTCATATCCGGTGTTGGCAGCTTTGTTGCGGGTGGCGGCACAAAATCAAGGGCATTTACGGGTGCTCGATTTTGGCGGCTCATTGGGCAATCGGTATTATGAATTTGCACATTTGTTGGCTGGGCTAGACGTGCAGTGGTGTATTGTCGAGCAACCGCATTTTGTCGCCTATGGGCAACAACACTTACAAACCGAACAATTGCGTTTTTTTGCAACGATTGAAGACTGTCTGGCCATCGTTCATTGCGATGTGTTGCTCATGTCAAGCGTTTTGCAATATTTGCCGCAACCTCACGACTTTATGCGGCACGCGCTTAAACATCAATTTGCCAATATTGTCATTGCCCGCACCCAATTTACAAATGACTCAGATGATCGGTTAGTTGTGCAGCGCGTGCCCAAAAGCATTTACAATGCAAGCTATCCGGCTTGGATGCTGAGCAAAGCCAAATTTAAGCAACATTTTGTGGATTACGAGTGTTTGGCCGAATTTGATTGTCATGAAACCTATCAGATCGGTTGGCAGCGGCAAATCCCTCAATTGGGGATGATTTGGTCACGCCTCGTGCCGGCATAGTTGCTATTTTGCTATGAATCAAACACGCTATTATTGCACCTATTTTGACTCTGGTTATCTGACACGCGGGTTAGCGCTGTTTCATTCATTACAAACCCATTCTCAATCCTTTGTTTTATGGGTGTTGTGCTTTGATGATGCGGTGGCTGAGCAAATTAAGTCGGTTAACCACCCACAATTGCGGCCCATTCAGCTAAGCGAGTTTGAGTATGGCGATACGGCGCTATTGCAAGCCAAGGCAAACCGGTCAAAACTTGAGTATTACTTCACCTGCACGCCATCGTTGCCGCGCTACCTCTTCAATCAACATCCTGAGATTGATCTCATCACATATTTGGATGCCGATTTGTATTTTTTTAGTTCGCCCGAGGCCATCTTCAGAGAAATTGACAAGTCGTCAGTGGCGATTGTGCCGCATCGTTTCGCAAAACACTTGTGGTTTATGGCACGGGCTGGTGACTATAACGTGGGTTGGCTCACTTTTCGCCGCGACGCAGAGGGTTTGGCGTGTCTTAATTGGTGGCGCGAACGTTGTCTTGAATGGTGTTTTGATCGCGTCGAAGGTGACAAATTTGGCGATCAGAAATACCTTAATCAATTCCCTAAGTTGTTTAAAAATGTGTGCGTTATTCAGCATCAAGGCGCAAATTTGGCGCCTTGGAATGTCGAAAATTATGACTATATATCGAGCAACTCGATTCAAGTTGATAATGTTCCCTTGGTGTTTTACCATTATCAAGGCTTAAAGCCCTATCGCGCCACAGCGAACGATGTGATTTATGACTTAGGATTGCGCGGTTGTTTGGCAACATTGCCACCATCTATACAAGCGGCTATTTACATTACATATCTTAAAAAACTGACTGAGCTTGAGCAAGTATGGCTCAAGCCTGAACAGCGCCAAGCTATTCACAATCGTAATGTGCATCGCGCGATTCCATTTCACCTGATTTGGCAATTTATTTTGTACTATGCGTTACATATACTGTGGAACCCTAAAAATGTATTTATTTCCCCCAATACACTTTATGCGGCTTGGTTTCGCAGATTGAAATTAAACTGATAGTTTTTTGTTATGGCCTTCAATTCTTTTGAATTTATCCTTTTTTTTCCTATTGTCACCATAGGCTATTTCGCGTTGCCACATCGGTTTCGCTGGATATGGTTGCTGGTTGCGAGTGCCGTGTTTTATATGGCATTTATCCCGCGTTATATCCTCATTTTGCTTGCCCTTATCGTCATTGACTACATAGCAGGACGGCTAATTGAGCAAGCCTCAGAGGCAAATCGCAAAGGGTTGCTTGTTTTGAGCATTATTGCGAATGTCGCTGTATTGGCCTTCTTTAAATACTTTAATTTTCTGGCTGATAACATCGCGGCGCTCGCAATGCTGCTGCGCGGTGGCCCGCCACCCGACTTACGCCTCGATATTATTTTACCGATCGGGCTTTCATTTCATACTTTTCAGGCAATGAGTTATTTGATCGAGGTGTATCGCGGTAAGCAAAAAGCCGAACAACACCTCGGCATTTTTGCATTGTATGTGCTGTTCTATCCACAATTGGTGGCTGGCCCGATTGAACGCCCACAAAATGTATTAGGCCAATTTCGTCAAGAGCATAAATTTGACTATCAACGGGTCACAGATGGGTTGAAGCTCATGGCGTGGGGTTTTTTCAAAAAAATAGTCATCGCAGATCGGTTAGCAGTATGGGTGAATGAAGTGTATGGCTGGCCCTACAATTATTGGGGCTTACCGCTCATTTTGGCGACGCTTGCATTTGCTTATCAAATTTATTGCGATTTTTCAGGCTACTCAGATATTGCCCTTGGTTCAGCGCAAGTGATGGGTTTTAAACTGATGCGAAACTTTCGCCAACCTTATCACGCTAAATCTATTTCCGATTTTTGGAATCGTTGGCATATCTCGCTCTCGACTTGGTTCCGAGATTATCTATTCATTCCCATGCGTGGTCGCAGCAATTCGCGCTGGCGCTGGCAATTCAATTTGTTCTTCGTCTTCCTCATTAGCGGGCTGTGGCATGGCGCAAATTGGACTTATATCATCTGGGGCGCGTTACATGGGTTTTACCAAGTCGTTGACATATGGACGCGCAATTTGCGAATGCGCGTTTACGAAGTGACAAGATTAGAACGTGTGCCTTATTTATTAGATGCGTTACGCATCGCCGGCACATTTAGCTTGGTTTGCTTTGCGTGGATATTCTTCCGTGCTGATTCGCTTAAAGATGCGATGTGGATCATTACACATCTTGTGCCGGGCATTCGAACATGGCTAACGACTGGCTCAACGGCTGTATTTGGTGCGCAATCCAATTTTCCATTTCCAGGGTCAACTTATGATCATATTGTTGCCTTGATTGCCATAGGTGTGCTAGAACTTGGGCACTATTTACAGCAGCGCGGCAGTGTGCGTGAAATGATCATGACAAAGCCAGCCGTTTTTCGTTGGGCTATCTATTTTGCCTTGATGTTTATGATTTTGGCTTTTGGCAAGTTTGATGAAGGCCCACAATTTGTCTATTTTCAATTTTAGAGCTATAACGATGAGAATATCTTATTCCCTTACAAAGCACCAAAACATCAGCGCCGTACTGATTTTAATCATCATGTTGTTGCTATTCTTTAGCAAGCCCATCATCAACATTCGTACGCAATATCACTCACCGGCCAATTTGGGGCAATTCTTCCCATTAACCCACGCCGGATATGAGCAGACAAACACATCTCTGAATGATATTTTTTTACAAATGCACCCGTGGGCAATCTTTAATGATCGTTCGGTTAGACAGGGTGAGTTACCTTTGTGGAATCCATATAACGGGCTGGGTGCGCCATTTATGGCCAATTTCATCTCAGCCGTCTTTTCGCCTTACAACTTGCCGTTTTATCTGTTCGATTTCGGAGTCGCTTCAATTCTGGCTAGTTTCTTAAAACTATTTGCTTGCGGTTTTTTTACTTTTCTCTTTCTACGCTCATTTTCGATTTCCTATTGGCCTGCATTGATCGGCGCAACCATTTTTATGTTTAGCGGTTATAACTTGTTCTTCCTGCAATGGCCGCAATCTAGCATTTCGCCGACCATTCCAGCTGCGTTTTATTTCATCCGGAAGCTAACCCAAAATAAACATGTGCAGACAACAGCCCTATGGGGGCTGATGCTCAGTTTGGCCGCTGGCATTATGGCTGGGCATCCAGAAGCTTTTTTCGCTGCCTTGTTAATGATTGGCATTTACACCTTGCACCAGCTTTATGTGAGCCATCTCGCTTGGGATATCACAAAACACAAAACTGGACTTTTGCTCACCGTTGGTATTCTTGCAGCATTGTTTACAGCCATTCAATTGCTGCCTTTTTTTGAATACGCCATTCTAAGCAATGCATTTGCAGAGCGTCATGGCGAAGGCGGCGGCTCTTTTCTTGATGCCTCGTTATGGCCGCTATGGATTTTGCCTGATTTATTGGGGAATCCAAGTTTGCCGCTCTATTTTTTTCGTGGGCATTTACCTGGCGGGTTTACCTATGTTGAAGAAAATAGTCTCTACGTAAGCGCCATTGGCTTGGTGTTGGCAATAATTGGCCTAAAAAAATTTAAGGCAAATTCGGAGGTGCGTTTTTTCGCTTTATTCGCACTCGTCTACTTGATCTATTCATATAAGCCGATTAACATTTTGTTCCTCATTCACCTCATTCCCGGCTTATCCTATTTGCCGTTGTTTGCCTCAAGTCCAACCTATACTTTTGCGTTGGCCTGTTTGGCAGCCTATGGGCTAGAGTCGTTATTGAGCGATTCTGCGCGTCGTCATTGGCGTGCCATTGGCGTTGGGGTATTAGGCGCAGCATTATTGGGCATTACGCTGATTGCAGCACGTAATTTGCTCAACACCCACTATAGCGGCGAAATCGAAGCACGTTGGCGTGAGGCATGGAATAATGGCGGATTGGCGCGACAAATTTTATTCGGTGGGCTATTTGTTGTTGGCCTGAGCCTGCTGATTGTGTCACAACTTATTAAAACCAAGCTAGTGCAAAATTTATTAATGATTGGACTTCTAATCGCTACCTTTCTTGCAACTGGCTTTTTTCATCGCAATTTCTTTCCCCTATCCCAGAACACAAAGGTTTATCCAGTTACGCCAGCAATGCAAAAACGTCAGAAGACAGTGAAAAGCGATACGCTCGCGATCTTGTGCAAAGGGGACAATACACCGGGGCTTTTTCCCGACACCAATATGATGTATAACCTGCGTATGCCATCACAATATGAAGTGCTGTATACGCCATTTTTTCCCAAATTGCTTGACCAATTTTTTGATACTGCTAAAACCAAAAGGAATATGGTCTATGCTTATTGTTTGCAGCGTTATAGCCTGAAAGGGTTTCAGGTGATGAGCATGCCTTATGCCCTCATTCATGATGATTTTGCAAAAGACATCCCATCAGCTGATTATGAAAGCAAAATCGAAATTATTCCTTCGTTTAGTCTGTATAAATTTAAAAACGTGCCCGCGCGCTATTATGTGGTTAATCAGGCTGAGTATGTAGATGACAACACTGCACTGAAAAAACTCGCCGATTCGGCATTTAACCCATTCACCAAAACACTCATTTCAAATCATGAGACAGACACAAAAAACAACGCAACGCTACCCACCCAACCCTCAACTGCAACTGTCACGGTTGTTCAAGAATTGAACAATCAAGTAACACTTGCAGTTGATAGTCAGACCACAGGTTGGCTCGTCATCTCGACCTCATATTACCCGGGCTGGCGAGCATGGGTGAATGGGCAAGAAACCTCTGTTTTACGCGCCAACTACGCCTTTAATGCAATCCCGATTAAGGCTGGACAGAGCCAAATATTGTTTAAATACGACCCGATTTCGGTTAAGTTGGGTTGGGCGCTCAGTGCTGTGGGCTTATTGGGCATGATCGGCCTAACGATTTACATTCGCCGCAAACAAGCTAGGCAATAGCACGCGGCGCAATTGCTTTGGCGCAGCCCATGCCGGTTTGCTTTGATGCGACGACGTGCGGAAAATTTTCTGCACATTCGACCCGTCGGCGTTCATTACAAACAAATCCCAATCGCCCTCTTGATCGGACATAAACGCAATTTGGCTGCTGTCTTGTGACCATGTAGGTGAATTATCATCAACAGTGCTGGTGCTGGTCAGGCGCGTCTTGTTACCGCCTTTAGTATTCATCACCCAAATATCGCCTTTGCTTTTTGGCACGGCTTGGCTATGCACTCGGCTATACACAATTCGCGTTCCATCGGGCGATACGGCTGGGGTGTTGAAATAAACACCCGGCTCGTCTGCACGCGCTGATGGATTACCGCCATCGGCATCCATGACATAAATATGATCAAAAAAATCACGGGTGGTCACAAACGCAATCTGGCTGCCATCGGGGAACCAAAATGGCTCTTTTTCTTCATCGTTGTGGTTCGACAATTGTCTAATATTGCTGCCATCGGCGTTCATCACAAACACCCCCGGATTATGCGAGGTTGTATTCCGTTTGAGTGTAAACGCTATTTTTGTGCCATCGGGCGAATAAACTGGGTTCCAAACCGGTGTTGGGTTATTGGTCAATCGCTGGCGTTGGCTACCATCAGCATTCATGATATAGATTTGCAACATACCGGTTTCATTCGACACAAATGCAATCTTGTCACGATTCGGCGACCAAGCGGGCTGAGTATCTTCCCAAACATTATCGGTGAGACGAATCACGCCTTCTGAGGTTAGCTTGTAAAGTTCAGATTTACCTTCGTGCTTAGACTCAAACACAATCGGTGAATCTTGGGGAATTTGTGGAAAAGTTTGGCGAAGTTGTGCATAAGTTTGGGCAAATGACGACTGTATTGGGGATAAAGCTGTGGTGCTCAATGCCATTATTATTACAATCATGAGACCTAAGTGTTTTTTAATCATGGGCGGCATGATACTATTGGGTAGAAAGTGGAAAGTGGAAAGTTGAAAGTGGAAAGTTGAAGTGCAAAGTGCAAAGTTGCCAATTTTATGGTTTCTACTGAACATGCAGCACTTTTTACTTTGTGCTTTGCACTTTCCACTTTAATTGGTTGACATGCTTAGATTTGGAATAAAACTTGGATTGTTGGCTTTGCTGCTGAGCCTGTTGATTTATTTAGGGGCTTCATTTGAGCCAGATCTGCGCACGAAAGCGGCGATGCAATTTCAAAAAAATTGGATTGCTGGGCAGGCCGTAGCAATCGAAAACCTGAAGAAATGGGAATTTAAGGACATTCAGTTTAACGAACAATACATTAAATCTCTACAGCGCCCCAACCAAATTATCGTGATTGGATCGAGCCACATGATGTTTGTAAGAGCCGCACAACTCAATTCGCCAAGCGCCCCACTCAAGCCCGACATTACTTTTTTTAATCACTGGATTACTGGCATCAACAATGGCCTTGAAATTCCGCAAAATTTTTACAATCAATATCAGATGCGTGGTTTGCCGCCCAAGCTTGTTATTTTGGGAATTGATCCTTGGTTATTGCAGGGTGGCACAAGTGCCTCATTGTCACACCCAATCGCCGATCCCCCGATTACAACGCCAACCTCAAAAACGCAAAGTCTGCTATTGGATTTGCCCATTTTGCCGGCATTTAATCAGTTATTTGAGGGAAATATAAATCAAGTGCTTAGCCAGCAACAGCGTGACTTGAGCAATAAGCTGCGAAAGTTTCAATATATCTTTACCTCACCTTTTCCGGCATGGGCTAACATTCGTCAGCCAATGCTGGTGAGCCATGTCATGAATCGAGACGGTAGCTTTACTTGTGCCCCCGATGTCATTCGCTGTCAGTGGGACAGTGTTGAGGCGCAGCGACAAAAAGTGCGAGAAGGATTGCCCAAAAATATAGACATCTTTTCACAGCCGATGAACCCTGCCTTACAACAACAGTTCGAAGACTTTATTCAACATATGCAACGCAACGGTAGCAAGGTTATATTTGTAATGACACCGTTACATGCCATCACCTACGATACTGTCAAAGCAATGCCGAATGCGCAATTGATTGATACCTATTACCGCCACGTCGCAAACCAATACAATATCCCCTTGGTTGGTTCTTTTGACCCTGCGGCTTGCGGCTTGCTTGAAAACCATTTTGTTGATTCTGACCACCTAAATGAGATTAGCACGGCTAAATTGCTAGCCCAGCCCAATTGCACCACCGGACCTTGGGCTGAAGTCATTGCTACAATTCAGCGTTGAAATTTTGCAACGAATATTATGATTAATGTAACGGCAATTGTGCCAGTTTTTAATGAAGAGCATTTGGTCAAAAGCAGTTTGTCACGGCTTTTAGCTTTAAATTTCCCGCATGGGGCCATTTCGCAAGTCATCCTTGTAGATGATGGCAGCACTGACGACTCTTTGGCTGTGCTGCAAAGCATTGCATCTGAAGATGCGCGGATCTTACTCATTCAGCACCCTAAAAATATAGGCAAAGGGGCCGCCATTCGTAGCGCATTGCCTCATGCTACAGGCGATGTCTGTTTGGTTCATGACGCAGACCTCGAATACAACCCTGCTGATATTCCAAATTTGTTACAACCGTTTTTAGACGAAGGTGCAGATGCAGTATTTGGCTCACGTTTTATGGCTGGCTCATACCGTCGCGCTTTAATGTATCGTCATGCATGGGTCAATCGCGTTTTAACAGGGTTAGTATGTTGGTTTACAGACCTATATCTGACCGATGTCGAAACCAGCTACAAGGCCATTCGCACCGAACTGCTTAAATCATTGCCCATTCGGGCAAATGATTTTCGGGTCGAAATTGAACTTACCATGAAATTGGCGAAGCGCCGAGCGCGTATTTTTGAAGTGCCCATTCGCTATTCGCCACGTAGTTACGAAGAAGGCAAGAAAGTGCGTGCTAAAGATGGCTTTTTGGCACTTTTAGCAATTTTGCGAAACTGGATCATTGATGATATTTACCAACAAGATGCTTATGGTTCAAATATCTTAAACGACTTGCAAGATGCGCGACGCTTTAATCAGTGGATGGGCGACACATTGCGCCCTTATATCGGCGATCGGGTCATCGAGGTGGGGTGTGGCATTGGCACCCTCACCAACCAATTCATCCCCCGCGATCATTATTTGGCGGCTGATATCAACCCACATTATTTGCGCTATATGCAGGCCTATGCAATGGGCAAACCTTATTTGCAGGTGGCCTATATGGATGCCACAAATCATGCTGATTTTGCATCCCATGCCCAAAAATTTGACACGGCCATGATGATTAACGTGCTCGAGCATGTTTCTGACGAACAAGCTGCTTTGGGGAATTTATCACACGTATTAAAGTCGGGTGGGCGCTGTGTCATTCTTGTGCCACAACACCCAAAACTATACGGCACGCTTGATGTGGTGTTAGAACATCGTGAACGCTATACTGCCGATGGGCTACGTGCATCGTTAGAGAAAGCTGGTTTTCAGGTCGAGCGTATCTTCGACTTTAACCGCGTGTCTGTATTGGGCTGGTGGCTGAATGGAAAAATCTTAAAGAAATCTTCTTTTTCGCGGGTGCAAATTAAGATATTAGAAATGCTAATGCCATTTATCCGACGATTGGACCGCTTCTTGCCTTATCGTGGCATTAGTGTCATTGGGATTGGGGTGAAGCCTTAATTTGGGTTAAGGCTTCACCGTGCGCGTATGAGATAGGCGGCGTTTGAGAGATTGAACGATTGTTGCTGGCAGCATTAAACTGCAAGCAATCAAAATATAAATGACAAACTCGGTTGAATAAACATAACGTTTGTCGGGCACACCTGAAATAGCGACAGCGCACAAAGTGGCGTTGCCCAGCACACATAAGACCAATAGCAACACAAAAAAGGCGTTAGCAGATTTACCGCGCGAATAAATTAGCCTTGCGAGCGCCAATATGACCGCAGCCGGCAAAATCCATGCCCAACCTGCGCGTTGAAAAATCACATCTCGCCCGCGAGCCAGTTGCCGATAAAGGTCAGCCAGCGGCGCAGCAGGGGGGGTTACCGTTTTTTTGCCATTGACGATGTTGACAGTGTAGCCAACAGGTTGGCGCGGGCTATAGTAATCGCCCCGAGCTTGAATGCGTTGCACTTGTGGCGATGGCTCGATAAACGTTTCATAATATTGGGTGGCTGGGGCGTGCGAATAAAAATCACCCCAAATAGTTGCACCCATCCACAAGAAAAATTCACGATGCACTGCCGCGATGTATTTCACATAAATCAGCGGATTTTGCCGAATGCCGACCCAGTTGAGTTGGTTTTGTGTGCTCAGTGAATTAAGGTAGCGCTCGTTGCAATTATCTGATGTAAAGCCTGTTTTTTGGGCAAGAAACCCAGCAGCAATTGCAATATTTTTGTCAAAGGTTTGATGAAAACGATACAAATCCCAACTTTCATAAATAATTTTCCGATCTGCTTCACTGATGGCAACTTCTTTTGCTTTCAGCGCTTCGTTCATCTCTGGCGAAAACGAAGGGTCGGGACGCACATGCACCCATGTCCAATACGTGACCTCAAGACTTTGCAAACACGAAAACCCAACAATGCCAGTTGTAGCCCAGTTATAGCCAAACAGCAGACAAAGCGGGGTAAGCAGCGGGGCCAGCAAGGCTGACGACAAACGCCATGACCGATAGCGTAATAGCGCCCAAATCGCTGCCAGCAAAATGATGGCGATTAGAAATGCGCCATTCGGGCGAATCGCGCAGGCCACGCCAATTAAAAATGCGCCCGCGACTGCAAACACAGGCTTGTGGTGTATAAGTGCAATATAAACGCAGGTGAGCGCCCACAACATTGCATTGACATAGAGTCCGTCGGTGAGCAGATATAAATCCCATGCCACATGCATGGGGGCACTGCAATAGATGGCAAAGGCCAATGCAACCGGCAATACCAAACGCGGCTGATATTTAGCAAGCAAGACGGGGATGCCCAATAATGTGACAAGAGTGATGACACATTGGGCAAAAATCACCGCCATAGGATCATGGCTAAATAGCCGCACAAACCACCAAAATAAGGGATAGCCGGGGGTGCGAAAGCTAAAGTATGGAATTTGCCCCGATTCGAGATTGGCAACTTGTTCTAAGTAAGCGGGGGTATCAGGGGCGACATAGGGCAGCGGGTAATAGATGAAAAACGGTAGGCGTGAGAGGGCGAAAACAAGGCAAACAAGCAATAGCCCAATCGTCAAGCGAGCGTTGCGCCATGTGTCGTTAAACAATAAGCCAGCAATTGTGATTCTTAAAGTAAACACTATTAATTACTATACTGAGCGCGGCCTCAAACTGAGGGGTTCGCTGATTTCACTATCCCTCCTCAAGCTATGCTTGAGGAGGGATAGTGAAATCGGCAATCCGTAATTTTCACCTGTGCAGAGCATAAAAAATATCAACCGACACCAATACAATAGTAATCAGCACTTAGCTTGTTTAATATAGTTTCATCAAATGCATTGCGACCGTCTATTAGTATACGCCGTCGCATCATTGTAAAAAGATAAGATAAATCCAATGATAGATAAGTCGTATGCTTAACCATCAAAACGGCTATATCGCAACCTAATGCACAGTCATATATGTCATTATCATATGGTTTAACGAACGGGTCATGAACAGTTATTTTAGCGCCTACACTGTTCAAAAAGTATACCAACTTTTGGCTCGGTGTATCTCGCGTATCATCACTGTCTTCTAAATAGCTGTAACCCATGATTAACACCTTTGCATCTTGAGGTTGAAGATTATTTTGAGATAATCTTTGCAAAATAATGTTATATAAATGGTGTGGCATCGCCTCATTAATATATCTAGCAGCCGGAATCAATGTTGGTGTAAACGAAGCTGTCTTTGTTCGTTGGACCGAATTCACTAATAACCAAGGATCTTTTGGAATACAATGCCCGCCCACACCAGCACCCGGCAATAACATGTGCCTGCCTGGACTCTTGTTGACTAATTCTCGGACCTTCCATACATTACCGCCAGATGCTTCACAAATTAAAGCAACCTCGTTTGCAAAAGCAATTTGTACATCACGATAAGCATTCTCGGTGGTTTTAACCAACTCGGCGGTTAGTATATCTGTGGCATCCAAGTCTGCATGAGGGATAATATAGCGATAAAAACGTGACATCGCAGCCGCAACCACAGGTGTAACACCACCACAAACACGGTCTAAATTTCTTAAGTTGTGAAGTAAACGACCAGGCATTACCCGTTCAGGACACATTCCTAACAGCAATCGCTGCATCTGAATATCCTGCAACTGGGCATCCATTGTTATAGTTTTTTTATTGGACGATTCTTCTAATATCTCTTTCACCAAACTTAAGGTTGTTCCCGGTGCAACGGTTGATTCAACAATAACAAGAGTATCCGATTGAATCACCTCGCCCAAACTATGCACAGCGGCACGTAACGCATGGTATTGCGGCACATGGAACTCATCTACCGGCGTTTCAACATTAATTGTGATTACATGCGCGGCTTGAAGTTCTTTGTAATCTGTGGTCGCCTGCAATTTTTGTGCAACAATGACCTCACATAGCAACGCTTGCAGACCCGGCTCATCTCCCTCGATAGGGTTAATACCAGCATTTATTTTTGCGACCCGATCAGCTTTTATGTCTAATCCAATGACATTAAAACCTTGTCGAGCAAACTCGCAAGCAACCGGCAAACCAACATAACCCAGCCCAATAACACCAACGATGGTGTTACTCGGAGACGGGAATAAGATATGATCTAATCGTGAACTCATTTTATTTATTTCAAAAAAACTACTTGTTGTTGACGACCCGAATGAATAATTGCTTGTGCAATTTCGACCGATTTTAGCCCGTCCAACCCGTTCACATGAATCTTAGATTGATCTCTTTCTTGGACAGCGGTTATAAAAGATTCAAGTTCAGCGCGTAATGGCTCGCGTTTAGCAACAATATGCCGAATCATTCGCCCTTCACTAACACCACGCAATTGACGCAATGTATCCCACTCCCCTACGGTTGTTCCATTCTCATAAAAAAATAAATCTTGAGTCAAGTAATCAACATGGAACATTCCTCTTTCTCCAATTACCCTCAATTCACGAACTTTAGAGGGAGTTAGCCAGTTGACTGCCATAGTGCCAACGATATTATGATCTAAACGAAACAAAGCACTTACTAAATCTTCATGAGAACTGTGGATTTGGCGTTGTGTTTCGGCGAACACATGAGAAAATTCGGATCCGGTAACATAACGGATGACATCTATATCATGCACTGCCAAATCAATGATCACGCCAACATCTCTGACCCGTGATGGAAATGGGCTTTGCCGCCTCGTATCTATTTGAAATACACGACCAAGTTCATTGTCCATAAGACGACGTTTTAACTCGATCACTGCCGGGTTAAAACGCTCTACATGCCCAACAGCTAGAAAAACGCCTTGTGATTCACATGCCGTTATAATACTTCTCGCTTCTTCAATATTAAGTGCAATCGGTTTCTCCACCAAAATGTGGGTTTTTCTCTTAGCAACTTCAAGTGCAACGGTAACATGATCTTCTGTTGGCACGGCAATCGTAACCGCGTCTGGTTTTACTGTATCAAGCATTACGCTGTAATCCGAAAATGCTTCACCACCATAACGTCGCGTTGCTTTTTGCGCATTTTCAATGAACACATCAGCAATACCCACTAAATTTACATTGGGCAATTCAGAATAGATACGGGCGTGATTTTGCCCCATAACCCCTGCACCAATGACAGCTACTTTAATACTCATAGTTCATTTACCGCAGATACAATTTGATTGAGGTCTTCTTGAGATAATGCAGGATGCACTGGCAAAGAAAAAACCTCCCTAGCTAATTGCTCGGTCACAGGTAAAGTGACCCCGCCATAACCTAGATCCAAGATATGCTGCTGCTGATGGGCGGGAACAGGATAGAAAACCCCAGTCCCAATACCACGTTCGGTTAAGTGTTTTAAGGCGACTTCTCTTGATAATCCGTTAATACACCGCACCGTATATTGATGCCAAACATGCTGAATTGGTTTACCCGTGCGAACAAGGATAATACGAGGTGTAATAACCTTTGGGTTATTTATAGTTGCGGTTAAAAATGCTGCATTTTTATTTCGCTGATCTGTAATCTCATTTAACCTAGCAATTTGCGCCAACCCAATGGCTGCATGCAAATCACTCATGCGAAAATTGAAACCAAGCATATCGTGATAATAACGACGCTCCATGCCATGTGCCCGAATGAGTCGGCAACGTCGAGCAACCTCGTCATCATTCGTCGTAATCATCCCGCCTTCACCACTCATGATATTTTTGGTTGCGTATAGGCTAAAACAACCTGTGCCAAAACTCCCAATCGGCTTACCATCATAGGTTGCGCCAATTGCTTGACAAGCATCCTCAATGATAATCAAATTATGCTTGTGGGCGAAAGATTGAATTGAATCCATATCCACTGGATGACCATATAAATGCACCAATAGAATAGCCTTGGTTTTCGGGGTAATTAATTCTTCTAAGTGAACGGGATCAACATTAAAGCTATCTGGGCACACATCTGCAAAAACAGGGCGTGCGCCCGTATAAATAATGCTGTTTACCGATGCCACAAATGTAAACGATGGCGTAATCACTTCATCGCCAGCACCAATATGATGTGCTAACAGCGCCACATGTAAAGCCGTGGTTCCATTTGAGGTGGCGATCGCGTGTTTGCTACTACATGTAATCGCCCATTGCTGCTCTAACTCAGCCACACGTGGCCCTTGCACCAACATGCCTGAATCAAGCACTTGCATCACAAGGCGTTTTTCTTCTTCACCAATCAGGGGTTTTGAAATCGGGATCATTTTGATTTATATATTTGTTGCAGCTCTAAAGCAACTTTTCGAGTATCATGATACTCCTCTACGTATTTGCGGCTTGCTTGACCAATATCGTAACGCAATTGAGGATTGGCAATTAATAAGCGAAGATTTTTTTGCAATTCTTCAGCCGATGTAGCAACTATGGGTAAATCCGTGGGATAAAGCCCCTTAAATGCCGGTTTGATATAGCAAATCACAGGCTTGCCCATTGCCATTGCCTCAACACTGGCAACACCATAACTACCTAAAATAAATTGATCTAAATATAGGTCACAATTCTGAATTAAGGTTGTTGCTGTTTTATGTGTCACATCTGAATTTATTTGATAATTAAACTTCAGGTCATTTTTCAATTCAAAAAGCGATTTTTCCACATATTGTGTTCCTTTTAATAAGGGACGACTTGGCATATGTGCAATACTTGGGCAATTTTGATTTACTTGAGGAAATTGCGGGACATATTTATCTAAGTCAATTCGATGTAATACACAATTCACAGATCGAAATAGATTGGGGCGGATATGAGCAAGCATTGCTGGGTATGGAACAATTGCAATGGCTCCGGCCCGCCCAAAAATATTTTGGCGTTTGATTGAGTTTTCATCTGAGTCCCTTAACTCGGGATGCAAACGAATAACTTCTGAATAATAAGGGTTATCTACGACTTCGATAGAAGGAAACCGAATATCTGAACCATGAAACTCGATAACTATTTTCTTCTTAAATAACTTGGCACAAAGCACATCAAGGGCAGCTGGCATTGCCCATTCGAAATGCCAGTGTATAACATCAGCCCATAAGATTGCGCGAAATATACGAATCGCCGATGGAATCGCCTTCAGATAACGGAAACTCGATTGAGAGCTATATACCGGCGGAATTGTCTCAACATTTTCGTGTGACTGAATTTTATTTTGCACAACCATGCCACGGGCATCAATCTTAATGTGGCGTAAACCAATAATAGTCTCGCTAATTTGAGACGCAATATTGTGAGGCAACAGTAAAACACGCATTTTATGCTAAACGTTGATAGATATAAAATTCAGATGCAGCTTCTTTTGGAAAAGGGTTAGGGATGTGTTGCATTAATTGCCAATGAGGTTGATATGTGTTTATCCATGTAGTAAATTCTCTGTGCCGCATATGCGTCCCTGATGAAATAGGATTATTATTATGATTGCTTGAATAAATAATAACATGTCGTTTAGCAGATGAGAATAAATGTTGCATATAGACATGATAGATATCATCTTCCACCAAATGAAAAATCACTTCAAGTGAAAGTGATAAATCGCAACTTAATCTATTTGATTTATCATCGAAACAAGTGGAATGATATAAGAAGAAGCTTTTTGAAGCATCGCTATAAAATTTTTTGCGACAAAGGCCAATCGCAGTTGGGGAGACATCTAACCCGATATAACTAGGATAAGTCGCTAAAGACAATTGATTGCCATCGCCACAACCAAATTCGATCACCGATTGAATATCATTCTTTTCAACAAAAGAATTTATTATTTGAGCTTTAAAGTCTGCAAATTTGCCATAAGACCCAGCCCCAGAGTTTTCACCGCTCTTATAACGCGACTCCCAATAATTGGATGAGTGAAATACACGAAATTTACGGCGTAGGCTAACGATCAGTTGAGATAATGTTAAGTTCATGTTAATTACACCAGCCAGTTAAAGTAGATCCCATAAATCAAAATCCCAGAAACGAGATAACATAAAGTCCCTTTCTTGAAGGGGTAAGGAATAGGATATAGTTGTTGGGCCTTTGTGAACATGTAGATAGGGGTGATAGATTGGGAGATGAGTGTGGCTAATGCTGCCCCTATTTTACCTAAGTAAGGCACTAGGATGATATTAAGAACAATATTGGCAATTGCTGCAAAAGTAATGCCTAGCCCAATTGGAACTGTTGTTTTGGCAATGGACAATCCAATGGCGGCAATATACGTGAGGCCAATAAAGATATTGCTAAAAACCAGAAATGGCACAACCGAGATCGCATCTTTGTATTCAGGCGGAGCCAATATAGACAAAATATAAGGCGCAAGCACACATAGTATCAATGCAAGGAAGGATGTAACGATGCAGTAAATGTAAAAAACTGTAGCATACAGCTTGGGAGCATCTTTCCGTTGATGAAAGGACATTGCAAAAGGCCCCCAAGCTTGCTGAAAACTACTTGTAATTAATGTAATTGATGCAGAAATCATAAAGCCAACTTGGTATAAGCCTACTTCGCTTGAGTTATCATAGAGGCGAATCACATAACGATCAGAGAGGTTGACGACCCAAAAAGCCAAAGAAGCGGGAATAAGCGGGAACCCATAAACTAACATTTCTTTTAATCGTGACCAAGAGAAATACTTAAAACTTAGCCAATCTTTCATAATTGCAATGGTTATTACAAACATACAGAAAGATGCAATTACTTCAGCAATAAATACCCCAATAACGCCTAAACCAATATATAAAACAAAAAGCACACTCAAAGAAATCGTTAATATATTGCTAAAAATTGCAAACAAGGTTGTGCTCCATGCACGCCTTTGAAATCTTAACCAATTGGTGATTATTTTTTGGTTGCTACTTACAAAAAGGGTCAACCCACTTATTTGCAAACAAAGTGTGATGATAGAATCCTTTATCAAATAAGATGCAATAAAGTCAGATAAACTAATAAGCGATAGCCCTATCAATAAGGTGATTAACCATTGGCACCATGCCCAAGAAGCTATTGTTATCTTTTGATCAGTTTTATCAGATGTAGCAAAGAACCATCTCGCAGCCGAATTATCCAGCGCCAAACCTGAAAATATATTAAGAAAAGCCATCGTCGCTAGCACAAGACTGATCCGTCCATAATCCTCTGTAGTGAAAACACGTGTATACAAAGGCAATAAAAAGAATTGAACCAAACTACTAATAACACTAGACAACCCATATACAATGGATTCGTTAATCAAATTCTTCAATTCGCGAAAAATATTCATTTATGAATTTGCAAACTCTATAAACAAGGCTTCGAGCTGAGGTTTATCTGATAGACACAATGCCTCAACCCCGTCTAACTCTATCAACGCTTTAACCATATGTTTAGCCATGTCATCTGGCATACATCCGCCATGAGCAAAAGTTAATTCTTTAGGGTCAAACAACCAATGTTGGGGATAATCTTCCTTAATAAGCTTTAATATATTGCCTGCCACTTGCTTGGGTGTCCAGCGTGTTGAAACAAACTCATAGGCTCGCTTGCCTAAGCTTAGGCGGTAAGTTGTATCAGTAATTAGTTTCTCAATAGCGTGCTCAATTTCATCTGGGTGACAGTAATGAGTGGGGGGGCGATCTTCTGGAATTACAAATCGATCCAACTCTTCTTTTGCATACCCGCCTACTATTGCAGGTTTTCCAAACCATGCGGCTTCCGTGGCAAATCCTGCCATATATGTGTCGGAATAAAGTTGATCTACTACAAAATCACAGGTGGAAATTTCTTTTATTACCTCACTATTGGGTCGCCCTGTAATCTCTACATAATCAATATTGTAGTTTTTAAGTTTTAAATTGTTTATAGCTAAAGCAATCAAATCAGATCCTTTCACTTTACGATTTGATGGTGAATGCAATATTTTAATAATTTTACTCGACTTAGCAATTTCAGGTTTTAATATGTTTTTGTTGAGTGCATGCGGAATTCCAATATTTATCCATTGAACAACCGGGCGCAAATGAAAATGAGCACCTGCTAGATTGTTTATAACAAAATCAGCATACTTGTCAATATAATTAACTTGTGATTTTTGTTTTTTTGTTAAATTAAGACATTCTTGAGGGGTTAAATTATCAGATGTTAATATAGTCCCACCATCAATATAAATTGGTCGAGCATCACCGCCATGAAAGATCCAAATAATTTTTTTGTTAAAAAACTTTAAAATTGGAAGGTCATACGGAAACATTCTACAAGCATTTCCAAATATAAAAACATCGTAACGAGGAAGCGCCCAAACAAACAACAATACCGCAAATATCTTTCTCAAAAAAATATTTAAAACTGAATGAGCTTTACTTCTTACTGGCCTATGAAGAATTTTTTCAACGAATCTTACAAAAACCGGCTGATTAGATTTGTCAACTTTATATGAAAATATGTGTGGAGACAAGTTAACATAACACGTTTCAGCGCCAAGTTGGTCAAATCCCAACTTAAGGTTACTATAATAACCTGCTATTTCTGTTAAACCAATGAAAATTTTCATCGTCTAGTTGTCATATCTTAAAATGCCACCTATTTCACCTAAGTAAGGCAATAGGACGTAAATTACGTTTCAAGAAAGCCTCCATATAATTAGCTTTAAGAAAGGCGGCTATTTTCAACGAATCATGCCAAGTTTCCACATAAGCTCTGGATAATTGTCCTAATGCTTTTAGGTTATGTTGTCTGTAAGTTAGATATTCTTTTAATACCTCATAAATGGTTGTAGGTGTTGCTTGGATTAAGGGCATATCCGCTTTCATTGGTATGGGAACAAATTGTAAATCGTTAGGTTGAATAAAACAAATAACTGGTTTGCCTAATGCCATTAACTCGACAGCCAAACCACCATACCATCCAATTAAAAGCTGATCAATCAATAAATCGGCTTTCTGATAAAGTTTCTTCGCTTCTATATATGACAGGTTTTCCACCAATTGAAAATCGAATTCAACGCCTTCATCTTGCAAAATTTTTGACAGTACAGGTAGGCCACAAGACATACCTTCTATAGCGCTGAGGGCGTACCCCATCAGAAATTGTTCCGCTAAAATATCACACCCTGTTTGCATTAATTCTCTAATCTTATCATTCTGTGTCTTCTCTATTAGCAGCAATTCGATCTTTAACCCTTCTAATTCTATTAACGCGTTGACAGAATCAATCAAAAATTCAGTTTCTTTAATTGATCTATGATTTGGCGTATGAATAATTTTTACATACCCATTAATTCCGTCATTCATCGAATAAAAAGTTTTTGGCGACCACAAATTTATATCAATAACCACATGATTTACAGGCAATAAATCCCATCGGCTCATCCCATCGACAGAAGAGAAAAGTCCCATCACAATATCAGCATGTTTTGACCAATAAGTTACTTTTTGAGAAATTTCATATTCTTTTTTTGCTCCAATTGGATAGTTATATAGTAGACCATGTTGCCAAGACTTATCTATGATTTTTGAGTACATGTAAGCATCTCCGCCATATGCCATTAAAACCGTTTTCTTTTTTGCTAACTTAAGTAAAAATGCTTCGAACATCCAAAGTGAAGTGCTTCCTAAAATGCCACCATGAAAAGGAAAATGAAAAATGTCGAAATTAAGCAAGGAAAAACAGAATCCCCAGTATGGTGCAAACAATAAGGAGAAAATTTTCCTCAAGGTCGCTAGCGGAAATTGAATCAATTCATATATGTATATATCATAATCATTTTTTTTGTTGATTGCGCTGTAGTAATTAAAAACGACTGTGTGAGACTTGTACCCAAGTTTTTGCATCGCCTGTGACCAATATTTATTAGAAATAATTGGAGAAGGTCCCCACATCAGGCGCGGAATTTTTTTGAGGTCTGAGAACATCCGAACAGACAAAGAAAATACAAATAAAAAAGGCAGAACTATAAAAGAAATAAAAATATGCAAAAATCTATAGATTTTAAAAAACAAGATTACCAACCTCTTTTGATGTTGTGCTTACATCCAAAACAATTAATTTGAATATCTTAACTTATATTAACAAAAGGCTTATCTAATAAAGTCGATATATCGGACAGAACAACTTGTCTTTTTACTCGGCATGGTGTCCCAAATGCTACACTATGGGATGGTATATCGTTATCAACATATGAATTAGCACCAATAACAACCCCATCACCTATTGCAACACCACGCGCAATAATAGTATTTGGACCTATATAACACCTGTCACCAATTTTTACGTGGCCGTATTCATATGGCGCGATACCACCAGACAACGCCCATTTAACTGTATCGTGTGTATATATTTGGACACCCGCACTAATACTACAATTATTGCCAATCTCAAGTTTGCCAGAGCCATCCAAAATAACGAAAGGGCCGATCCAAGTGTTACTTCCGACTCGTACATCGCCATACACATAAGCATTGTGATAGATGCTCGTTTTATCTCCGAAGCCTAAATTTTTTGCGCGTTGCCACCGGTCAAATAACATTTCGTCAAAGGGTAAATCCCTATGCCACTTGGCACGTTTTTCAAAACGCAAGTATTCATACAAATCTTGAATTAAACGAAGAAGCCGTTCCATGGGTTTTGAATAACAAATTTCAACAAAATATTAGATGCGCTTTGCGCAAACAGTAATGCCGCTTTCATCCTCATACAATCTTTCTATGGATAAATTACCTTCTTCACACCAGTGTCGAATATCTTCGGCACTTTGCCGATGAGCATAAGTTGGGCGATACCAATCAAAATTGACATGCACATTTTCTTCAAATGACAAGTCTGAATTCCAAAATAATTTGGTGAAGTGATAATAAATCAGGCGCTGAACGTCATATCGTCCTGATCTAATTTCAAGCAGCGGCACATCTGGCAAAGACACAGAGACATTTAATTCTGCGAGTGCACGCCCTAGTTCAGTTAATGAACGCATCGCATCCCACGATTCATCATTTGAAAGACCACTTATTTTATGGCGAATATAATCATCCGCAAATTCACGGACTGGGCCTTTACGCCGATACACATAAAAATGAAATTTACCTCCGCTTGTTAACACCCGTGCTGCCGATAACAAGGCGGCACGGGTAGAGGGTGTGTGATGTAAGACACCTTCAGAAAACACCGCATCAAATGTGCCATTTGCAAATGGCAACTGTAACGCATCGGCTTGCACAAAATGAGTATTTGGCAAATGCCCTAGCCGCTCATATGCAACATCTACAGCTTCTGAAATATCTGCACCCACATACATGGTATTTCTATGCCATTTAGGCGAATCTAACCAAATTGATGCTGAAAATCCACTGCCACAACCAATGTCCAACACACATTGTTTGCTATTATAGAACGCTGTCCAATTTTCAATTGAATCAAACCCATATTTCTGCAAATACCATTGAGCGGCTGTTGCTTTTGCAGTAGGTGAGTCATAAGTATCACGCTTTTTCCATTTAAACCCGAATGAGTCACTGGTTTGGAGTTGTCCGATATCATCGCTAATCACAAATCGTGGAATTCCATTATGGATAGGGTATTTGATTTGGTTGCGATTAAGAAAGTAACCATCATGAATTGCTTCTATGTTTTCTTGGGCTGCATATAAGGTAAGTGTAGACTGATCGCCTGGGTCAACTAATAAACGATAAAATTGTAAATTCATAGGACTAAACTGTAAAATAAGCCTTAAGCCACCACTCCAAGCTAAGAAACGACCATAATAATAAACGTTTATTTTCGACCCCGTGACAATGTGTCTCTAAAGTTTGCTGCACAAAGGTTGGTTGCAATAACTCATAAATATGGGCCGATTTAGGTTGCAATAACGTTTGAATATAGTCTAAGCTTTCGCCACGAAACCACGATGCATCTGGGGCGCTAAACCCTTGTTTGGCGCGAGTGATAGTATCGGGTGGCACCCATTGCCGCATGGTTTCGCGTAGCACCCATTTGCCATCGCCATAACGCTGATCGTAACGCTGCCGTTTGCCAATTTCATTTTCTTTCATCAGTGTTTGGGCTGTTTGGTCTAAGTGTTGCAATTTATAATTAGCCGGCAATTGCAATGCAAAATCAACCAAGTCATTATCTAAGAATGGCACACGGCTTTCTAGGCTATGGGCCATACTCATTTTATCTTCAACAATAAATAGCCCATGCAAAAATGTTTTTGCTTCAAAATACAATGCCGCATGAATGCGATCTTCCACTGTCTCGGGAACACGCCCAAAACCATTTAGCACAGTTTGAAAAGCCGAAAAAGCACTGTGATTGCCAATCTTACGTTTTGTAGCTGCATTGAACAAGTTGAGTTTGTCCTCGTAAGATACCAGTCTTTGCCAAAATTGATAATAATTCGAATAATAATCGCCCGCTTCTAACCCACGATAATAACGCCATGGGTAACCGCCAAATAGCTCGTCGCCCCCTGTGCCAGATAGACACACCTTTACAAATTTACTTGCCAATCGCGCAGTATAATAATTGGGATAACATTGACCTACCCGCAAGTCTTCTAAGTGCCAAATTAGCTCTGGCATTACGTGTTCCATGTCGCCAGCGTGCAAAACATTTTCATAATGTTCGGTTTTAAATAAATTGGCTAATGCTTCTGAAGCTGGACGTTCATCAAACCCCATCTCTAGTCCTGAGGCCGAAGAAAGATCAAATCCACCGGTAAACGTGTGAATACGTTTTAGTTTTTGTGAAGCAATTGCCACAATTGACCCTGAATCCATGCCTCCACTCAAATAACTACCAACAGGCACATCACTCATTAATTGTCGTTCAACCGCTTGTGCAAATAAACGACGCAATTCTATTTGTGCCTCTTCAAATGATATATTTTGACGTTGTGTCTGAGTAGGAAAATAAAAATCCCAATATTGTTTTATTTTATAAACCTCAGTTAAAGGCAACGATGCATCTGAAAGGTCAAGTGTGAGTGTATGGCCTGCTGGCAAAATACGAATATTATTAAAGAGCGTCAAATCGCCAAGCACATTTTGAAAGGTAAAATATTCATTTAACGCTGGATAGCATATCTCGCGTGATACTTTAGGGTGCGTCAAAATGGCTTTTATTTCAGAAGCAAAAATAAATAACTTGTCGCTAACATAATAATAGAGTGGTTTTACCCCAAAACGATCCCGCGCCAGAAAAAGCTGCTGGCGTTGTGCATCCCAAATTGCAAATGAAAACATGCCATTAAAATGTTTGACACAGTCGCCGCCCCATATTTCGTATGCCTTTAGCAATGTTTCTGTATCTGACCGTGAGTTAAAAGTTGCCCCGAATGTAGAAAGTATTTTTCGTAGCTCTAAATGGTTATACAGCTCACCGTTGTAAATAATGACTTTATCTGCGGCTTGGTTTAACATGGGCTGCGCCCCACCGGGGCTTAAATCCACAATGGCTAATCGGCGATGTCCGAATGCTAAATTAGCGTTTTCAATAGACCGATGCAGTCGAATCGCCTGCGTAGCAGTGTTGGCAAAACAATAACCCTCCCCATCTGGGCCACGATGTTTAATCGTATCAGTCATGCGTTTGATCAAATTTGCATCAAACGCCATTTCGGGATGTTGATAAAAACCAACTAAACCACACATTCAAACCCCTTGACTAAATGCTCAATCACATAATCTTGTTCAATCTCAGTCATTTGAGGATATAAAGGCAGCGTCAAGCTTAGCCCTTCAGCCATGGTCGCATAAGGATAATTTTCAGGTGAGATATCATACTTATCTGCATAGTAACCTGTATTTACTGGCGCGTGAGTGCCTTGTCGAGTCGAAACACCCTGTTCTTCTAATATCAACATTAATTGATTTCGCTGATCACTGAGCCTTTGTAAATTTGCCATACTTGGGGTTTGCGGTTGAAACAAACATACATAAGCTTGATAACCATGTACATATTCACTTGGCACAATAGGTGTTTGAAGCCATGAAATATGCTTAAGCTTTTCATCATATCTTTTTGCCCAATGAACACGTGCCGACATAATTTCAGCAGCCCTTCCTAGTTGAACACAGCCAAGTGCGCCTTGAATATCTGTCATTCGGTAGTTATAACCTAAATGATTATAGTCAGCTAGTAAAAATGCTGCCTTATTGTGGTGGCGAACGTGATCGGTGCGCGAGGCTCCGTGATCTCGTAAGCTACGGCTTAATGTCGCCAAATCGGCGCGAGGCGTTGTAATCATACCGCCTTCGCCAGTTGTAATTGATTTACGTGGGTGAAAACTAAAGCAACCAGCATCGCCAAATGTGCCCGCATGTCTGCCATGATACCAAGCGCCAAACCCACAAGCTGCATCTTCAACAACCCACAAATGATGCTTCTTTGCAAGTTCCAAAAGCGGAATCATATCTGCACATAATCCAAAAAGATGGACGGGAATAATACCGACTGTACGTGGGGTAATTAATGATTCAATCTGTAAAATATTAATATTAAAGGTTTGAAGATCAATATCGCAGAATATTGGAATCGCCCCCATGTACTCCACCACATTGGCGGTAGAGACCCATGTTAAGGCGGGCACAATGACTTCATCGCCAGGTTTAAGACCGAGAGCAGCAACAGAAATATGAAGCGCAGTTGTGCAATTGCTTGTTGCAATACTAGATGTTGAGCCAGAATAAGCAGAAAATAACTCTTCAAACTGCTGAACATAAGGCCCCTGAACAACCCATCCGGCTTCTAATGGTTTTTGAACAGCTAATAATTCTTCTGCCCCAAAGAATGTTTTTGTAATTGGAATTTTCACAAATCTTCAACCCTATTTTGATCGCCAATTGATTAAACGCATCAACCCTTCGCTTAAAGAATATCTATAAACAAACCCTAAATCTTGTTGTGCTTTTTTCGGACAGCCAATTCGATTTTTTACTAACCGTCGAGCATCATCTTCATTGTATGGTTTATAAGTAACCTTAAGTGGAGATTGCTTTAACGCAAGAATCAAATCACATAGTTGTCGAATCGTAGTTTGAATTCCTGTGCCAACATTATAAAACTCATCTGTGACCTCAGATTGTAATGCAAGCACATTACAACGGGCAACATCTTCAACATCAATAAAGTCATATGCTTGTGACCCATCGCCATTAATCGTGGGAGATTCACCTGCATCAATTTTGTTTAACATAATCGGGATGACACCCGTATAAACAGCCGTTTGATCTTGGTGCGGCCCATAAACATTCATATAACGTAACCCAACATAACTTAATCCATAACGATCATAAAAGGCACGACACATTGCCTCTCCAGCAATTTTGGTGGCCCCATAAAAATTTCGATTATTAAATGGATGCATTTCAGTCATAGGCACTTCGACCGCATCGCCATAAACAGAAGCTGAAGATGAATAGACTAAGCGTTGAATATTATTTTTAACACACGCTTCTAGAACATTAAACGTGCCTTCTATATTGACATGAAAGGCTGTTCTGGGAAAATCTTTGCAATGTAATAGCCACATCGCAGCTAAATGAATAACGCCATCCATACCCTTCATTGCATCATTTAAGATGTCTATATCACGAATATCTCCGCCATTTGCATACAATTTACAGCGAACATCCGATAAAAAAGGTTCAATAAATTCATATTCACCACGCGCAAAATTATCATATATAACAACTTCAGCAACGTCGGTTTTTAAAAGTTCAGCAACAACATGGCTGCCTATAAAACCAGCCCCACCAATCACAAGAATTTTTTTATTTTTTAAAATCATTGAACTTTAACCTCTACTAAATCAAGTATAGTTTTTGTTTCATTTAGATCAAAACACTTATTCCAGCCCTTCCCTGATAACCCAAGCGATGCACACCCTTTACTTAAATCAAGTTTATCAAATGGCAAATAGACTTCGTCGCCACGAACCGATCGGGCTTGTAATCGTTGAGCAAGAACTTTTTTCGTATTATCATCACTTTGATCAGGAGCAGCAAACCCAATCCCCAGCACTTTTGGATTTTTAATTGACTCAAATTCAAATAATATTACCATAGCATCCACAGCTTCCGCATCCCAAGGATCATTCGCCACCACCACAATCGGCAACGTAGGATTCTCACGCGAAAATGCCACCACACGGTCGAGTCGCTGACGAAGCGCCGACGTGCGGCTTAGATTATCGAGCGACAACTGACGCATTTGCTGCGCCCAAATAGCAACCAACGGCATGCTAACGAGCAACAACGCTAACGGAACCCCAACCCGCACCGCCTGCCAAGGCAGCCGACCCAACATCACCCGCAGCCAACACACCACCGCGATTCCCAAAAAGATCAGCCCCGGGAAATCGTAGCGGCTTGTGCCATGAGGCCACAAGCCTTTGTAGAACAAATACTGCACCGCGCTCAGCCCCAAACACACCACGCTGACAAATAGCCAACGTAGCTCGGATGATAATCGCCTGCTGCGCCACCACAAATATGCGCCCAAGCCCACATTCACCACCAACAGCACCGCCGCGCCAACCACATAATTAAACGCCGGGCGATAATAGCGAAAATAGAGCAGCAGCAACTTCAGCCGCCCTTTCAAACTCGTATCATCGCCATAAAAATCGCTGCCGCCGATAAAGTTGGCGAGCAAAAAGACGGCGACAGTCACGACACATAACAGCAAAATAAGCAGCGCCGCCCAAAACAAACGCCAGCGCCGCGCTCGCCACAACCCATAAGCCGCCCACATCAACAATGGCAGCAAGAAAAGATAATTTTCTTTGACCCCAACCGCGATCAAACTACCCACCAAAATCGCCAACCAGCGCCATCCCGATGCTTGTTTGGGCGAGGCTTTGACAAGCCCCGACAAGCCGAAGGCAATCAGCCCCATGGCAGGCACAGTGTAATTTTCAGGTGGGCCGAGCCGCCCGAAAATATCGGCCCAATACGGTGCGCCCAATGTGAGCAACGACAAAGCCCCACCAAGCCCCCAGCCAAACCAGCCGATGAAATAATAGGCCATGAGCGCAGCAAAACCGGCAAACGCCGCCATACGCACCCCATACCATAGCGCCACATTGTCGCGCCACAAGGCTGTCTCGATCAACCGCAACGAATAGTAAATGGGGCGAAAACGCCGCGCCTCAAATGGATGCCCGACTTCGGTGTCGAGCAAAAAGCCCGGCATTTCAGAAACATACAGCACGCGGTCAGGGCCGAGGTATTTAATCGTCTCGTGGTCATCAATTAACCCAAACCAACTGCCCAGATTTGGCCCAAAGCAATAATAGCTGAGTGCCATTGCACAGCATAGGCAAACCATTGCGCGGGCAAATCTATTTTTTAACATTGCGTATCTGCGAGAAAACTAACGCCGCTTCTCCAGCGCCGCCTTCATCAAGCCTTGAATCATCTGCGGATTGGCTTTGCCTTTGCTGGCCTTCATTGTCTGCCCAACCAAAAATTGCAATAACTTTTCGTTGCCTTTCAAATAATTGTCAACTTCCTTCGGATTGGCCGCCAACACATCTTCGACTGCCTTTTCGAGCACGCTGCTGTCGCTTACCTGCGCCAAGCCCTTGGCTTGGACAATGGCATTGGCATCGGCTCCGCTGCCGAACATCTCCTCTAGCACCAATTTGGCGGTGCTGCTATTAATCGTCTGCACCTCCACCAGTTTCACCAGCCCCGCTAACTGCGCTGGTGTAATCTTGATCTGTTCAATTTGCAACCCGCTGGCATTCATCAAGCGCGTAAGGTCACCAATGACAAAATTGGCGAAACGTTTTGCCAAAGCATGAACCGCTTTTTCATCATTTAGTGCCTTAATTCCCGTTTCAAACCACTTCGCCACATCTCGATTCGTCGTTAACTGCACCGCATCATAAGCACTTAACCCAAATTCGTTTTGGTAACGGGCTTGTTTGGCGATAGGCAATTCTGGCACACTGGCCCGCACCAATGCCAGCCAATCGTCACTCACATCGAGCGGCGGCAAATCGGGTTCAGGGAAATACCGATAGTCATGCGCGTCTTCTTTCTCACGCTGCATCACCGTCACGCCACGCACATCATCCCAACCCAAGGTCACCTGACGAATTTTCTCGCCTTTATCCAGCGCCGCCGATTGCCGCTTGATCTCGTAGGCGATGGCCCCGCGCACGGCGCTAAGCGAATTGAGGTTTTTGATCTCAACTTTTGTGCCAAAGGCGTCTGTGCCTTTCGGGCGCAAACTCATATTTGGCTCACAACGCATCGCGCCCTTTTCCATATCGCCCGTGCTAATGCCAAGATAACGCACAATGTCTTGCAAGGCGCTCAAATAGGCATATGCCTCATGCGCATTAAAAATATCCGGCTCGGTCACAATCTCTAGCAAAGGCACGCCACTACGGTTGTAATCAACATACGACGAACGCCCGGCATGGGTCAATTTGCCGGTATCTTCTTCTAAATGGGCGCGACGAATACGCACCCGCTTGCGATAACTTTGTTCATTCCAGCCGCCGCTCAAATCGCGCACATCAAATTCGAGGTAGCCGTCATAGCACATCGGGTATTGATATTGGGTGATCTGATATCCCTTTGGCAAATCGGGATACCAATAGCTTTTGCGTTCCCAAAAGGTATGCTGGTTGATGCTGCAATTGAGCGCCACACCCAGCATCATGCTAAATTCGACCGCCCGCCGATTAATCACCGGCAACGCACCCGGCATTCCGGCGCAGGTTGGGCATACATGCACATTTGGCTCGGCCCCAAACCATTGGGCCGAGCAGGTGCAAAACATTTTGCTGTGTGTGTCCAATTCGACATGCGTTTCCATGCCGATAATAACGTCGTATTCCATGATAAAAGTTAAAACAAATAACGAACGACGTAATTGTATCTGATGAGCGAACCCAGATCGCCCACCAATGAAAACTTAGCGTTGTAGATGAAGTCATGCTCCGGACAAAATCGCCGTCTCGCGCCCCTGACCTAACCCCGCCCGTAACGCCACATCTTGCGGGCGAGTGCGATCCCACCCCAAGGTTGCCGCAACCGTATCATCTAATGCCCGAAAAGTGAGGCCGTGCGCCAGCGCTGCACTGCAATCAATGTGCATAAATCCGGCATAAGCGGGATCACTTTCTGGCAACCATAGCGGCAAGTCTGACCAAGGTTGCACCTTGTGCGCCGCCAGCGTCGCCTCATCCACCCAATGAATTACTGCATCGTTGGCGCTAGCACGTTGGCAAGCTGCCAACACTTTGCCAAATGACACAGGCTGGGCTGGCCCAGTGACATTAAACACGCCTGTCTGCCGCGCCTCGACGAGGCGAATATTCCATTCAGCCAAGTCACGCACATCAATAAACTGCACCACCCGCTCTGGCCGACCGGGTGCAAGCACTGGCGAGGTCGCCCCGCCGCCCTGTCCCACCCGCCGCACCCAATAGGTGAAACGGTCGCTGGGGTCGAATGGGCCAACGATGAGGCCGGGCCGTAATACAAGGGCGCGATCAGGCAAAGCCGTCAACACTTCGCGCTCGCACAGCGCCTTTAGCCCGCCATAAGTGTTGCCGTCAATCACCTCGTTGCTTTCGTCGGCCAATGTTTGCGCAGGCGCGTCTTCACGTGTGCCCGGCTGGCTGGTGTCGGCATACACCGAGATGCTCGAAATAAAGGTGTAATGTTGCACCACCTCGGCCAGCGCCAGCGCCGATTGCCGCACCACCCTCGGCACATAGCCACAGGTGTCAATCGCCGCATCCCATGTGCGACCCGCCAGCGCCGCCAAACCACCATCGCGGTTGCCATGAATATGCTCGACCTCGGCCCACAGCGCCGCGTTTTGGTCGTGGTTTGGCGTGTTTGCCAAGGTGTTGCCACGATGAAATAGCGTCAGCCGATGCCCACGCGCCAAAGCCGCATTCACCAAATGCCGCCCCAAAAACTTTGTTCCGCCAAGGATAAGGATGTGCATGAGGCGATTATAGTTAAGAACCAAGAGCTAAGAACCAAGAGCCAAGAATCAAGAATTAAAAGAGAAGAAGTTAGTATTTTGGGTCTTGCAAACGACATCACGCAAAATATATTACTAATTCTTAGCTCTTAGCTCTTGATTCTTGGTTCTTGGTTCTTGATTCTTGGTTCTTGATTCTTGGTTCTTGGTTCTTGATTCTTGATTCTTGGTTCTTGGTTCTTGGTTCTTGGTTCTTGGTTCTTGGTTCTTGTCCTATAATTCCCCATCCAATGAAGAAGATCACCGTCGCCGATCGCTTACGCTATGCCTTCGACAACTACATGGCGAACGGGACGATTGCGCTGATCGGGGCGTTGGCGTTATTGTCCGCCGCCATCATCGCCTGCGCCGTCTTTGTCATTCAATGGTTTGAAATTGTGCCGGGCGGGCAAGACCAAGTGCCCGATGTGTTTGAATCGGCGTGGCTGAGTTTGGTGCGCACCCTCGACGCGGGCGCGGTGAGCAATGATCAAGGCTGGGCCTATCGCATCGTCATGCTGGGCGTAACCACCGGCGGCATCTTCATCGTCAGCGCCCTGATCGGTGTGCTGAGCAATGGCCTTGAGCGCACCTTTGACCGCCTGCGCAAAGGCCGCTCGTTTGTCGTCGAACATAATCACACCTTAATCATCGGCTGGTCGCCCAAAATTTTCCAGATTTTGACTGAGTTGTCGCTGGCCGAAGCCAAAACCCGCCGCCCGTGCGTGGTGATTTTGGCAAACAAAGACAAACTTGAGATGGAAGAGGAGATTTGGCAGCGCTGCGGGCGGCTGGGCCGGCTGCACCTCATTTGCCGCACCGGTAGCCCAATTGACCCACGCGACATCGAAATTGCCAACCCGTATCAGGCCGCTGCCATCATTTTACTGGCCCCAGACAGCAAAAATTCCGATGCCCATGTCATCAAACAACTTTTGGCGCTGGTCAACAACCCAAATCGCAGCAAAATTACCCGCCCATTACACATCGTGGCCGAATTGCACAGCCGCCCCAACGCCGAAGTCGCCAAAATGGTCGGCAAAGCCGAATTAGAAGTGGTGCTATCTGCCGACCTCATCACCCGTATCACCGCCCAAACCTGCCGCCAGCCCGGCCTCAGCACGGTTTATCTTGAATTGATGTCGTTTGAAGGTGTCGAAATCTATTTCCGCGAAGCCCCGACGCTGATAGGCCGCACCTATGGCGAAGCGCTGTTGTCGTTTGAATACGCCGCAGTGATGGGAATTTGCGATGTTGAGGGGCGCACGGTGCTCAATCCGCCGATGGGGACTTTGATCGCCGCGGGCGACCGCATGATTGCCATTGCCGAAAACGAAGATATGGTGCGAACGGGCGGCGTGCCCATCGGCAGCCCCGACCTGATGCGCGACGACAAACCGCGTTTTGCGCGGCCCGAACGCACGCTATTGCTGGGCTGGAACCCACAAGCAGCCGAGATTATCCGCGAGCTAGACAGCTATGTGGCAAATGGGTCGCAATTGACGGTGGTGGCAATTCATCCTGCGGCTGAAGCGCAGATCAGCGAACTACGCGAGGTGCTGACGCGCCAGCAAATCATGTTTTTTATGGCCGATATCACCAACCCCAAGGTGCTAGACGCGATGCGGGTGCATGAGTTTGACCACGTCATTTTGCTCTCGTACCACGATTTGTTCGACGACCAGCAGGCCGATGCGCACACGCTGGTAACGCTGTTACATTTACGCCAAATTACCGACCGCATGGTGCGCTCGAAAGGCCGCGAATTGAGTATTGTGAGCGAAATGATGGATTTGCGCAACCGTGAGCTGGCCGAGGTCACCCGAGCCGATGATTTCATCGTCAGCGACAGTTTGGTTAGCTTGATGTTGGCGCAAGTGTCGAAAAACAAACGGCTGAGCGCCATCTTCGATGAATTTTTTGATGCCGATGGCTGCGAAATTTACCTCAAGCCAATCGAAGATTATGTGCAGTTGGACGCGCCGATGACGTTTTACACCCTTGTCGAGGCGGCGCGACGGCGCGGCGACAGCGTCATCGGCTTTCGGAATCACACCCTCATGCGCGATACGGCCTCGCACGGCATTGTGCTCAATCCGGCCAAATTTGAAAAATTCACTTTTCACACCGGCGACAAGGCCATTGTCTTATCAGGCAATTAAAGCCACTACCGGTATAACCTAAAAACTCGAAAAAGCGAAAATCGTGGAGAAACGGATCATTCAACCAAAAGAAACCCCGTTTCTCCGCAACTTCCGCTGTTCCGAGTTAAAAAATGCGCCGCGTTACCACGACAGCCACTTGTGTGGGGTGATCTCGATCAGCGCCGTATAACCCGGATCGGTGTGAATATCCCAGTTGTATTTGGCCTTAAACACCTCGGCGATGTCGGCGGGAAATGGGGCCTCGATAAACCGCGCCACACCCTCGCCGATGTAAGGTTTGTCGCCATTTTCGAGCGAGAATGCCACATTGGGATTGGCGGCCAAATTGCGGGTTTTGACCGCCTTGCCTTGGGTGCAAACGTAAATTTTATCGTGCAGCCACACAAACCAAATCGGCGTGAGATGCGGCCTGCCATCGGGGCGCGTGGTCGCCAGCCAAATATTGCGCTCAGTATTAAGTCGGGGGTCCATAGGGTTATTTTAGAGCAAGTGTTTTTGGGGTGACAAGATGAACGCCTTGCCGCTACATCCTAAACAGCTTGCGGGCCGCATACACCGCCACCGCCTCGCGCACATAAGCCGAGGTAATCGGCGCGTCATACACGTCGAGCAATTCTTGCGCCACCGCCTCAAGCTCGGCTTGGGTCGAACGACCCGGGCGCAACAGTTCATACATCTTCAGCAGGCGCTCGTTGGGCACGCGGGTCAATTCGGCAGCGCGGCGCAGGTTTTCGCCCAATTGCGTAAACCCAGCATCATGCGCAGTCTGCGCTTGCTTGCGCAGTGTTTCAGACGAAATAGAAAAATCACTCATGATATGAAAATTTTTGCAGAGTTGCAGGAGGCAGGGTTGCAGGTTGCAGGTTGCAGGTTGCGACGTCAAGAGCGATGCTACTCTGCCACTCGCCACTTTGCAACCTGCCACTTGCCCCTCTGCAACCCTGCCTCCTGCAACTCTGCAAAAATTTTCATATCATGAGTGATTTTTCTATTTCGTCTGAAACAC
>JAHBAL020000036.1 GCA_018500105.2 Anaerolineae bacterium
CACATGGAACGCTGGAACAATACGTTACGTCAATGGTTAGGGCGTTATACGCGAGAGACATTGTCATTTTCAAAATCCGATTTTTACCATGATCTTGTCCCTCGTCTCTTCATTATTCGTTACAATTTGAACAAGGCATTGGCATTTTGACCACTACCAAAAATTTAACGGCAAAGCTTTTATGATGAGCCAATGTCTCTTCAAAGAAGATATTGAAGATAAAAACGGCACACTGCAAATTCCGCTTGGCAAAACAGGCAAAGAGATTTGCGTAATCTACATTGACCTATACGGAAATGAATTTAAAGAAACTATCAAAGTGAAATAATGAGTTCAAGCAAGATATTTAATACACAAGATTTAGTTCTAAAGGTCAACACCCGAAGTTATGACCCTGAAAAATTGCCGATAGCAGATTGGCAGCGTTTTTTAGATGTGCTTTGCGGAAATAGAGAGTATCAGAAAGAAGCAATAAGAACAGCAATTTTATACTTGGCATCTGGCAGATACAAAAGCATTGAGGACTTGGTAAGTGAAAATTACAAGTCAAATGATGAACTAAAAAAACGCTACTCAACCGAGAAGGAATATTTAAACAAGTTGCAAATCAAAAATCGTTTGAGTGCAAACATTGATTTAGCAACAGGAACAGGAAAAAGTTTTGTGATTTATGGTATTGCTCAAATTGCATTGGGTATTGGACTTGTTGACAAAGTTTTGGTTTTAGGACCGCCATCAACTACCATTGAAAAGGCGTTGATGGAAAAATTTAATGCTCTTACTTCAAATCCTGCGTTAAAAAACTCAATCCCTGACACAGCAAAACATTCAAACCCGACAATCATAAGTGCAGAAACAACCATTAAGGACGGCTGCATTTGCATAGAAAATATAAATGCTGTTTACTCACGGAACAGTTCTTCCATTATGGACAGTTTAGGTTTTGGCAAGGGTGAAAGATGTTTGCTGCTTTGTGATGAAGTTCATCACGCTTACAATGTTGTGGAAGGAAGAAGTGATGATGCACAGAGCATAAAAAAATGGAAAGAATTTTTAGTTGACAGCACATACAATTTTAGATATGTCTTAGGTTTTACAGGAACTGCGTATATCAGCAACGAATATTTTAATGATGTTATTTATCGCTATTCGCTTCGTTCTGCAATTGAAAATAAGTTTGTAAAAAGTGTTCATTATGTGGTTGAAAACACTGACAACAGCGAACACGAAAAGTTCCAAAAGATTTTACAAAATCATAAGCGGAATAAATCACTATATCCGAAAGTAAAGCCGCTTTCAATCTTAGTTACCAAAGACATTAAAGCAGCTAAACAATTACACACCCGATTAGTTAAGTTTTTGGTTGAAAGAAAAGAAGGCACAGAGGAATATTTAAGAGAAGATAAAGTGATGGTAGTTACTTCTGATAAGGAACATAAAGCTGCCGCTGCTAAACTTCCTTTTGTTGACAATGAAGAAGAACCAGTAGAATGGATTATTTCAGTAGCTATGCTCACAGAGGGCTGGGATGTAAAAAATGTTTTTCAGATAGTTCCAATGGAAGAAAAAGCATTTAACTCAAAACTTTTGATTGCACAGGTTTTGGGCAGGGGATTAAGAATACCGCTTGACTATCCGAATGCAGAAGTTATTGTTTTCAACCATGACAAATGGAGCACAAGCATTAAAGATTTGGTTGAAGAAATTTTGGAAATGGAAACCAAAATTAAAAACAGCCCTTTAGCATCAGGTGACAGAGCCAAGCATCATTTTAAACTTTACAACATAACATACAAGAAAGAAAAAACGGAAATTGAAAATCCCGACACTAAAATTTTCAACTACAAGGATTACATTGAGTTTGTTACTGAAACATTTGAGCATAAAACAGAAACCAAGTATGTAAAAATTAACGACAGGGAATATCCAATCACTTACGATATTGAGAAAGAAAAATTTCCAGTTTCGGACATTGTAAACAAGATTTACGATGAATTTCAAATCAGGAAACTTGAAGGAGTTATACTAAAACTTGATGAAACAGAATACACGAATGAGAATTTACCTACAAAGGAAGTGATTGAAAAAGTAATTCGTAATTCAATGAAACGGGCAGGTATGGATGGCGACTATTTAGGAAAGGCAAATAGACAAGCCGTTTATTCTTCGTTCAACACCTTACTTCGTAAAAAACCAAGAAGTATTTCATTGAGTAAAACACCAGACGAACTAAAGGAAATTTCAACTGCAAGCAGAGAGCATGAGACCGTTTCCGTATTAGGATTAAAGAATGACACTGCCGTTTTTTATTCGGTTGACTACGAAAATGAAATCGTAATTCCTGACAGTTTAACTGCATTAAATGAAATAATTGATGAGGGTGAAATACCTAAAAAGAATTTAGCAGACGTAAATCCATTTGTCTTAAAGACACCTATTGACTTGGTTTTTACGACTGCCGAACCAGAAAGAAGATTTGTTAAAGAACTTGTAAGAGACGACAATGCTAAAGCAATTACAAGTTGGATAAAATCAAAGAACCAAAATTTTTATTCACTTGAATACACCATTTCAACTAAAGCAGGAAAACACTCAACACAACATCAATTCAATCCCGACTTTTTCATTATGGTTAAGGACAAAGGGACAGAATATATTGCAGTAGTTGAAACAAAAGCAGACAATGACGACAGCGATGAAAACAAAGCAAAGAAGAAATATGCTGACGAGCATTTCAACGACTTGAATGATGTTTTGGCTAAAAAGAAAATCAAACAGAAATACTTTTTTCACTTTCTAAGTCCTAACAACTACAATGAGTTTTTTGACTGTTTAAGAGATGGAAGATTATTTAAAGGAAAATTTGTTAGTATTCTTGATAACATGCTTAAGGAAGATTAAAGATCAAAGTTGCTCTACACCTGTTTATTTAACACATCTTCGCTCGTCTTTTTAATGGGGCACTTGTATTTAGGGCTGTCATGATCGTCCTACGACTTAACCATAATGTCCGCAGCCAATAGTATGTACATTATGTGTGGATGTTGACAAAACGCAAGTTACGGCGAGGGGTATACTTTGCCCAAGAGAGCAACGCACCATGAAACGCAAATTAGTGGAATCGAGCAGCTTATGCGCCGTTGGTTATGACCCCAATACCCAGACACTTGAGGTCGAATTTAACAGCGGCGAGGTCTACCAATATTACGCCGTGCCACAGCGCGTCTACCGCGACTTGCTGGCCGCGCCCTCCATCGGTCAATATTTCGCCCACTTCATCAAAACCACCTATGCGTGGGAGAAGATAGAATCGGCAAAGGGGTAGCGGGGGGCAAAGTTGCAAAGTTGCAAAGTTGCAAAGTGGCAGGTGGCAAAGTTGCAAAGTGGCAAAATTGAAGGTGGCAAAGTGGAAAGGCTAATTTGCAACCTGCAACTCTGCAACCTGCAACCTGCAACTCTGCAACCTGCAACTCTGCAACTTGCAACTCTGCCACCTGCCACTCTGCAACTCTGCCACCATTACTCAGTCCGCCATGTCGGGAGCCAATGATATTCGTGCGGGACGGGTAACACGCCCTCCCATGCCACGCGGCGGAAATATTCGGGGTCGGTGTTGCCTTCGGTATTGATGAGCAACACCTGTGAATCGGGGCCGAGGCCAAGCGCGTCGCGCAGCGCTCGCGCATCGGGATATTCCATGATGAACATTAATGCGCCCAAGGTCACCGCGCCAGATTCGCCCGAAATCACCAGCGGGTCACCGTCGAGCGGCACGGCATAGACACGCATCCCTTTGGCGGCCACATAATCTGGGCAAGCCACGAAAGCATTGGCACAATCCCACAACACACGCCACGCCAGCGGGCTGGGTTCGCCACAGGCCAGCCCTGCCATAATGGTGTCGAGGTCGCCATGCACGGTTCGCGGTGCGCCATCGCCAGCCTTGGCCGATTCATACAAACATGCCGCCTCAGACGGCTCGACCACCACGCAAATGGGTTGCTCGGCTCCGAAAATTTGGTGATAAAACCCAGCGGTCGAGGCCGCCAACGCACCCACGCCGGCTTGCACAAACACATGCGTCGGCTTGGTCATGCCCTGCGCCGACAATTGCTCTTGGGCCTCTTGGTAAATGGTGCTGTAGCCCTGCATCACCCACGCCGGCACTTCCTCATACCCGTCCCACGAGGTATCCGAGATCACCTGCCAGCCGTTGGCGGCGGCATCTTGGCTGCATTGACGCACAGCGGCATCGTAATTGCCCTGCACCACCCGCACCTCGGCCCCCGATTTGGCAATGGCGTCAATACGGGCTTGCGAAGTGTCTTTGTGAACATAAATGACGCATGGGCAACCCAGTTGTTGCGCCGCCCACGCCAACCCGCGCCCATGATTGCCGTCGGTGGCGCTGGTAAAGGTGATGTGGCTAATTTGGGTGTGCATTTCGGGCGAGATCAATTCTGTGTAGGTGAGATCGTGACCCGGTGTGCCAAATTTCTCATTTAAAAAGCGATAAAGCGCGAACGAGCCGCCCATGATCTTGAATGAGTTTAGGCTCATGCGTTGTGATTCGTCTTTTACCCAAATACCACCCACGCCGAGCATGGCGGCCAAATTGGGCAACGCCTTGAGCGGACTCATGCGATAACCCGGCAGTTGACGGTGAAATTTACGCGCCATGCGAAAAGATGGCACGGGCAATACTTGTTCGGCGGAGGCACTCGGCACGGTGGTCAGTGCTTTGGGATTTAAAACCCATTGAATCGGTTGATTTTGGCTCATAATACTCGCAACTGGTCATACCGGTATGACCAGTTGCGCATTATATACGATTTGGGGGTGGGTTGCAGGTTGCAGGTTGCAAGGTTGCAGGTGGCAAGGTGGCCGGTTGCAGGGTGAACGGAAGCATTGCCACTCTACTACTTGCCACTTGCCACTTTGCAACCTGCAACTCTGCAACTTTGCCACTTTGCCCCCCCATCCCATCCCAATCCAACGCCAATTTTCCATCTTCCGATGGATTATTTGGGTGTTGAAGTTGGCTAAACTTGGCGATGATTTATGCGAAATACAGCTTGTTTGTCCAAGGTGTGCGCCGTTGGCTTGGCGCTGAGTTTGGCGCTGTCGCCCAGCATTACCCACGCTGCCGATCCAGACCCCGCCTCGGCTCGGCGTAAGATTTCGCCTGCGCGGTCGCCGAGTGTCAGCCCAGCCACGATTGCCCCCAGTAGCGCCAACGAGCTAACCTCGCCCAACCGTCAGTGGCAGGTGAGCCAAACGAGCGACGCCGAACAAGCATTGCAATTTACCTCGGCAGATGGGCAAACGCACTGGGCGGTGGCGCATCCGGCCCAACAAAACATCGGGCGCACAGGGTTACACTTATTGCAATGGTCGCCTGACAGCCAACATGTCTATGTTGCCGAGCGTTTGCTCGAAAACACGTGTGCCCCATTTCCGATGGATATTAATTTGTATGTGGTGGAGGTTGGCACACGCCAGATTTCGACCGTGTTGGCGGGGGTGGGCACGAGTTTAACGTTATCGCCCGATAGCAAGCGACTGCTGTATGTGGCCTTCAACGGGCGCGGCATGATTATTCGGAACCTAGAAGATGGCAACGAAGCGCCGATTAACGCCCCTTACGAAGGGCCGCGTCTTAAGCCATTGGGCAATGTGGTGTGGTCGCCCGATGGACAAGAGGCGGTATTTGCTGCCGCCAATAACCCTTGCACCCCCGACATGACGTTTGAGATTGTGTGGCTGAATGTGCGCAATTTGCGCCGCCGCACCTTATTGGTGGGCGACACCTATCAGATGCGCCCCAGCGTGTGGCAAACCAACAACCGCGTCGCCCTGCGCGACAAAGATGGCCGCACCTGGCTCATGAACCCCCGCACCGGGCAGTTGGTGGAGAGCCGCTAGCGAGTGGATAGCCGATAGTGGATAGTGATAGTGGATAGTGGGTTAGGGACAACTATCCACTAACCACTATCACTATCCACTCCTCATCAGCTATCCACTCACGAGCGGTTTGAGCGAGGCGGGGCGGGTGATGCGGAGGGCGAGGACGGCGGCGCAAATGCCCAAGACGCCAGCAGCGATGAAGGCGGGGCCGTAATTGCCGAGCGCGTCGCGGGTGACGCCGCCGAGGTAGGCCGAAAGCGCCGCGCCGAGGCTATGCGCACAAAACGCCCAACCGTAAATGACGCCAGCGTTGCGTCGCCCAAACGAATCGGCGGCGAGGGCAATGGTAGGCGGCACGGTCGAGATGTAATCCAACCCAAAAATGACCGCGAATACCGACAACCCAAGCGGGTCAGTGACAAAGGGCAACAAGAACAGCGATAAACCGCGAAAACCGTAATAGATGCACAACAATTTGCGCGGGTCGTAACGGTCAGTCAGCCAGCCAGAGGCCAATGTGCCGACGAAATTCATTGTGCCGAGCAGCGCCACCACGCCCGCCGCCGTCGCTTGCGGAATGCCGCAATCTACGGCGTAGGGGATGAGGTGCGTGCCGATGATGCCATTGGTGGTGGCCCCGCAGATGAAAAAGGTGACGCACAACAGCCAAAAATCAGGGTGTCGCACCGCCCGCGCCATCAGATCTGCCTCGGCGCCGGCTTGGGCTTTCGAGATGGGCGCAGTGGCCCCCAGCGGCAGCAACCCGACATCGGCGGGGTCGTCTTTGAATAGAAAAAGCACCGGCAATAGCACGAGCAGGCTGATCACACCGAGCGCCATTGTGCTGGGCCGCCAGCCAATGGAAAGCAACATGCTGGTGAGCAACGGCACAAAAACCAATTGCCCCGCCGAGGTGGCCGCGCCAAAAATGCCCGTGACCATGCCGCGATGTTGCACAAACCAGCGGTTTGACACGGTTGCGCTGAGCACCGAGCCAGCCAAGCCACCGCTTAGGCCGAGCAAGCCGCCCCAAAATACGTTGAGCTGCCACAATTCGGTCATTTGACTGCTCCAAATCAGCGTGATGCCCATCATCGCCAACGCGACAATAGTCATGCGTTTGGGGCCAAATCGCGCCACCATCATGCCGCCATACGGGCTGCTGATGCCCAAAATAATCAGGCTAAGCGACACCGCCGCCGAAATTGAGGCGCGGCTCCAGCCGAGATCGCTTTCGAGCGACAGCATAAACACACCCGGCGACGAGCGCACCCCAAACGACACCAGCAATACCATTGCTGTGACGGCGACGACAATCCAGCCGTAAAACAATTTTTGATTAGATTTCATATGCGTATTATGACGGCAAAACTTAGCCGCGAATCCGCGCCAAGGTTTGCAATGTGAGCAACAAATGCAAATCCATGCCGCCCTCGCTCAGGTGAAAATCGAGGTCGCCTTCGTCAATTAGGCCATTGTTGGGCAAAAGGCGGCTGGCGGCGTGAAAATCAACCAGTGGCACATCGAACTCACGCGCCAATTTACGAATGACATTGTTGATGTAATCGGGCGGTGCGCCGCCTTGCAGCGTTTCGAGGTTATCGGCCTTGGTGAAAAGCACTGGCAGTACGCTATTTTTTAGCGCCGTGTCGAGCATACGCCGTAAATTGGCCTCATAGCTTTTCCACACATATTGGTCGCCTGTGCCGACCTGAATCAACACAATGCTGGCGCGGCCTTGCAAAATTTCGCACTCAAACGGGGTGCGCTGTGTGCCGCACAAAGCGCCATCGGCCCACACGGGGTCGTTCATGGCGGCGCTGGTAAAGCCGCCATTGGCCGCCAAACTAATGCGCGAAAACGATTTGCCGAAATAATTTTGGGTTGTGCGTAAGGCGGGGATAAATTTATCCACATTAAATGCGCCGTTGCCCACCCGCTGCAAATAGACCGGCGGAATGGAATTGCAGTCGCCGACCACGCTAAATAGCGTCGTGTCTTTGACCGCGCCTTGGGTCATGCCCAGCCAAATTTGGCGATGCCGCGCTGTAATATTGGGCTGGCCCGCATTTGCCGCCGCAACTACCATGCCCGGCGTCACTGGCTGTGGGGTGGGTGTGCCTTGGTCAATGGGTTGGCTTGCGGGTTGAGTGCTGGCTGCGGCTTGAGTGACTTGGGCGGCGGCGGTGGCAGGCGGCGCGGTTGGGGCCGGTGCGCGGGTGGCGGTGCTGGCAACTGCGGTGCTGGCAACTGCCGCACTGGTCGCTCGTGCCGTCGCAGTCGCTACTGCCACTTTGGTATTGGTGACAGGCGCGGTAACGCTGATGGTAACAACAGTCGTTGCGGTTGGGCTAGGGGCGGTGGTCGGTTCTGGCG
>JAHBAL020000105.1 GCA_018500105.2 Anaerolineae bacterium
CCTGAAAGCACTGCCCACCTCACCAAAACCTTAATTTAATTACGAATTACGAATTACAAATTACGAATTGTCTAAATGTAAGCCAAATTCATAATTCATAATTCGTAATTCGTAATTCGTAATTCGTAATTCCTATGTTGTATACCGGAAAATGTTGGAAATATGGCGACGACGTCAATACAGACGTGTTATTTCCCGGCAAATACACTTACAATTTGCCGCCTAGCGAATTTGCAAAACATGCGCTCGAAGACTTAGACCCTGATTTTGCCAAACACGTGAAGCCGGGGGATATTGTTGTGGGCGGACGCAACTTTGGCTGCGGCTCGTCACGCGAGCAAGCGGCGGTGTGTGTCAAACTGAGCGGTGTCACGATTGTGATTGCTAAGTCGTTTGCACGTATTTACTTTCGCAATTGTGTCAATAATGGCGTGTTGCCGCTGGTTTGCCCGGATGCCGTTGACGCGATTCATCACGGCGACAAGGTGTCTGTGGATTTAGAGAAAAATCTCATTCATGTCGGCGAGCGCAGTTTTGGCTTTCCGTCATTGTCTGGGTCGGTCAAAGACATTATTGATGCTGGTGGCCTCATTTTGATGCTGCGCCGAAAATTGGGCACAGAACATTTGCCCATGCCAGAAATTAAGTTTAGCAGTGAATAATTGGCCAAGCGTGTAGCCCGCGACTTTTGTTTATTCTGCTCCCCGTATCTGTTTTGCCATATCGTGGCGAGTCATTAGCTCGCCGCGATATTTTTTTTGTCATCTGCTTTTGACTTATATCTGCCTCACGATCAAGAAGGAATTTTGATGTAGGGGCAAGGCATTTGCATTTCGCAAATCGTCAACCCGTTAAAGCCAGCAAATGTCTTGCCCCACCTTGCTGTGGCGTTACTTGGCTCGCGCATCGGGTAAGGCATTTCTGTCATTTATTTCAACGTAATAGTCTTAACAGATATGCAATATGACCGCCATGACTGTATATCCGATCTACAGCCTAATTTCACCTAGATAGCCGGTGATTTTGGCGAAAAATGTCTCGCAGTGTGTTGGCTGCGGCTAGTTTTGCCAAGATATATTTGGGGTTGCGTGCAACATTTGTGGTCAATGAAAGGGGAATTTTCAAGATAGTGTTTCCGTCCGATGGCGTATTGTCTTTTGGTGGGTGGTGCATTCACGGTGAAATTTAAGCAAAAAAGGGCAAAATCTAATCACATTCTCCGTAAAAAAATCGCTCTCAAGGATAGTGTCATGGATAGCGATGAAATATAACTTGATTGTCACAAGGTTATATTTCTATCGGTAATTATTCGGAAAATGTAATTTTTTTTTGCGGAGCAACATATGACAAAACCAACACTTCATCTTTCCCTCGCTGCCCTCATCGCAAGCAGCATCGCCGTAAGCGCCTGTGCGCCGGTTACCCCCCGCGCAATGTCAACTCAGGCCAACCACTTGGCGTTGACAACCCCAGCCCAACCCGCCGCACAGGCCAGCTTTTTTGCCCAAGCCGTGCGTTTGCACCCCGATTTGGTCGCATTAGCCAAGACCTCGGCCACAGACCGGGTGCGTGTGATTGTGCAGCAAGCCGAGGCGGGCGATGCGGCTGAAAAAGCAGTGGCCGACTTTGGCGGAACGATCGCCGATCGGTTGAGCATGATCAATGCTTTGGTGGTCGAAATCTCAGCCAGTGGCGCGTATCAATTGGCCCAACATCCAGCGGTGCGTTGGGTTTCGCCCGATGCGCCCGTAGAGAAAAGTGCGGCATGGAACCCCGATGTCAATGTCGGCAATTTGAAGAATGCCTTTAATGCTTCGGTCAAGGCGACCAACGCTTGGGATCGCGGTTTGACAGGCAAAGGCGTGACCATTGCCCAGTTGGACAGCGGGGTGTCTGCTTTGGCAGAAGTATTTGACAACCGAATTTTGGCGACCGCAACCTATAGCGGTACAACAGGTTCATCCGGTTGGGATTATTATGGTCATGGCAGCCATGTTAGCGGCATTATGATCGGCAGTGGCAAGTCGTCGGGCGGCAAATATATTGGCATGGCCCCCGAAGCCAACCTTGTGAGTGTGCGCGTGAGTGAGAATGACGGCACAATCCGCGTCTCGAATGTTATTTCGGGGATGCAATGGCTGCTGGCGAACAAGACCAAATATAACATTCGCGCCGTCAATATTTCACTCAACAGCTCGGTCATGGAGTCATATCTGACCAGCCCATTGTGTGCTGCCGCCGAAATTCTGTGGTTTAACGGCATCGTGGTGGTGACCTCAGCCGGTAATGCTGGCACAAAAGGTGCGCTCTATCCGCCTGCCAATGATCCTTTCGTCATCACCGTCGGCGCAGTGGATGATAAAGGCACAACCAGCATCACAGATGACACGATGGCGACCTTCTCAGCCTATGGCACAACCCTCGACGGGGTGGTAAAACCAGACTTGGTTGCACCGGGTGTCAAAATTGTGGGCGGTTTGGCTTCGTTGGGCAACAAACTGAGCATGGCACATCCCGAAAACGTGGTGGATAGCTTGTTCTTCCGCATGTCGGGCACATCAATGGCGGCGCCGGTGGTGACGGGTGCAGTGGCGCTTTTGCTGCAAGATGAGCCAAATTTGACCCCCGACCAAGTGAAATATCGCTTAACTTCAACGGCTAACAAGACTTGGAAGGGGTATAACAAGACTAAAGCCGGTGCGGGTTATCTCGATATTGATAAGGCCATCGGCGGCACAAGCACGGCAAAATCGAACACCAATGTCAAATACAACACGTTAATTGTGCCCGTCGGTAGTGTTTTGCGTGGTCTTTGGGATTCGGTGAGTTGGACGGCTGTAAGCTGGACCGCCGTGAGTTGGACGGCTGTGAGCTGGACTGCGGTCAGTTGGACATCGGCGGCTGACTGGAACAGCACCATTTGGGGCGATTAAAGGTCGTGCATCAATAAGCGAATGCTAAAAAAAACAGGAGCGTGGACAACCGCGCTCCTGTTTTTTTATAACCCCAGCCATTGCGCCAGCACTGGCCCAATCCCCAACATGTTGAGCGAGATCGGAAAAAGCAGCACGCCGAGACAATTCATGCGTCGCCCGCCGACAAAAACCGGAATGAGGCCGATACATGTGCCAACTAACATTACCATTAGCCCCGGCAAACTCGTGAAATAGGCGGTGGTGAGGATGGCGATGCTGCCTGACCCGACGGCGATGGCGCGGGGGCGCAAATGCGCCGTTAGCCGCGCCATTGGGTGGCTGAGCAACCACAACCCCATAAACGCCAATGCGCTGCACGCCCCGATGGCAGCCACACACAAGGCGAACAAGCGCCAGCCATATGGCACAAAGGTGCTGCTCAACATCCATGCCATGCCGCCGCGTGTTAGCCCCAAACCCGGCACAAACAGCAACATCAAGCTGCCCAGAAAATAGGCGGTTTTGGATGCACCTTGCGAAATGATAAACAGCCGGTCGCCGCGAATGGCGGTGGCGTGGCCTGCCAACAGCCCGCCAATGCCGCCGCTTACCACTGGCATCACACTGGCAAACAGCCCACCGATTGTGCCGGTTAATCCACCGCGAATGATTTCGATGGGCTGCGCCTCGAAATCGGCATGGGGTTGTGCGGGCGGCGGGTAGCCCATTAACCCAATTTGCAACAAGCCGGGCAAGGTAAACAGACCAACAAAGGCAGGCAATAGGTTTTGAAAGGCGTTTTCGATGGCGAGTGGGCTGCGGGTCATGAGCACCAGCCCAAACAAACCGCTTAGCACAAAGGTGAGCAAGCCTGCGCCCAAATAGCCCCATGCCGTCGCCAAGCGGCGCAACGGAGTGGGATCGCGGTCGCCCACCCGTGACCATTCGCCCAGCAGCATAAACGCGATGACGGCGACCAGCATCCAATGGGCGTGGGGCTGAATGATGACTCGCACGGGGCGCAGCCATTGGTCGAGCAGCGGGGCGATGAGCAACAGACTCGCCGTCGCCACCAATCCGCCCAAACCCATGAGCAACACGGCTTCGCGCCCGCGCCCTTGCAGTAAAAATTTGGTGGCGGGCAGCACCGCCACCACGCTGCTGTCGTCGGGGGCAAACAAAAATACACCGGGGATGTGACTAAGCGTAATCCAGCCGATGGTGAGGCCGATGAGCAAAAATGCCAGCGCCTCGCCACCGATGCCGAGTTCGCCCGACGAAAAAAGCAAAAGTGCCAGACCCGCCACGTTATACACGTGCAGGCCCGGCACTAAACCAACCAATCCCCCCAAGAACGTGCCTAAAACGGCAAACCCGATCAAGGTGAGATCTGTCAGCATGGGTTAGGCCAAATAAGAAATGCCAAATGCACCCGGCCCAGCATGGGTTGCCACCGAGGCCCCAACCGCGATGATCATGGGTTTGTAACCCAAGTTGAGCGTAGCGGCGAGATCATTGACGAGGTCTTCGGCGTGTTTTTCTGCGCCTGCGCCGGTGTGAATGCCGACCAGTTTAATATTGCTCTTGCCAGCCAAATCTTGCAGCGCCAATTCCTTGAGGCGTGGCGCGACTTTGGCGGCAGTGCGCACCCGCTCTAGCGGTGCGAGTTTGCCGTCTTTGATCGCCAACAATGGCTTGAATTGCAACAAACCGCCGATGAATGCTTGTGCGCCGCCCACGCGCCCGCCACGCTTTAGGTTTTCGAGCGTGTCTAGACCGATGATCAGCCGCACCCGTGGGATGACATTGGCGATGGCGGCTTTGACCTCGTCGGGCGTTTTGCCGGCCTTTGCCAGCGCAATCAACTCTTGCAGCACCAGCACTTGCCCGCCCGCCACATTGCGCGAGTCAATCACGTGAATATCGCCGCCCGCAATTTGGGCTGCGTTTTCGGCTGCGCCGACTGTGCCGCTTAGATCGCGTGACAAATGCAGCGAGTAGATGGTGTCGCCCTTGTATTTTTCATACACATCTTGAAAATCACCAACCGATGGGGCTGAGGTAGTTGGGAAAGCCGTGCTATTTTTAAACTTAGCATGAAACTCATCGAGCGACATGTCAAGGGTTTCGCGGAATTGCTCATCGCCAAAACGGGTAAACGAGGCGACCAACTCGTCAACGCCGAGTTGCTTGGCTTGCTCTAGGCCGAGGCCGCTGGGGGTATCTGTAATAAAGCGAATCATATTTGGATTAAGGATTAAGGAGTACCGATTAACGATTAAGTAAATGCCGAGCTTGTGACGTGATGACTAAGGTTTACTTAACGGTCGCGTCATAAGTTCGGCATTCAGTTCACAACTGTGTTTGGTATATATTGTTATAGTTTACTACAGAAATGTTGTTTCTAAGCGATTTTTCTAAACATTAACTTAACTTTGTCAGTTGGATTTGCATCTGCTCACGCTTGGCAATTAGCTCAGCCAACTTGGCACGTTCTTTTTCTATGACAGCCGGTGGGGCGCGTTTGACAAAATCGCTCGCCAACAAGGTTTCGCTACGGCTGATGAGGTTAATCGTCATCTCCAATTCGCTGCTCAGCCGCGCACGTTCGGCGCTCACATCCACCAACCCCGCCAACGGCAGATAGGCCGTGATTTCGCCGAGGGCAGCCGTGACGCATTGATCGGGCGCAGGCACATTTTCGGCAATGTGAAATGCTGCTGCATCCACCCGCGCCAGCATGGCGATGGCCTCGCGTTGCTCGCTCAGCATGGCGGCGGCTGCGCCCGCGCTGAGAATGGCAGGAATGCGCTTTTCGAGCGGCACTTTGTATTCTGAGCGCACATTGCGAATGGCACGAATGGTTTCTTGCAGCAGCGCCATATCGGCCAGCGCCGAACCTTGTGCGCCCAGCACAGCCTCATCCACCTTCGGGTATGCCGCGAGCATCAGCGATGGATACTCCCCACCTGCCACCTGCCATTTGCCACTTGCCACTTCTTTCAGCGCTTGCCACAATTCTTCGGTCACATACGGCATAAACGGGTGCAACAGCCGCAAAGCCGAATCGAGCACATGCACCAGCACCGGCAAATTGAGGCTGAGCTTGCTCATCTCCAAATACCAGTCGCAATAATCGCTCCAAATGAACTCATAGATCAGCTTGCCTGCTTCGCCATATTGATATTCATCACTCAGCCGCCGCACATCGGCGATGGTCTGATTCAGCCGCGTCAAAATCCAACGATCGGGCAAATTCGTCGCTTGTAACGCGGACGAATTTTCAATTTTCAATTTTTCATTTTCAATTTTCGTGAGAACGAATCGGGTGGCGTTCCACAATTTGTTGGCAAAATTGCGTGCGCCTTCCATGCGGTCGCTGCGCCATTTGCCGCCTTCCTTGCGGGCATCCATCTTGATGTCGTTGCCGGGTGCGCCTGCCGTGACCAAGAAATAGCGCACCGCGTCTGTGCCATACGTGTCAATCAGTTCGAGCGGGTCAATCATTTTGTCGGGGCGGCTCTTGCTCATCTTTTTGCCGTCGGCGGTGCGGATGAGGCCATGCAAATACACCGTGTCGAACGGAATATTGCCGGTCAACTCGATGCCAAGCATCACCATGCGTGCCACCCAAAAGAAAATGATGTCGTAGCCGGTTTCGAGCATGGCGTTGGGGTAATAAGCTTTGAAATCGGGGTGATTGACATCTGGCCAACCGAGTGTGCTAAACGGCCACAACCCCGACGAAAACCATGTGTCAAGCACGTCTGTGTCGCGCAGCAATCGCACGTCTGGCCCCCAATCGGCGATGGCTTTGGCATAGGCCGCCGCCTCACTCACCTCACAATATTGCGTCGGGCGGCTCGGCTCATGGCTCACGGCTGACAGCTCAGGGCTGACGTACCACACCGGAATTTGATGCCCCCACCACAATTGGCGGCTGATGCACCAATCGCGAATATTGTCGAGCCAATGGAACCACGTGCGCTCGAAGCGTTCGGGCACAATTTTCATGCGCCCGTCGCGCACCGCATCCGTCGCGGCCTTGCCCATGCCTTGCATATTGCAAAACCATTGCATGCTAATGCGCGGCTCAATCACGGCTCCGCTGCGCTGCCCGCGCCCCAGCCGCACCATGTAATCCTCCACCTTCACCAGCAGCCCCTCTTTCTCAAGATCAGCCACCAATTGTTTGCGGCAGGCATAGCGGTCTAGCCCGGCGTAAGGGCCAGCTTCGGCGTTCATGCGGGCGTGTTCGTCCATCACTTCGACAAATGGCAACTGGTGGCGCACGCCGATCTCATAATCGTTGAAGTCATGGGCGGGCGTCACTTTTACTGCGCCTGTGCCAAAGCTAGGGTCAACGTGTTTATCGGCCACAATCGGGATGCGCCGCGCCGCACACGGCACATAGGCATGACACGCTACCCGCATAACATAGCGATCATCTTCGGGGTTTACGGCAATACAGGTATCGCCCAGCAAGGTTTCGGGCCGCGTGGTAGACACGGTAATCCACTCGGTTGCGCCCTCGGCCCAGCGCCCGCTGCCCCATTCGTGGCGCGGGCCATCCCAGCGATTGGTCTCGATGGGGTAGCGAATCGTCCACAAAAAGCCGGGTTCGCCGTCTTCGGCCACTTCCACCTCAAGGTCGCTTACGCCAGTCAATTGCACCGGGTCCCAATTCACCATACGATTGGCGCGGTAAATGAGGCCCTTGTCGTATAGCTGTTTGAACGCCGTCATCACGGCATGGCTGCGGTCGTCGTCCATCGTAAAGGCTTCGCGCTGCCAATCCACCGAGATACCCATCGCTTTGCATTGCTGCGTAATGACTTTGTGCGAATAGTCTTTCCACTCCCACACCTCTTCGAGAAAATCACTGCGGCTCATATCGCGGCGGCGCTTGCCCGCTTTTTCCAGCTTCTTTTCCACAATGGCTTGGGTGGCGATGCCGGCATGGTCTGTGCCGGGCACCCACAGCGTGCGAGCGCCCTTCATACGGGCGTAGCGCGTCATCAGGTCTTCAATCGCCAGCGTCAGCGCGTGGCCCATATGCAGCGTGCCGGTCACATTGGGTGGCGGAATGGTGATGACGAATTGCTTTTCGTTCGGGTCAAGGTATCGTTGCGCTTCGGGCTTGAAAAAGCCTTGTTTGTCCCACCAATCATATCGGCGGGCTTCCACGTCTTTGGGGTTGTATGCTTTTGCTAGTTCCATAATTGTTGGGAATTTTAGATTTTGGATTTTGGATTTTAGATTGCAAAAATTTAAAATCTAAACCCTAAAATGCTTGACTTGTTCTACGATAGATTCGCCGCTTGAGCCGTCACCGCTCGTCCATTGCCAGCGTTCGTGCAGACGAATGCGGCCATCGGGCAATATTTCTGGCGTCGAATGACATTCGCCGGTCATGAGCTTGCCATCGCGGTTGACATGGCTATAGCGCATGTCGAGGCTGCCATCGGGGGCGGCTTTGGCGACCAATGTGCCAAAGGTCACGCCCCCACCGGCATAGGTGGCCCAAACGACTGCGCTGCCGCTGGCGAGATCGCCCTCTTGCCGATAGTGAAAGCGCGTCGTTGCGTCCACTTCCCCATTGGCGCTATTGGCGACCGAGGTAAATATAAGATCGTGATACATCCGCGAATTGGATTTTGGATTTTGGATTTTGGATTTTAAATTTTTGGGGTCATCCCGACGCGCAGCGAGGGATCCCCGAAGATTAAATTCGGCTAATACGTCGCCTGGCCCGTCAAAGTTTTGCTAGGCCAGTATGACGCTTGTATCAGTTGAGGTTACAGGGATCCCTCACTTCGTATCGGGATGACGCATCAAATATACGCATATATCTAAGTTTCTGAACAAACGAAGCAATCCAAAATCTAAAATCCAAAATAAAAAGAAGCCCTTCCGTCCTAGATCGGACGAGAAGGGCTTCCCGTGGTACCACCGAAATTCTGCGCGTCTGTTGACGCACAGCACTTAATGTTGAAGCAATTTGCGGCACTTCGACCGTCTGGCTGACATTGCTAAGCAACGCGCCCCAAGCGACCTTCGGTTACATGAACCTCGACGAAGACTTTCAGCCTAATGATCTTCGCTCTCTAACGGGTGATGTCACCTACTCCTCTTTGGATAACCAGAAATTTGATTGTAGGCAAATTATACCTTGTCAATTAGCACGTTTGAAATTGGCAAAATGTCCCCACAAGCTGTGTCACAATGACACCAACCCTGCGATAATGCGACTATGTCACATAAAACAGCCGTCATTACCGGTGCAGGCAGCGGGGTAGGGCAAGCCCTCGCCATTTTGATGATTAAAGAAGGGTGGAACGTGGTGATTTTGGGCCGCCGCGCCTCGGCGCTGCAAGAAACCGCCGCGCTGGTGGCGCAGGCGTGTGAGAACGCCCCCGCCCCCGTTTGCCTCGCCATTCCGTGTGATATTGGCGATGAAAGCCAAGTGCAGGCGATGGCCCAGCAAGTGCTGGCGACTTTTGGTCGCGTGGATGCGCTCGTCAATTCGGCAGGCACAAACACCCCCAAGCGCAGCCTCGCCGAAATTAGCCAAAGCGACTACAAAATGATGATTGACGCCAATTTAAACGGCGCATATTATTGCGTGCAAGCCTTTTTGCCGACCATGCGCACCCAAGGTGTGGGCACAATCGTCAATATCGGCTCGATTGCGGGCTTGCAGGGCAGCGCCTTGGCGGGCGTGGCCTATGTCATGGCAAAATTTGGCGCACGCGGCCTGACGCAAGCCATCAACGCCGAAGAACGCAAGTATGGCATTCGCGCTTGTCACGTCGCGCCCGGCGACATCAATACGCCGTTGCTTGAAAAGCGCCCCGCCCCGCCACCGCCAGAATTGCGCGGCAAAATGTTGACCGGCGAAGATGCTGTCTCTTATACACATCT
>JAHBAL020000310.1 GCA_018500105.2 Anaerolineae bacterium
TCGCGCTTCTTGTTTTATTTGTTGCCCTTTGGGCTTATACCCATAGCGGCAGGGGTGATTGTGTTGGCGCGATGGCTGACGCGCCGCGCCGCAGCGCTGATTGTGGTGGTAGGGGCAGCATTCATGGCAGGATTAATTGGAATGGTGGGGTTTCTTGCCACCTTTTACAACACGCCCATTGATCCGAAGGAAGATTTTCGCCCGGCCATTGCCGCCATTCGCCCACATGTGCAGGCTGGTGATGCCGCCGTGTTTGGCTATATTTGGCTAGATGGCATGGTCGCAAGCTATGCCCCCGATGTCAACCCGCATTTAACTTGGTATGACGATGCCGAATTTGGCGCACAGGTCACCGCCCGCATGAGTGAGATTACGCAACGCCACGCCCGCATCTGGTTTTTCAATTACGCCCCCACGCCCAATTTACCAACCCCGCCCGCGCTCGATTGGCTGCGCGGCAATGCCGCCCAAGCCGCTGTTTATCCAGCGGGCCAAGGCAGCATGACGCCAATGCTATTTGTCCGCACGCCGACCTTGCCAGCCAATGCCAGCGCCGCTATGTTTGACCAACGTCTGCAACTGCGTTACGCACCGCTTAATGCCGAGGTCAAGGCACAAACCCCGTCACCCTTGCCATTGCGCCTTGAATGGACGCGCCTGAGGCAAACTGACAACGATGATATTGGGCTGTTTGTGCATGTCATCGGCGCAAATGGGGAACGTGTCGCCCAAAGCGATGGCGATGCTGTCAACGGCTTCGCCCCGCATTTTACGTGGCAAATCGGGCAACCGATCACCGACCAACGTGCGCTTGCGCTGCCGCCTTTGCCGTCCGGCACATACACTATCGTCGCTGGCGCGTTCTCTCGCCGCGACGGCGCACGCCTCAAGTTGATGGACGGCAGGGATTTTGTGCTGTTGGGGAATGTTGAGGTGAGGTGAGGCAGGTTGCAGAGTGGCAAGTTGCAAGTGGCAGGTTGCAACTTTACCACTTTGCAACCTGCCACTTGCAACCTGCTACTTTGCCACTCTGCAACTCTCCTCCTTCAATTTTCTGTTCGATGAAAAACCTCTGCGGCGGCTACGTCGTAATTCTTGCCATTAGTGGCGGCCCAGTCACGGATGCGCTTCTCGATGGCATCGAAATGGGCCGCGAGTTGGCTGGCGTGGGCACGTAACGACTCGATCTTGATATCGAGTGTGTCGGTGATGTCCTCAAAATGATTGATTTCGGGCGCACCCATCACATATAGCTCGCGCACTTTGTGCGGGCGCAAGCCTTCGCGCAGCAATTCCGGAAAATCCCAGCCATTTTGCGAGGCTGGATACATGGCAGCAATGGTGGCAGCGCCAGCCGCGAGATGGTCGGGGTGATGGCGGCCTATCGCGTAAATCGGCTTCCAAGTGCGATCCGGCGACTGGCATAACAGGCGCGTCGGTTTGATGCGACGCATATGCCGCACCAACATGCGCCGCAAGTCGGGCGTGGGGGCCAGCAGCCCATCGGGTTGGTCGAGAAAAATCACTTCGCGCAGCCCTATAATTTTAGCGGCGGCGCGTTGCTCGGCTTTGCGCGTTACAGTAATGTGATGCCGGGCCACATCCGAGATATCTTCAAAGTCGTCGGCCCCGCCACCAGAGGCATCGGTGCAAACGATGAGGTGAATGGCCCAGCCATCGCGTGCCCATTTCGCCATTGTGCCGGCGCAGCCAAATTCGGCATCATCGGGGTGAGCGACCACGACCATTGCAATTTTGGGAAGTTCTGTTGTGTTTGACATGTAAAAAAGCGAAAATGCAAAATGTTAATTGCCATGTGAGCCAAATAAATAAATCCCTTGAACATCGGGGTAGAATGTTTGGATGACTTGGATAATTTGATCATTTTGATCGTTCTGCATATTAATTATCTACCAACGCGGTTTGGATGGAAGCAGCAAACCATTCGAGTTGTTTGGGGCCAAACGGATAGAGCGAGCGAACATTCCAGTTTGTTTGCTGCGTGTTCCCCTCAGCATCAAACAAATCTAATTTGCCGTTGTGGCGCACTGCAACCATAGGTTTGCGCCCGGCTAAATCTTGCTCAAGGTCATTTTCGTCGAGTGGGTTGCATTTGATCAAATGAAAAACATAATCAGCATCATTTTCACAAGCGCGAGCAATGTAAACATCATAAATATCACCCCAAGCAAAATATAAATGCTCATGGCTAAGCGCAATCTCGCCACGCATCAAGCGAGTGGCTTCGTCGGCGTCAAAATTTAAGTCGCCATTCAGGTCATCGGCAGAATCTGCAAGTGTGCTCATATCGCGGTGCTAATTATATGAAGTAAAATCATAGCCCATAGAATCATGATCGAAGGCATTGTCATCAAGCAAATTGTGTCGCATAGCGACGAACGGCAAGCATTCCGCGAAATTATACGGGTCACCGATAGCTTTTTTGGCGAAGGGTTTGGGCAATTTAGCCACGCCATTATGTTGCCAAGCACCGCTAAAGGGTGGCATATTCACAAAACACAAGTTGACTGGTGGTATGTGCCGGTTGGTGCATTGGTGCTGGCGCTACACGACAAGCGCGAAGACTCGCCAACCTATGGGCAAACCCAAGAGATTTTGATGGGCGATATTTATCCGCCGATCGTGGTCAAAATCCCGCCGGGCGTGGCCCATGGCTGCCGTGTGACCGGCGGTGTCACCCATCTGTTTTACATCACCTCGTCGGTTTACAACCCCGCCGAAGAAGGCCGTATTCCGCACGACGACCCCAGTATTGGCTATAACTATCGCAAGTTGCCGGATGTAAAGTGAGCCTTCTATCTTTGAGCGCTTTGCATTAGTGGCGAGTTGTGGTTGATCCAACGCGTTGCAGCGTTTTAAGCACAGAACAGATGCCTTACCGAGGCGTCTGTTCTATAATGTTGTTATCGGCCACTTAAAATTTATACATCACCTGTGTTTAGCAGCGCTATTGTTGTTTACAAGCGCATGCTCGGCACTACAACCCCAAACCGCGACAGGCGGGGCAAAAATTATTGTGGCGTGGCATTCGCTCAGCGGGCTGCGCGAGCGGGTTTTGCTCGATCTGGTTGATCGGTGGAATCGTAGCAACCCCGATGGCACAACCATCATCCCAGAGCGACGCGACGCCGCACTCATTCCAGCATTGCTCAATGAGGCCAATCAAAAGGGGCAACCTGCGCTCATTTTAAGCGCACCAAATCAGGCGGCGGCCTATCATCAAAAAGGGTGGGTTCGCCCACTCGATGCCTTCATCACAGATGCCAATTCGGACATCGGCTGGGGTGCACTTGACCGCAATGATTTGTATCCGTTTGTGTTTAGCGCAGGTCAGGCCAGTGATGGCGCAACCATTGGCATTCCTTTTGCTGCATCGGCACGAGTGGTGATGTATAACCGCAACTGGGTGCGCAGCACGCTGAATGTGACCGACACCATGCCGCTCGATTGGCCACAATTTTCAGCCCTGTGCGGCAAAATCGTTAGCCAGTTGCGCGGGGCGGCCTGTTTTGGGCTGGATGGCAGCGCCATTACGATGGATGAATGGGTGAATGCGCATGGTGGGCGAGTGATGACCAACGCAGGTCAAGTCAATTTTCCATCGGCATCAATGGTGAATGGGTTAGACCGCATGCTTGGCTTTTTGCAAACTGGGCAAGCCTATCGTAGCAATGATGCGCAATTGCTCCGCGAAGACTTTGTGACCGAGCGTGTGCCGTTTATGTTCGATTGGAGCGACCGAATCGAAGAATATAAACTTGCGGTGAAGCAACGAAGCAACTTTCCGCTAGGCATTGGCCTGTTGCCTAGCGCTGGCAGCACGTTTGCCACGCCGGTGCAAACCTCGTTATGGTTAATCGTCAAATCGCCTAACCTCGAACGCGATAAATATGCATGGAAATTTGTGAAATGGTTGAGTTCCTCAGAGCAAACGCTGCGTTGGGCGATTCCTACTGGTGACTTGCCACTGCGAACGAGTGTGATCAACCACTTTTCACAATTAAACGATGCTACGCTAAGCCAACACCAAAACGATCTTGTTGTGGCTTTTTGGCCGCGCATGGGGCAGGCCGCGCTAGCTTCGCCCGCCTTTGTGCAAGCCCCATGCATCCGCGCTGCACAGTCCGATAGCATCCGTCAAATTCTCGATGGACAGCCTATTTCCCCCACGATTCAAGGTTTTCAATCGGGTGTGGTCGGCTGCGGACGTAACTAAGTGCAATTTGTCAATTTGTCGAAGCTGATTTTATTTTCCAATTCATTTTTTCTAATCCATCGCTCATGTTTCATTCAATGAACATACGCCTTATTAATTTATACTAATTACTATTGAGGTTTTGTATAGTATCTGTCTAATCTTTGCGGGTATTATTGTCATAGAAGGCAGATCTATAAATTGAATGGCAAACAATATAAACTTTAACAGCTACTCAGATGCACCCGTGTTTAACATCAAAGCAGTTACACAGCGCACGGGCATATCTGCGCCGACCTTGCGTGCGTGGGAGCGGCGGTATAACGTGCTTTCGCCATCACGCAGCGATGGCAATTACCGACTATTTTCAGAGCGTGATATTGCCATTTTGAACTGGCTAAACGAGCGTTTACAGTCTGGCATGAGCATTAGCCGAGCCGTGGCGCTGCTGCACAATAGTCAACACAAGCACGGGACAAGTAACGGGCAAACCAATGGACAGGGCCAGCATGCTGAATTTTCGCAACTGCAATCTAGGGCAGGGAATTACGTCAGCGCATTTGCAGTTGAAGATGACGCCAAAGGGTTGAATCTTGAGCATTTGCGCACCCAATTGCACCGCAACCTCATTCAAATGGATGAGCATAATGCTCACGCCACATTTGCCGAAGCCTTGGCGGTGTATACCGTAGAGGATGTGTGTCAAAATATCATTACACCCGTCCTGATTCAAATCGGCGAAGATTGGCATGATGGCTTGATCAGCGTGACGATAGAACATTTTGCCACAGCGGTGCTGGTGGGTAAGTTCTATTCTTTGTTCAATGCCTTGGGCACGACGCATGGCCCTTTGGTGCTGGTGGGATGCGCCCCAACCGAACGGCACGAAATTGGCGCGTTGATGCTTGCATTTTTGCTGCGCCGACGTGGGCACAACGTGCGTTATTTAGGGGCCGATATGCCCATTAATGATCTGGTTGAAAGTGCGCGCAAACTCAAGCCACGCGCAATCGTGCTTTCGGCAATGCTGTATGAATCGGCAGGCGCTTTATCGCTGTTGCCGCCGCGTTTGCAAGCCTATGCGCCCGACACCTTGTTGTTTATCGGCGGCAATGCTTTTCGCAATGGCATACACCCAGCTTTGACCAGCAGCAAGACTGTCAATTATTTGGGCAATGATCTTCAAGAAGGACTCAAATCAATCGAAGCGACATTGCGCTGAGCGCTTAAGCGTTTAGCGAACCCACTCTGGCAGCGTTGCGTTTTGGGCCACCCGTTTTTGCTCGCTGCCATCGGTGCGCATCACCCAAACCTCTGGCTCGCCCAAAAATGGGGCAAGGTTGCGCACCACCGCGATCCACGCATCGTCGCCGCTCCACCTGAGTCCGCCATAACTCAGTGGCTCGCCATTGGTGTTGTGTTTTTGGGTAATGGCACTTGTGGCAGCATGACCGGCTGAAACCAGCCAAATATGTTGACCCGCTTGCGATGGCGTTTCACCGTCTGGTAATGCACGGGCACGCATTGCTACCGCAACCCGCAAAGGGGGCGCGTTTGACCATGCCGGTTGCGCCAATTGCCGATCTAAAAATTCACCCAACGGCTCGACTGTGCCTTTCGTCAGGTCGGCTTGCATCAAGGTCTGCCGATTGAGTGCATCGTCTACTTGATGTTGAATATAGGCGATTTTGGCCCCATCTGGCGACCATGTAAAGAGCGGGTTTTGCACATTTTCAATGATGTCCGTCCCCGTTACTGCACCGGTTATGCCATCCACCTGCGCCACCAAAATCTGTTCTTGCGCATTGTCAAAATAGGCTAAAGTTGAGGCGTTTGGCGACCATTTCGGAAAAACGCCCAGCACAGGCTTCGCCGTGTCACCTTGACCACGCAAAGGATACATTTTGCGTGCGCCCACATCGGCCAGCCAAACTTGTGTCGGCGCACCCGCGCTGGTTTGGCGATATTCAAACGCTAGCAGAGCATCGTCTGCACGCCATGTAGGGGTGTTACACAGCGCATTTTGGCAGCTTGCCACGCGATAACGTTGGCGCGTGTCTAAATTCAGCACCCAGAGGTCGCGGCTTTGCGCTTTGGCATCGTTGTCGGCGCTATAGGCGATCAAATGTCCCGTGATATTCACCGCAAAATCATACACGCCAAATGGCTCATTGGTTAAACGTTCAGCAGGTTTATTAGCGGTGTTTGGGTCACTTAAATACAAATCGCTTGTGCCAAACGCTGGGGCAAGATAGACCAGACGCTGTTTGTGTTTTTGCAATCCGCTTGGCTGGGCCGACCACGCACTCAACGCCCAAACAGCAGCGCCTAAGCTGATGACAATTAACAGCATTACCCGATCGAGCCGATCAAAAGTTTTAAGTCGCATTCAGAAGTGTCAATGATACAATTTAGATATGCAAATATCATTAAAATCGCTAAAGCGTATTGACATCATCAAAGTTACAGGGCGGTTAGACGGGGTTGGCGTAGACGATTTGGAAACGGCAATTTCTGATCTTGCGAACCGCAAACGTTTTAGTTTGATCATTGATTGCAGCGAACTAAGCTATATTAATAGTGCTGGGCTGCGGGTTTTGATGGCGACCTTGAAGCAATGCAAATCCCATAGCGGCCATTTGGTATTTGCCCATGTCAACGAGCAAATTACCGACACATTTTCCATTGTCGGCTTCCAAAGTCTGTTCGAGCAGTTTGACACCATTTTGGACGCAGTAGATTCTTTTAACTAAATTTATACAAACAAAAAGCGCATAATCTGCGTTTTTTGTTTGTATACACCCCAAAATTTTGACTGCAAGAATTTATGATGTTTAAAGAAATGCGCGTGAGCGCTGATGCCAGCCAGTTGATTTCCTTGGCGACGTTTGCTTCGGCGGCTGCCAAAGAAGCCGGTTTTGATCGTAAACAAACGTGGCGTATCGAGCTGGCAGTTGATGAAGCGTGTAGCAATATCATCGAACACGCTTATTCTGGGCAAAAGGGTGGGTGGATTACCTTAAAAATCGCGATTGAACCCAATGAATGGATGCAAATTGTGCTAGAAGATCAAGGTAAGGGATTCGACCCTACTAAAATAGCCTCTGTAACGCCAATTACCTCGCTCGACCATGCCCGCATTGGCGGCATGGGTGTGCATATGATGCGCACAATTATGGATGAGGTTAAATTTGAGTTTAAAATACCCTATATAGGCAATCGTCTAACCATGATTAAGAAGGTCTGAAGCTATGTCTTCGAGTTTGATAATTAACGAACTAACCCCAGAGAAATCGAAAGATGGGACAGTAACCGTGCCAGTGCTACAAGTAAGTGGTCGTTTAGACACACACACCGTCGGCATTCTTGAAAAATCGCTATCTTCTACGATGGCAAAAGGCGTTAAATCGCTGGTTCTAGAATTGTCGGGGCTAAATTATGTGTCGAGCAGCGGCCTACGGGCTTTATTGATGGCCCGCCGTGAGGCCCGCGAACGCAAAGGCACCATCATGTTGTGTGCGCTCACGCCGCAAGTGCGTGATGTATTCGACATGGTTGGCTTTACGTCACTATTCGATATTCGAGACACGCTTGAAAACGGGCGTGCGGCTTTAAGATGAGGTTTCGGGCGGGCTTAAATGCCCGCTCAACCTATGGCTTTGTTAGAATTCTAGTTTCTTGTAACGCATCGCCACACTCTCGATCAAGCCAATTGCGACCATAGCAGAAATCAAATTACTTCGACCATAACTGACAAACGGTAACACAACGCCTGTCACCGGTAATAATCCAACTTGCATGCCTAAATTGATATAGGTTTGCAAGAAAAACACGGCTGCAATACTAATGCACAACAGCCGTCCAAATACATCGTGGGCAATCCATGCGGCGCGTAAGGCGCGATAAATAATGAAAACGAGCAAGGCAATAAACGCGGTTGCGCCCAAGAATCCTAATTCTTCACCGATGATGGAAAAGATGAAGTCGGTATGACGCACCGGCAAAAAGCGCAATTGTCCTTGTGTGCCTTGCAAAAAGCCTTGCCCAAACCAGCCCCCCGAACCAAACGCAAACAAGGCTTGGCAGGTTTGGTAATTTAGATCAGTAATAACAGCACAGCGATTATCGGCGTTCGTTTGGTTATTGGCATTGCTGGTGGCAAGCCCAATAAACGCGCGCACGCGGTTAAGTTGATAATTGCGGATGAGGGCAGGGCGTCTGTTCTTTTCGGCTTCTAGCTGTGCGGCTTGGCAAGCCGTGTCGTTGGCGTTGCAAATCGGCGTGGTGGCTTCGACCACATCGAAGCCAAAAATGGCAGAACTGATCACCACCACAATCCCCACCGCCAATCTGTCTCTTATACACATCT
>JAHBAL020000273.1 GCA_018500105.2 Anaerolineae bacterium
AAGAGCCAAGAACCAAGAACCAAGAGCCAAGAACCAAGAACCAAGAATCAAGAGCCAAGAACCAAGAATCAAGAGCCAAGAACCAAGAATCAAGAGCCAAGAACCAAGAGCCAAGAATATGAAGACATAGACCAAGCACTTAGGACTCAGGACTTAGGACTTAGGACTCAGCACGCCCCCACGATTGTTGTGGTGTCGCGGCAGGCGGCGCGGCTGGCAGAGTTGTGGGCCGAGAAGATGGGCGGGGCGGCCAGCGCAGCCGCCAATTTGCCCGACCCGCCATTTCCGGGCGTGACTTTTGTGACCGGCGCGTTGTCGGGTGGTTTTCGCATGGAATTTCGGGCGGTAGCGCCTCAATTTGCTACGGTTAATTCTAAATTTTTAATTTTGCTGACCGATGCCGAGATTTTTGGGCAAGTGCGGCTCGAAGCGAGTGCCTATTCGCGCCCGCGCAAGGCCGCGCCAGAGCGGGCGTTTTCCGATTGGCAGCCCGGTGACGTGGTGGTGCATGAGGATTATGGCATCGGCGTATTTCGCGGGCTGACCAAATTGACGGTGAGCGCCCAGCCAACCTCGCCCAGCGATGGCGGGCCGATTGAGGCCGAGCGTGAATATTTGCTGCTCGAATTTGCCGATGCCGACCGGCTGTATGTGCCGCTGCATCAACTCGACCGCATTTCGCGCTACATTGGCAACGACGACGCGCCGCCGCTGCTGAGCAAATTGCACAGCGGCGAATGGGAGACTGCCCGCCGCAAGGCCAAGGGCGCTGCCGCCGAGGTGGCTCGCGAGATGTTGACCCTATAGGCCGAGCGTGAATTGGCGGCGGGGTTCAATTTTAGCCCCGACACCCATTGGCAGCAAGAACTCGAACTCAGTTTTCCCTTTGTCGAGACCGACGACCAACTTAAGGCGATTGAGGCGGTGAAGACCGATATGCAGCGCAAGCGCCCGATGGACCGGCTGATTTGTGGTGATGTTGGCTTTGGCAAAACCGAAGTGGCGCTGCGGGCCGCATTTAAGGCCGCCCAAGATGGCAAGCAAGTGGCGGTGCTTGTGCCAACCACCGTTTTGGCTCAACAACATTGGAATACTTTTAGCCGTCGTTTGGCGACTTTTCCGGTCAAAGTTGAGATGTTGTCGCGCTTTCGCACCGCCGCCGAAAAACGCAAAATTTTGGAAAGCCTCGAAGCCGGATCGGTGGATATCATCATCGGCACGCATTCATTGGTGGCCGAAGGTGTGAAATTTAAAGATCTCGGTTTGCTCGTCATTGACGAAGAACAGCGTTTTGGCATGAAAGACAAGGAAAAGCTGAAAAAGCTGCGCACCAGTGTGGATGTGCTGACGCTGAGCGCGACGCCGATTCCGCGCACCCTGTATATGGGGCTGAGCGGCATCCGCGATGTCAGCCGCATCGAAACGCCGCCCGCCGAGCGTTTGCCCATCATCACCCACATCGGCCCGCAAGATGATAGCGTCATTCAACAAGCCATTCGCCGCGAACTTGACCGCGACGGTCAAGTATTTTTCGTGCATAACCGCATCCAAGGCTTGGGGCTAATTGAGCAAAAACTGGCGCGATTGGTTCCCGAGGCCCGCATCGCGGTGGCACATGGGCAAATGGACGAAAAGCGCCTCGCCTTTGTCATGAATCAATTTGCCGATGGGCGCACCGACATTTTGCTGTGCACCAACATCATCGAGAGCGGGCTAGACATTCCCAATGCCAACACCATTATTATTGACCAAGCCCAAATGTTTGGCTTGGCCGAGTTGTATCAATTGCGCGGACGAGTGGGGCGCAGCACCACGCAAGCCTACGCCTATTGCCTACACGACCGCCGCAGCGTGATGACAGACGATGCCCGCGAGCGTTTGCAGGCCATGCGCGAGGCCGCCGGTTTGGGCGCAGGTTATATGGTGGCGATGCGCGATCTCGAATTGCGTGGGGCGGGTGACATGCTCGGCCCCAAACAAAGCGGGCAGGTGTCGAATGTAGGGTTGGATTTGTATACGCGCTTGCTGGCGCGTGAGGTGACCGTGCTACGCGCCTTGCGTGACGGCACAGCCATGCCCGCCGCCGAGGCCCGACCGATCACCATTGATGTGCCGCTGACAGTGGGCTTGCCCGAAAGCTATGTGCCCGACAACGCATTACGGGTGCAAATGTATCGGCGGGTGGCTAGCCTCGACAGCGAGATCAAGATTCGCGCATTTGAAGAAGAATTGCAAGATCGGTTTGGCAAATTGCCGCCAGCAGCGCTCAATTTGACCTATCAGGCGCGGTTAAAACTGTATGCCGAGCGCTTTGGGGCGCAATCCATCACCAGCGAGGGCAATCGTTTCACCATTCGCGCCGAGGCCATTGAGCATATGCCGACCGAAGTGCTGCGGGTGAAATTGGGTGAGGGCGGGCTAATTGGGCGCAAACAATTGTCGTTTTTGCGTGCTGGAACCGCCGAGCAGTGGAAGGACAAGCTGATGGGCTTGGTGCTATGGATGGCGGGGCAAAGCCGACCCGCCGAAAACGAATGAGTGCCAACTCAAGCCCCGAGTTGGCACTCTACCAAAGAGAGAGAAGAACAAATTTCCAAAATCCTGTCTACGATTGTAGCGAAGACAGGCGCGTTTAACTTGACGCTAGCTATACGCTGGCCCTCCGACGTTGGATGTAGGTGTTAGACAGCGATTAAGTTGGTGTTGTCCTAAAGGCTGGGTGTGTATTTATGGTATTTAATCGGTCAACAAGGTCTGCGTAGGTGTTCATTACACCGTCTACCAGCGCATCAGCCAGTGACAATTGCTGATCCTCGCTAAATTGCGCAATACGTTCACGCTCGGCATCCTGTAATGGCCCGAGTTTGCGCTCAATTAACCGAGCAATTGTTGATAAAATGCCGCGTTGCTCGCCAATCTGCAAACCGCGTTGCTCGCCAATTTGCAAGCCGCGTTGCTCGCCGATTTGCAAACCGCGTTGCTCACCAATCAAGATTCCACGCTCAATAAATTCTTTTGCAAAGCTGCTCATGATGGCCTCCTGTTCTTGCTTATTGGTTTCAATTACCGAAACTGCGCTGTTTACTTCTTGCTGGCTTAGATCATTGCCCAGCATCAATACATATTTTAGCAGGCGTAGCATTTGCTTGCGTGCAAGTTTGTGATCTGCCAAGCCACCCAATTGCGCTACGATGCGCGTTAGTTTGTGGTTTAGTGCCGGATCGCGGCTGTACTTCATAGCCAACAATCCCACCCGCGTAATAATTTTCCCGCGAATTTGCTCATCATTAAGTTGTGTTAAATCGGTCAACCCGTATTCAAATTGTGGCACAAAACCGATTTGTGTCCCTAAATTGCCGAATAAGGCGGCGAATTGGGTTGATATTTGCCATGTTTGTGCCCCATGATATAGCACCATTGGCACAATCGGCGTAAGTTGAGGCAACCCTTCTTTGACTTGATTTTGCCAAATTTGCACCATATAGCGCAATAATTGAAACGCCACCCAACTATCGGGGTAGCTTTTGTGCTCGATCAAGCAATAAATGAAGGTTTCGCCACCGTCGCGCAAATTAACACGGCATAACAAGTCGGTCAGTTGAGGCCGTAACTGTTCGTCAATGAAGCTGCCGGGGATAATTTGGGCCGAGTCTGGCTCGATTTCGGCTGCAATATGAGGCGGGAGATAATGTTGTAAGTAATCAGGCAAAACCCCTGCTTCACTAATCCAATCACGAAAATAGCTGTCATGTAAGTTTGCACTCGACATGGCGGGATTGTAGCAGTATTAAGTTTGGTGCGTCGCGTGAGACAATCCCTTGAAAACGACGAGGGCTAACTTGCGCCGACAAGTTAGCCCTCAAACCAAAAGGAGGAGAAGAAGAAGTCCCACCAAGACTTACTGTGCATATCATATTGGATTGGCGAGCGAAGTGCTTGACGTTTGATCTACGATTGGCGGGTGGGTTTGTCACCTCAATCTGACGCTTGCTGGCGCAGGGTGGCGTAGGGTTTGAGTGGTGTCTTGCCACGTTTTACAAATTGTTTAAAACAGTTTTCTATACTCTAGCAATGACCTATCGTTTTCTTAGCCTTGTTGTTGCAGCGACGCTGAGCGCGTGCGCGACTGCGCCAACCAGCCAGCCCACGCTTGCCCCGCCGACATTTGCCCCAACCGCGACCAGCACCCTGACGCCTGTGCCGCCTACCAACACACCGCCCCCAACCAATACGCCGCTGCCGACCGCCACCCCGTCGCCTGTGCCAACGCCAACGCCGACGCCGCACCCGCTGAGTATTGAGGCATTTAAGGCGCGAGACGCAGCCAAAGAATTTGCAGGCAGTGATTTGGTGATCGAGCAAACGTTGCCGGCTGGCGGCAATTACAGCCGCATGATGGCCTCATACAAATCTGAAGGCAACAAGATTTACGGTTTACTCACCATTCCGAATGGGCAAAAGCCGCCAACTGGTTGGCCGATTGTCATCTTCAATCATGGCTTCATCCCGCCTACGGTGTATCGCACCACCGAGCGCTATGTGGCCTATCAAGATGCCTTTGCGCGGGCGGGTTACATCACCTTTAAATCCGATTATCGCGGGCACGGCAGCTCGGAAGGCGCAGCGGGCGGCGGCTATGGCAGCAATGACTATACGATTGATGTGTTGAATGGCATGAGGTCGGTGCAACGACTAAAAGAGGCTGACCCCAAGCGCATTGGCTTTTGGGGGCATTCGATGGGCGGCGCAATTACGCTACGCTCTTTGGTGTCCGCCAACGAGATTAAGGCGGGCGTGATTTGGGCGGGGGTGGTGGCCTCGTATCCAGACCTTATTTATCGCTGGACGCGACCGAGCACAACGCCCAATGCCACGCCAAATGTGCCAAATGCGGCGCGGGGCTGGCGCAATGGTCTGATCGCCAATTATGGCACGCCCGAACAAAATCCGGCGTTTTGGGCTTCGATCTCAGCCAACAGCTACATCAGCAACGTTGTGCCGATTCAATTGCATCACGGCACAAATGATGCCGATGTGCCACTGGCGTTTTCGCAAAGCTTGAGCGATCAACTTAAAGCAGCGGGCCGCACACAAGAATTGTTTGTCTATCAAGGCGACGACCACAATCTGAGCCAAAACATCGGCGTGGCGCTACAGCGCTCGGTGGCGTGGTTTGATAAGTATGTGAAGTGAACGTTAAAAAATTGCTCGCAAAAGCGCAAAAACGCAAAGAAAACCCTTTTGCATTTTGCGCTTTTGTGAGCATAGGACTTACGCGAAGGTTTGATTTTTACCACAAAGCGCACAAAGAACTCAAAGATTTGCATTGGTAAACCTTTTTTCCTTTGTGCGCTTTGTGTTTTTTGTGGCGAAATATTTTTAATGCGCGTAAGTCCTAAGCAATTTAAGCCCCATACGGAACCCAAATATTTTTCACTTGCGTGGCGTGGCGCAGCAATTCGTCGGTATCGCTGGCGTCAAACCAATTAACCGGCTTGCCGTAGCCGACCCATGTGCGTTTGAGGTTGCCAACCGACGCCTTTTCGACCATCGCGCTGCCGTTGGCGCTGCCAAAATACCACATCGCGTCAACGTCGAGATGCTCAGCCAAGGTCTTGCTCAGTGCGTCGCGTTCGCCGGTGATGATATTCACTACGCCGCCCGGCACGTCGCTGGTGTCGAGCACTTGATATAGGTCGGTGGCGCTGAGCGGATGCTGCTCGGATGGGATGAGCACGACGGTGTTGCCCATGCTGATGGCCGCTGCCATGAGCTTGACTGTCGCCAACAAGGGTTGCTCATCGGGGCAAGCAATGCCGATCACGCCAATGGCCTCATTCATCGCCAAAGTGACATTACGCATGGGCGTGGCATGAACCGCGCCATCAAATTTGTCGCACATGGCGGCAAAGGTGAACAGCGTTTGAATGGTGGCCTCGACCTCGGCTTGCGCGTGCGCTGCCTCAATGCCCTGCATTTGCATTAGCCGCGCCGCAAATTCGCCCGCCCGAATGCTAAGATTTTCGGCGAGGTAATACAACACTTGCGCCCGATTGTGGGCGGTGGCGTTGCCCCAGCCGCCCCGGGCTGCGTGCGCGGCCTCGACCGCATTGCGAATGTCTTTGCGGCTGCCGTCGGCCACTTCGCCGATTAGGTCGGAAGATGGCGCGTAAACGATGCGGCTATAGCCGCTGTCGGGGCGGGCTTGTTTGCCGCCAATATATAGCTTCGGCGTTCGGTCAATAGTATGGATTTTAGATTTCGGTGCATCACCTAATCCATTGCCAACAGCCCGTTGTCCATTGTCCATTGTCCATTGTTCATTGGTTTTGCGTTTCACATATTCAAATAACCCCTCTTTGCCGCCTTCGCGCCCATAGCCGCTTTCGCGGTAGCCGCCAAAGCCAGCCGCCGCGTCAAATTGGTTGGTGCAGTTGATCCACACCACGCCCGCCTTGAGCTTGGGCGCGACATCGAGCGCCAAATTGATATTTTCGCTCCAAATGCTGGCGGCGAGGCCATAACGGGTGTTGTTTGCCAGTGACACCGCCTCGCTGTGGGTGCGGAAACTCATTGCCACCAGCACCGGCCCAAAAATCTCGACTTGGGCCAAGGTCGAGGCCGGTTGCACTTCGGTGAACAGGGTGGGCGGGAAGAAATAGCCTTTGCCGCCGACGCTGGCCTGATAACCGGCTTGGTCTCGGCTGCACCAACTGGGCTGCCACAATACCGCGCCCTCTTGCTGGCCTTGCGCCACCAGCCGCGTCACTTTTTCGAGCTGCGGCGGCGCAATAATCGCGCCGATGTCCATCGTTTTGTCGAGCGGGTCGCCGATGCGCAGGGTTTCCATGCGGGCTTTTAGTTTGGCGATCAGCTTGTCGGCCACGCTTTCTTGCACCAGCAGCCGCGAGCCAGCGCAACATACTTGGCCTTGATTAAACCAAATCGCATCTACCACGCCCTCGACGGTGCTGTCGAGATCGGCATCGTCGAAAACAATGAAGGGCGATTTGCCGCCCAATTCGAGCGACAATTTTTTGCCTGTGCCGGCTGTGGCGCTGCGAATGGCGCGTCCGACTTCGGTGCTGCCGGTGAAGGCAATTTTTTGCACGCCCGCATGGTTAACAATGCGTTTGCCGACCTCGCCGTCGCCGGTGACAATATTGACCACGCCGGGCGGCAGCCCCACCGCCTGACACACTTCGCCAAACAGCAAGGCCGTGAGCGAGGTCCATTCGGCGGGTTTAAGCACCACCGTGTTGCCCATCGCCAATGCCGGGGCGATCTTCCATGCCAACATCAGCAGCGGGAAATTCCAAGGGATAATTTGCCCGATCACACCAATCGGCTCGTGATTGGGCAGTTCTTGCTGCATTACTTGCGCCCAACCGGCGTGATGATAGAAATGCCGCGCCACCAGCGGAATATCAATGTCGCGGGTTTCGCGGATGGTTTTGCCATTGTCGAGCGTTTCGAGCACGGCAAACAAGCGCGATTGCTTTTGAATGTGCCGCGCAATGGCATACAAATATCGCGCACGCACGTGGCCGGGTGTTTCGCGCCATGTGGCAAAGGCTTGGCTGGCGGCGTTTACGGCGGCGTCAACCTCATCGGCGCTGGCTTGGGTTAATTTGGCGATGACGTTGGCGTTGGCCGGATTGATTGCATCGAAGGCGCGTTCGGCGACGTGGGGCGTAAATTGACCGTTGATGAAATGCCCAAATTGGCGTTGATGTTGCGTTAGCCACGCTTGTGCGGGTGTCGCGGCTTCGGGGGCCGGGCCATATTGCATGGTTTGAAATATCTCGGTAATACGTGACATGGTCTTTGTGAATGATGAGTTATGAGTAACGAGTAACGAGTAACGAGTAATGAGTAATGAGTTATTTACTCGTTACTCATTACTCATTATTTATTACCATTCATCATTCATAACTCATAACTCATAACTCATAACTCATCATTAATCTACCGCTTCGAGGGCGGCTGTCGCAGGAACTTGGGCTTCGCGGGCGAAGCTGCGAACGTCGCTAGCGCGTAAAAAGTAAATGCAGATGATGAAGCCAATGGCTTCGAGCGCGAATACGGCCCCATATGCGGTGTGGGTGGCGAGGCCAGATAGCCGCGCTAGGTCGTAAATGATGCCGCCGAGCGCGATGCCAACGCCCCGCGCCAGCAATTGCGCCATGCTCCACAGACCCAAATAGATGCCAGCGCGGTTGTCGAGCGACATCACCATGAGCAAGGGTGAGCCGCCAGCGGTGTAGATGCCAAATCCCAAACCAAACAGCGTGACGGCTGGCGTCATGAGGTCTTCGGTTTTGCTCAGCAAGGTGAAGGCCATCATCCCCATGCCCAGCGCCGAGATGACGAGGCCGATCTGGGCAATTTTGACTTGCTCGACGGTCGCCCATTTGCGGGTGAGGCCGATGCAGCCGATGAGGCCGATTAATAACCCAATTCCCCAAAAACCGGTGGTGATGGCCGACTGGCTGAATGTGTAGCCAAATACTTCGCGCAGGCTTGGCTCTAGCACGCCATCTTGCCCAAAGCCGCTGATGGCGCCGATGGACAACAGCACAAAAAAGCTACGCATACGGCGGTCGGCCCAAATTTCGCCCAATACGGTTCCGAATTGGGCAAAGGTTTGACCCGGGCTGTCTACTTTTCGCGTGATGGCATTGGGGTCGCGTTTTTCGACCCCAATGACCGACCCAACCCACGCGATGAATGAGATGAGCATCGCCAAGCCGGTGGCAAGCCAAAACAAATCAAGATTGAATTGAGCCAAGCTGCTGCGCTCGCTTTCGTAGTTTGGCAAAAACGCCCGCGCCATGCGGGCATAGATGAGCGGGCTAAAGGCGAAAGCCGCGACCAAAATGGTTTGCACGATGGCGTAGGCCAAGCCTTGTTTGGCTTTGGGGGCGCTGTCACGCACAAGAGCCGTGAATGGGCTGCCGGAGGTTTGTGTGCCGATGCCGTAAAGCAAAAAACCGACAAATGCCAACAGCCAGCCCAACCCATTGCCACTAAAAATGAGCGAGGTGGCATAGGGCAGTAACGGCAATGACAACAACATTAGCCCACGTCCCAACCAAATATACGGTAAACGCCGATATCCCAAAATGGGATGGGTATCTGACAAGTGCCCGGTAAAAATGGTGAGTGGCACGAGCAATTGGCGCATTGCCAGCAACAGCGTGACAGGCGTTGCCACAAACCCACCCAGCGCCAACATGCCATTTGCCATGACATAGTTCCAGATGGACGAGCCTAAAATATCGGCAAATGATGAACCGATATGAAATGTGCCCAGCCGCAGCGAGCGCCAATAGCTGAAACGCGGTTCTTCGGTTGTGCTAGTTGTGCTAAAGGGTGTTGACATTAACCTGCCTTTGTTTCGGTGTCAAGTTCGTTAAACAGGGCAATGTTATGTCGAAAGGACAGGTTTGCTTCGTCAACCAAACGTTGCTTTTCGCTGTCGTCAATGGGCAGGCTATCAATGGCTTGGCGATAACGCTCTTTGAATGCGGGGATATCGGGCACATCGGCAAAATTGTAAAACGCGACGCCGCGCTCATCTGCCAGTGAATAGGCCCGTTTGACCACTTTCTTTATCATTTGCCCGCCCGAAAGGTCGCCCAAATAACGGGTGTATTGGTGGGCAATGATGCCAGCCGGCCAGTTATTGGCGAGCCATTCGATGCGGTCGGCATAGCTGCGGGTGGCTTCGGTCATTTCGCCATTTTGGGCAGGTGTATGGTTGAAAAATGCCAGATCTTGCTGCATGGCTTCGACGCGAAATAGCTCTGGGAAATACATTTTGCCCAAAACGGGGTGGTCGGCATGTTGGGTATGGTATTTTTCAATCAGGGCGTAAACCTGCTGCAATCGCGCAAGCATGTGACAGTAGATTTCGCGGCCCACTTGTCCGCGAAAGAAGGATTGCATAAACGGCGAGCGCTCAGCAGCAAGGTGAAGGTCGCGCGTGTCTTCGCGCAATTGGGTTGAAATGGTGTTTGTGCTTGTCATGATGTTATTGTACTACTGGGCTAAATTCTTGCTCATAGTTGCGGGTGAAAATGATAGCGCCAGATGCGCAATTTGACAATAGACGCAGTTAAGTCAAGTAACAAAGACAGACAACGGACGATATTAATCAGGGTTAATTTGTGTGTTTGATGGCTTTTGCCCGCAAAAACGCCCCCAACGCAGTGATGGCCGCCTCGGTGGCCTGCTGAATCTCTGGCGTGACGGCGACATCGGCTTCGTAATAAACGCGGTTTACCTCATATTCACTTGTTCGGCGGTTCATTTGCGAGTCTACCCGCCCGATTAGGCGGTCGCCATGCAAAATGGGCAAAACATAATAGCCAAATTTGCGCTTGGCTTGTGGCACATAAATCTCGATGGTGAAATCGAAGTTCCACAGTTGTAGGGTGCGTTTGCGGTCGCAAATGAGGTTGTCGAATGGCGAAAGCAATGTGGTGCGCGGCTGCCAATCGCCGGCCTCAATGCGCTCAAGTGCCGCCGCGTCATCGCGGTGCAAATACCATACGCCCGGCAACTTGCGCTCGCCTGCGATGCTCACCCGTTCGATCACGCCTTCACGTTCAAGCGCAGTCAGCACTTCGGGCAAATACTCGTAGCGCCCACGAATGAAATGCTGCTTAATTTGCAGCGGCGTCGCTACACCCAGCGCCTGAATGGCGCGTTGGGCGGCGAGGTGCGTCACCTCACGCGGCGAGAGCGTTTGGCGCGGGGTGTCGGCGGGCAGACAGCGCTCACTCAAATCCCATAATTTTTGGATACCGCTGCGCCCTGCCACCATCAGCGTGCCGTCCATCCACAAAAAATCGAGCATTCGGCTGACATTGCGGCCCGAATTCCAGCCGGTTGACCACCAGTCGCTAATTTGCACTTCTATATTCTCAAACACCCGCGAGGGTAACGGCCCACGTTCGCGGATTTGACCAAGGATGTGGTCACGTAGCGGCGCGTTTTGCGCAATCCACTCGTTGCGGCGGTCGGCCCATGTGCCGCTGCGCTCGTTGTAGGTGCGCATCATCAGGTGATGAATGGCGTAATCGCTGGTGGGCACAATGGCGGCACAGTGCGCCCAATATTCAAACAAAGCGCGGTCTTGCCACAGCAATTGGTCGAGATGCGCAAGGTCGTAATTGCCGAGGCGGCTGAACAGCACCAGCAAATGCGATCGCGCCACCGCATTGATGGGGTCGAGTTGTAGGCAGCCCAGCGCCTGCACTATTTTTAATAGGTTGTCGGGTGAACTGCTTGGCGGTGTGCCACTGAGCGCTTGTTTGTAAATGGCAAGTTTGCGGACGTTTTCTAGGCTGATGCTTCGCATGGGTCTATTTCCCTAAAAATCATAATCAATCGTCCAATCACACGCTTGTCCGGGTGCGATCATGCGCTCGAGAAATGGCTCCCATGAGAAGGTGCGCGGGTTGCCCCAAATGGGGAAAAAGTCGGGCGCATAGCTCAACGTGGCCGAGATCAGGCCGAGTGTTGGGTGGCGTTGCTGAATGACCAGATTGGCTTGCCCGTTGTGATTGATGGCTTGGTAATAATCTGTCGGCCAAGGCCAGCCCTTGCGACAAATAAAGCCGTTGGCGTTGAGCGTGTAGCCGTCGTTTTCGGGGAACGATACCGCACAGTTGAGCTTAATGAGTTCGTCAGTGGCGGTTTGCGGGTAAAACGGATGCGGGAACCAGCGCATGGGGATGGCGGCGACGCCTGTATTTTGCAAAAGCGTGAACGAACGCACGGTGCGCCCAATTAACGACACCGTGCGCGTCAGTTTGAGCGCCCAATCGTGGTGCGTTTGCTCGGTGCGAAAAGTCAAACTGTCTGCGCCCGTTTCGATCTGCCATTCGCAAAAGGTTTTGACCGAATTTTTGCGGTAGTTGGGATGCAATTCACACAACCCCACGCCGATGATGAGCGCCTCGTGGCTATCGCCCACCGCCCGCAATGGATTTAGATTGAAGGCATCGGGGATGCCTTGCCCGTCGAACGTGTTATACGAATCGGGGTAGGTCGGGCCGGTTAGCAATGGCCCATGCTCATGCGTGTGCCCCGCATAATGCGCGTGGTCGTGCACCTGATAGATATACCCGCCAGTGCAGTAACGTGCGCCCATATAAGCCACATCCACAATCGGGTCTAATATTTCGACAGTAAGGAAAGAATTGGATAGGGTGAACATAATCTAATTACGAATTACGAATTACGAATGAGTAATGAGTAACGAGTAACGAGTAACGAGTAACAGATGATTTACCCTAACTCGTTATTCATTACTCATCACTCGTTACTCGTTACTCATCATTTGCAATTTCGTGAAGCACGGCGGCGCCGGTTTTGATGCCGGTGATGAAGCGCCAGATCTCCATATTTTCGTTGGGTGCGTGGTTGGCCTCGTCGGCGTTGGCGTAAGGGGTGACGAAGGCTGGCACGCCCAAAATTTGGGTGAAGACGTAATCGGGCAAGCTGCCGCCCACGCTTGGCACGAGCAACGGCGCTTCGCCTTGCGCCAAGGTCATGCCCCGCGCAATTGGCGCGGCAAAAGGCGAATCTACCGGCGTGCGTGATGGCTCCATGCCGCCTTGTCGAATCAGTTGCACCTCACAGCCGCACAATTCACGCGCCGCATGTTTTTTAATGTGCGCTTCAATTTTGGCAAAAGCGTCTTCGATACGCATATTTTTCACCAGCCGCATATCGCCTTTGACCGAAGCCGCGCTCGGCAACACGGTTTTTGACCCCGGCCCAGTGTAGCCGCCGCCGATGCCGTTGATGGTGAGGGTGGGGTAGAACATGGTGCGCTCGTAAAATGGGCGATCGAGCGGCGCGTCAAGCTGGGTCAATCCCAATTCGCGCATAAGGTGGCTGTGATCTTGCGGCAAATTCGCCATGGCTGCCAATTCGGCAGGGCCGGGCGGCAGCACATCGTCGTAAATGCCCTCGATTGTGATGCGCCCATCGGGGGATTTCATGCTGCTGAGCAAATGCACCAGCGCCCAAATGGGATTGGGGACGATGCCGCCGAAATTGCCCGAATGCAGGTCGCGGGTTGCGCCTTTGGCCCGCAGTTCAAACGACACAATGCCACGCACGCCAAATTCGAGCGACCAACGCCCGCTTTCATGCACTGGCCCGTCTGCGGTGATAGACAAATCGCACTTGAGCAGATCGCGGTGTTGTCGCACAAAATCGGCAATGCGTGGGCTGCCGATTTCTTCTTCGCCTTCAAGCAGCACAATTACATTGCACGGCAGTTTGCCCGCCACCGCCAGCCACGATTCTAGCGCCAGCAGTTGGGCAAAATGTTGGCCTTTGTTGTCGCCGATGCCACGTGCATAAATGCGCCCATTGCGGATGGTTGGCTCGAACGGCGGCGAATGCCATTGGTCGAGCGGGTCGGGCGGCTGCACATCGTAATGCCCATACAGCAGCACAGTGGGCTTGCCGGGCGCATCGTCGCGGCGACCATAAATCATGGGGTGACCGGCCGTCTCGATGGCGCGGGCATTCATGCCCATGCGGTTGAGCATCTCGACCAGCATTTGCCCCACTTCGCGGATACCGAGGTTGTGGGCGCTGATGCTGGGGTGACGCACATAATCCATCAGCCGTTGGATGAACGTTTGATCATTGGCGGCAATATGGTCAAAGACATGTTGTAATTGTGGGTGCATGGCTAAATTATCCACTTTATTTGTCGAGGTTATGCAAAGCTCAGTTTTTTGCCACAAAGCGCACAAAGGTCTCGAAGAAAGGACAGATTTTGATGCAGAGGCGGGTCCCCGACCCGCCTTTAAACATCGCGCCCTAAATAGACAAGGCCCTGCGAGGGATGCTCTTTGAAGGGCTGGACGGGCACAAAGCCGAGTTGTTCGTAGAGCACAATGGCGCGGGTGTTGTGGCCCCATGTGCTAATGGCAATGCGGCGATAGCCTGCCCGCGCCGCCTCGCCGATGATTTTTTGCGCCAGCGCCCGCGCAATGCCGTAGCGCCGGAAATTGGGCTTGACATATACACGCTTCATTTCGGCCAGCTCAGCTTGGGCCGTCGGCGCAAACGCCGCGCAGCCCGCCAACACATCGCCCCAATTTGCCAGCCACACCCCACCCAGCGGCGGCGCATACCGCCCGGGTATATTTTGAAAATCTTTCCAGATCGAGCTATTTTGTGGGTCAGCCAAATCGTTATGAGCGTATTCAGTGAGCAGGGCAGTAAATAATGCGTATTCTTCTGTTTGGGTGGCGTGGGTGAGTATCAGCATTTTTTGGGGCAAGGAATGAGTAATGAGTAATGAGTAATGAGTAATGAGTAATGAGTAATGATTTTAACAAACCTACTCGTTACTTGTTACTCGTTACTCGTTACTCATGACCCAATATCCATCGCTCCTATAATATCCCCTCGACTTACCCATCATGTCCGTTAACAATTGTTATTTCATCGAATTGCCCAAAGTGGCCGAGCCGCGTGGCAACCTGACGTTTATCGAAGAAACGCGCCATGTGCCGTTTGAGATTAAGCGCGTCTATTATTTATATGACGTGCCTGCTGGGGCAATGCGGGCCGGACATGCGCACAAAGAATTGCAGCAATTTTTAATTGCGCTGTCGGGCAGTTTCGATGTGTTGCTCGATGATGGACGTGAAAAGCGCCGTTACCACCTCAACCGCCCCTATGTTGGGCTATATGTTTGCCCGATGGTGTGGCGCGAACTCGACAATTTCTCGGCTGGCTCGGTCTGCCTTGCCTTGGCTTCGACTTTTTTCGCCGAATCCGATTACTACCGCGATTACGATGACTTTTTGCGGGCAATTAAACCATGATGAACCGTCCCCCCCGCGAGCGTGGCAATAACCAAGCCCTCCGCCGCTCCCTCGTTTTCCTCAAACCCTATTTTCTCATCACCTTTGGCGCCTTTGTCAGCATGGTGCTGGTCAGCGTGTTGGGTCTCGTGGCCCCACAATTGCTCAAACGCATCGTTGACGATGGCATTACGCCCAAAAATATGAGCGCCGTGTGGCAAGGCGTGGCGTTTCTGTTGGGTGCGGCGGCGGTGCGGGCGGCGTTCACCTTTGCCCAAACCTATTTGGCCGAACGCGCCTCGCAAAATGTGGCCTTCGACTTGCGTAACCAGATTTTCAACAAACTGAGCAGCCTGAGCTTTAGCTACCATGACCAACAGCAAACCGGCCAGCTCATGACCCGCGTCACCAGCGATGTGGATGTGTTGCGCCAATTTATTGGCGGCGGCTTGTTGCAACTCATCGGCTCACTCATCGTCCTCATCGCGGCGGCGGCGGTGCTGCTTTCGATGAATTGGCAATTGGCCCTGATCGAATTGGCGTGTATCCCGATCATTTTCGTCTTTCTTGGCTTCTTCATCGCCCGGGTGCGCCCGTTGTTTTCAAAGGCGCAAGCGCGCTTGGGCGCACTTACCGCCATTTTGCAAGAAAACTTGGCGGGCATTCGCGTGGTGCGGTCTTTTGCGCGTGAGCCATACGAAAGCACCCGCTACCGCGAGGCCAACCAATTGTTGATGGATGTCAACATTCAAGCCTCGAAAAGCATTTCGGTCACATTTCCGTTGCTCTTTCTCATCGTCAATATTGCCACCGTGTTGGTGGTGTTGGTGGGCGGCATCCAAGTCATTAACCAACAACTGAGTTTGGGGGATTTGGTGGCCTTCAATTCATACTTGGCGGCCTTGTTGCAGCCGGTTTTCCAATTTGGCTTTTTGGCGGCTTCGATCTCGCGTTCGGGCGCAAGCGCCGAGCGCATCTTCGAGGTGCTAGATGCCGAATCGGAGGTGAAAGACAAACCGAGCGCCAAGCCTTTGCCCGCCATTCGCGGGCGCGTCGAATTTAAGGCGGCGTCGTTCAAATTTGCCGGCGCCGAACGCCCCACCTTGAGCGAAGTGTCATTCGTCGTCGAGCCGGGCCAAACCGTCGCTATTTTAGGCCGCACTGGCAGCGGCAAAAGCAGCATCATCAACCTTATTCCGCGTTTTTATGATGTGCGCAGTGGCAGCGTGCAAATTGACGGGCACGATGTGCGCGACGTGACGCTGAACTCGTTGCGTAGCCAAATCGGCATTGTGCTGCAAGACACGGTCTTGTTTAGCGGCAGCATCCGCGAGAATTTGGCCTATGGCAAAACCGATGCCAGCGACGACGAGATCATCGCTGCCGCCAAGGCCGCCCAAGCGCACGATTTCATCACCGCTTTCCCCGACGGCTACGCCACCATCATCGGCGAGCGTGGGGTGGGGCTGAGTGGCGGGCAAAAGCAGCGTATCGCCATCGCCCGCACCTTGTTGCTCAAGCCCGCCATCCTCATTTTCGACGACAGCACGTCGTCGGTAGATGCCGAAACCGAGTATCAAATTCAACAGGCGTTGGATGAGTTAATGACGGGCCGCACCAGTTTCGTCATTGCCCAACGCATTAGCACGGTGCGCAACGCCGACCTCATTTTGCTGCTCGATAATGGCAAATTGGTGGCGCAAGGCAAGCACGAAGATTTGCTGCGTGACAACCATCTGTATGGCGAAATTTTGGACAGCCAAGTGATTGGGACGCAGTAGCATTATCGTTGCGTTTGGATCTGAATGAGGCATTGGCTCTAAATCATGAATCAAATGGTTTATGGCGTGTCAATCATTTGTCAAATTTTTATCAAGCGCCCAGAGGTCGTATTTTGTAAAGTGATGACGTCTTTGGGGGCACAAATTGCGCCCAAACTGTGATCATGAATAACAAAATTTCTATCGCCCTTGGCGCGCTCACATGCGCATTTTTAGCAGCTTGTGGCGCTCCGGTTACCGTTCCGGCCACAGCCACAGTTGCACCAGCCAATGTCGTTGCCACCAATACACCGGTTCGTCCCACCGCCACCGCCGCGCCAGTAGCGAGCAGTGTCCCCGCGCCAACCGTCGCACCCACCGCACCCCCATTACCCAAACCCACCAGTACGGTTGTCCCCAGCCCCTTGCTTGGCACATGGCGCTTGGTCGAGAGCAGCAAAGACGGCAAGTCGGCGACTGGCGTTGAATCTACGCTCGTTTTTACCACAGATCGCGCTTCGGGCAATGGCGGCTGCAACCAATTTAATGGCGCTTATACTGCAAATGACGACAAACTGAAAATTAGCCCGCTGGCCAGCACCCGCATGGCGTGCGCAGGCCCAGCCATGTCGCAAGAGACATGGTATTTGCAGTCGCTACAAACGGCGACCCGCTACGAAATTGACGGCTTAACCTTGCGCATCTATTTTGGCGATGGCAAGCCGGTGCTGACATTGACGCGCCAAAGCGCCTCGGCAAAGCCACAACCGACCGCCGCGCCGACCTTGGTTGGCAGCGCATGGCGTTTGGTCGAGAGCAGCAAAGATGGCAAGTCGGCCCCGAATGTGGAATCAACCATCCGCTTTGACGAGAAAAGTGTGTCTGGCAAAGGCGGCTGCAACTATTTTGGCGGCGGCTACACCGTTACGGGCGATAAAATTCAATTTGGCAATTTGGCAAGCACGCTGATGGCCTGCATCGCCAATGAAACAATGACCCAAGAGGCGTGGTATTTGAAATCGCTCAACACCGTCACCCGCTATGAAATGAGCGGCAACACACTAAAAATTTATTTCGACGGCGGCAAACATGTGTTGACCTTTGCCCAAAAATAACCCGCATTCGCCGCTTTTCAAAGTTTGGAGGGCTAATCGAAATTTGCTTTAACGTGAGATACAAGTAAAATTCGGTCAAATGACAACTGCAAAACCCTTTGACCGAACCGATGCCTATCTGTCGCTGTCACTTCACGCCAGCGCGATGAAACACAAGCACTTACGCGATTTGTTTCGGATGGACTCAGATCGTGGTGAGACCTATGTGGCGCAAGGCGCGGGGTTGTATCTCGATTATTCAAAGCATATCATCGCCGACAACACCTTGCGTTTGCTTGAGCAATTGGCCGAGCAGCGCCAACTGAGTGAACACATCGCTGCCATGTTTCGCGGCGACAAAATCAACAGCACCGAAGATCGCGCTGTGTTGCATGTGGCCTTACGCGCCCCGCGAGACGCCACGATTATGGTTGATGGGCAAAATGTCGTGCCCGAAGTTCACGCTGTGCTCGACAAAATGAGCCAATTTGCCGAGCGGGTGCGCGGTGGCGAATGGCGCGGGCACACCGGCAAGCGCATCAAAAATATCGTCAATATCGGCATTGGCGGCTCTGACCTTGGCCCGGTGATGGCCTACGAGGCGTTGCGTCCTTTTAGCGCCCGCGACATGGTTTTTCGGTTTGTGTCGAATGTGGACGGCAGCGATTTTGCCGAAGCCGTGCGCGACCTCGATGCCAACGAGACTTTATTCATCGTGGCTTCCAAGACATTTACCACGCTCGAGACGATGGCAAACGCCAATCTTGCACGTCAATGGGCGCTGGCGACGCTGAGCGACCCAGCGGCCATTGCCAAGCACTTCGTCGCCGTCTCTACCAACGAAAAAGCGGTGCGCGAATTTGGCATTGACCCCGCCAATATGTTTGGTTTTTGGGATTGGGTCGGCGGGCGCTACTCGATGGACAGCGCGATTGGGCTTTCGACCATGCTCGCCATCGGCCCTGCCCATTTCCGCGCCATGCTCGACGGTTTCCACGCCATGGATGAGCATTTTCGCACCGCGCCCTATCTGCAAAATTTGCCGGTTATTATGGGGTTGCTCACGGTGTATTATGTCAATTTCTTCGAGGTTGGCAGCATTGCCGTGCTGCCCTATGACCAATACCTCAAGCGATTTCCGGCCTATTTGCAACAATTGACGATGGAAAGCAACGGCAAAAGCGTCACCCGTGAGGGTGAGCGTGTTGGTTACCCCACTGGGCCGGTGTATTGGGGCGAGCCGGGCACGAACGGGCAGCACTCCTTCCATCAACTCATTCACCAAGGCACAGCCCGCATCCCGTGCGATTTTATTGGATTTAAGCATACGCACAACCCACTCGGCGAGCATCACGCCTTTTTGTTGGCGAATATGTTGGCGCAGGCCGAGGCGTTGGCGTTTGGCAAAACCTACGAGCAATTGCGCTTTGAAGGCGTGAACGAAGACTTAATTCCGCATCGCCTGTTTGATGGCAACCGCCCATCCAGCACCATCTTGGCCGATCAACTCACCCCCGCCACCCTCGGCAGCCTGATCGCGCTTTACGAACACAGCGTGTTTACCCAAGGTGTCATTTGGGGCATCAATTCGTTTGACCAATGGGGCGTTGAATTGGGCAAAGTGCTCGCCAAGCGCATCATCCCCGAACTGCAAAACCCCGCCGCCCCGCTCCGGCATGACAGCTCGACCAATGCGCTCATTCGTTATTTGAGGCAGGCGTGAGAAGATGACGAGGTGAGGGGGTGTCAGGGTGACAAGGTGACTATCTAACTTGCAATTCACCCACCTTGTCACCCTGACACTTTGACACTGATTAAAATAGCCCCATGCGCAACTTTATTTCACAGCGTGTCAGTGCCATTCCGCCGTCTGGCATTCGCAAATTTTTTGACATTGCAGCATCGAATCCAAAGGTGATCTCGCTTTCCATTGGTGAGCCAGATTTTGTCACCCCACAGCCTATTTTGCAGGCCGGTGTGGATTCGTTGCTGCGCGGCGAAACTGCATATACCAGCAATGCCGGAACCATTCAACTGCGCCGCGCCATCAGCAAACACATCAATCGGTTATACGGCGTTGAATATGACCCAGAAAGCGAGATTTTTGTCACGGTCGGCGTCAGCGAAGCCTTTGCCGACTTGTTCACCGCCATTTGTGACCCCGGCGATGAGGTCATTGTGCCGACCCCGTGCTTTGTGGCCTATGCCGCCTCGGTGGCGCTATCGGGCGGCACACCTGTCACGGTAGATTTAAGCGCCGAGAGCGGGTTTCAGGCCAGCGGCGAGGTTCTTGCGCCCTATGTCACCCCCAAAACCAAAGCCATCTTGATCGGCTCGCCCAGCAATCCCACCGGCGCAGTTTACACCCGCGACAATTTAGTCAGCATCGGCGAACTCGCCAAAAAGCATGATTTGATCGTGGTGAGTGACGAGGTTTATGATCAATTGATTTATGGCACACAACACGTGTGCGTGCCCTCATTGCCCGGCATGCGCGAGCGCACTATTTTGCTCGGCGGCTTTAGCAAAGATTACGCCATGACTGGCTGGCGCATCGGCTATATGTGCGGGCCAGAGCATTTGGTGTCGGCAGCCAAGAAGGTGCATCAATACATCATCATGTCGGCCCCCACCACCGCCCAAGCCGCCGCCATCGTTGCGCTTGAGCAAGGCGAGGCGCATGTGCAGCACATGGTGGCCGAATATGATCGCCGCCGAAAACTGCTGGTGCGCGAGCTAAATAATATGGGCTTAACCTGTTTTGAGCCACGCGGCGCATTTTATTGTTTCCCTGATGTCAGCGCCAGCGGTATGAGTGGTGACGTATTTGCCGATACACTTTTGGCTGAGGAAGAAGTGGCGCTTGTGCCCGGCAGCGCCTTTGGCGCATCGGGCAAAAATCACGTGCGCATCGCCTATGCCCAATCTTATGAAAAAATTGAAATCGCACTAGAGCGCATGTATCGCTTTATGCGAAGACACGGTTAGAGAAATTTAAAATTTAAAATTGAAAATGTAAAATTCTGTAAGAATCAAGATGATCGTGGAACTGTCATTTCGACGCGAAGCGAGAAATCTTTGCATAACTTGAGGCTTGCAGCGTATTTTAAGCAAAGATAGCTCCTCGTAGTTTGCCCTGAGCTTGCCGAAGGGTCGAAATGATGGATATTACGCAAAGATGACGATTTGACGATTGCACTATCATCTTGCCCCTACAGAAAATGTAAAATTGGGAATTAGCCCACAGTGTTAATTTTACATTTTACATTTTCAATTTTCCATTTCAAAAAATGACTCCAGACGATATGAAACAAGTGATGCGGCGCTGGGCCAGCACCGTCACCATCATCACCACCAAACACGATGGCCTCATTTATGGGTTGACCGCGACTGCATTTTCGTCATTGGCGGTAGACCCGCCGATGGTGTTTGTGTGTATCAACACCAAAACCCGCACCCACCCGCTCATTGATGCCAGCGGCATTTTTTGCGTCAATTTTCTGACGCCAGACATGCAGCCGATCTCCGACCGGTTTGCCGGGCGTATGCCCGACACCGAGCGATTCGCGGGTTTGGCGCATCATGTGGCAGCTACTGGTGCGCCGGTGCTCAGCGATGCCCTTGCTTACCTCGATTGCAAGGTGGTCGAGCGCCATTCTGGTGGCGATCACACCATCTTCATCGGGCAAGTGCTGGCTGCCAAAGTGCAACAACCCGACGCTGCACCGCTGCTCTACTTCAACGGCAACTACAGGAAAATTGAAACTTGAAAATGTAAAATTTAAAATTATTATCTGCAATTTTAAATTTTACATTTTCAATTTTCAATTTCTAATTTCCTTCTTATGGGTTTACTTGAAATTAAGGCCGCGTTTGCACGCGCACGCGCCGAAAATCGCCCGGCGTTGATGCCGTTTTGGACGCTGGGCTATCCTGATATTGAGCAATCGGTGAAGATTATCAAAGCCATTGCCGATGCTGGCGGCGACATGATCGAACTGGGTGTGCCGTTTAGCGACCCGCTGGCCGATGGCGTGGTGGTGCAAAAAGCCTCGCAAATTGCCTTGGCAAATGGCATCACGGTGCGCAAAGGCATGGAGATTGCGGCACGGGTGCGGGCGGCAGGCGTGACCGTGCCGATGTTTGCGATGGGCTATCTCAACCCGCTGATCGCTTACGGTGAGCGGCGTTATGTTGAAGATTGGCGCAAGGCGGGTGTGGATGGGCTGATTGTGCCGGATTTGCCACCCGAAGAAAGCGGCGAACTGGGCGCAATTTGCGCCGCCAACGAGATGGCATTGGTGCAATTTGCCGCCCCCACCAGCACCGCCGCTCGTCTCGAAGTGGCAACCAAGGCCGCCAGCGGCTTTGTCTATGTGGTGCAAGTGACCGGCGTGACCGGTGCGCGTGATACCTTGGCCGAAGGGCTGCGTGAATATGTCGAGCGTGTCAAGGCCAAGGCCAACGGCAAGCCGGTCGTGGTCGGCTTTGGGGTCAGCACCGCCGCCCATGTGCGCGAGATCGGCACCTTTGCCGATGGGGCCATCGTCGCCAGCGCGTTGTTGCGGGCTTCGTTTGATGCTGCCGATCCGGTGCGGGTGGTCAGCGATTATGTGCGGCGGTTAAGAGCGTCAGTAGAGACGGGTCGGTGACTCGTCGGGGTTGCTACCCCCGTGTTGGTGGCAAAAGTAATCCTAACTTTGCCATTAATTAAGGCGTTGGCGAAGTTTGGCATGCTTGGTGGCGAACATGCCTGTAGTAAAATCAGCCGAAAGGAAAAAACATGGCAAACCCCATCAGCCAAGAATTGCTCAATATTCTCCGTTGCCCCTACTGTGTTTCTGGCGCAACCCGTCAACCCGGCGACGACCCCGGTCGGCTCACGCTGTATAAAGATTGCTGGTTGGTCGAAGAGACCCTAGGCCGCAAATACCCGATCAAAGACGGTATTCCCATCATGTTGATCGAAGAAGGCGAAAAGTGGATGAACACCGCCGTCGCCGATTTGCCCGTGCCACCGCCCAACTAAAAAATTTAAAATTGAAAATGGAAAATTTAAAATTGGAATCTACGTACCTAATTTTAAATTTTCCATTTTAAATTCTAAATTTAAAATTTCCCCATGCGTGTTGCCAAAATTTTGATTGTGTTTTTGGCGATTGGCAGCACTATCGCATTCATCCTCGCTTCGCAAGCCAGACCACGACCCACCATTTCATCGGCGGCGATTCAGCCTGCCATGAATTTTGCCTATGTGCGGCTCGAAGGCATCTTGACCGATTACCCCACATTGGCCGAGGCCGATGGCTATTTGTCATTTCGGCTGCGTGATCGCGGCGGCGAAATGCGCGTGCAGGCGTATCGTGTGGTGGTGAATGATCTACTGCGCCGCAAACGCATCCCCATGCCCGGCGACCAAGTGTCGGTCGAGGGCACACTGCGCATCCGCGACGACGAGGCCAGCCTGACGATTAACGACCCCGCCGAATTGCGTATTACCCCGCCCGTCGTCAAGGCCATTCGTCTGAACGCGCTAGATGCCACCGTGCTAGGCGATGTGGTGGGCGTGACCGCCCAAGTGCGGCGCATCCGCGAGGTGGGCGATAGTTTGCGCGTGGTCAGCCTGCGTGAAGGCAACACGACCGCCGATATGCTTTTGCCGCTCAACTCGTCGGCGTTTGGTCGCCCGCCCGACCTGCGGGTGGGCGATTGGGTGAGCGCCGAGGGCAGCATGGGCGAATTTCGCGGGCGCAAGCAATTGTTGGCGCTGCGCGAGGCCAGCATCCAACTGTTGCCGGTGGCGCGGGCGTTTGAATTACGCCCAATTGCGACCTTGGGCAAGGAGCCGCCCGCGCAGTGGTTCGCCGTCAGCGGCACTGTGCGCGATATTCGCAGCACCGCCCAATCCACCCGCATCGAGATCCAAGACGATCAAGGCAATATTGCGCCGATTCAACTATTTGACTTGTGGCACAGCCTGCCGTTTTCACCTACGCTCAAAGTTGGCGACAGCTTGGCGGCGCAAGGCGAATGGGTCGAGACCCGCAATGGGCGGTTAGAATTGCGCCCGGAGTTGCCCGTAGATTTACAGGTGTTTAAACAATAGATTACATTCAAAATAGTGGACAATAGGGGAAATGATCTGTCGATATAGCAATCTTAAAACACGTGCAAAATTGTTCTTGGTAATGACTGGTTTG
>JAHBAL020000149.1 GCA_018500105.2 Anaerolineae bacterium
CTACAGCCCCGGCGGCCCCCGCAGCGACAACCGCGCCAGCGGCTGCGCCAACTCAACCCCCTGCGCCCAAGATGTCGCCGAAGGGTGGCGACATTCGCAAGAGCAAGAGCGGCTTTAAAGGCACGTTGCAATATTGGGTGTTGGGCTATCAACCCAACCGCGCCAATGCCACTGGACGCTTGATGGATGACGCCGTTGCCCAATTCATGGCCGACAACCCCGACATTAAGGTCGAGGTGACCGGTTATACCGGTGACCAAGCTGGTTTTACCAAGCTGACGCAATCGGTGCAGGGTGGCAGCGCCGACATCTTCCGCTTGCCGAGCGACATTTTGCCGCTGTTGGTGCGCGATGATTTGGTTTCACCCGTTGATAGCTTTTTGACCGACGCCGATAAGGCGGATATTTATCCGGGCTTGCTCAAGGCTGTCAGCATCAAAGACAAAGCATATGCATGGCCGTTGTGGGTTCCGCCCGTCGGCATGTATTTGAACCTCGATGTGTTTAAAGAGAAAGGCGTGGATTTGCCGCCCAAGACTTGGACTTACGATCAATTTGTTGATGTTGCCAAGAAGTTGACTTTCACCCGCGCCAGCGGTGAGAAGGTATATGGCTTCACCGCAGGCATTGACCCCGGTTTGGTCAATGCGTGGCCCTTGTTCATGGGCGATGACCCCAGCATTTTGCCACTCACCCCCGACAACAAGAAGTTTGCTTTTGACACGCCGGTGGCCGCAGCGGCGCTCGACAAGTTCGCCGCCTTGGCCCTTGAGCACAAGGTTACCCCGCCAGACTTTGGCGCCCAAAACATCGCCGATATCGGCACGGGCTTCAAGAAGGGCGTATTTGCCATGTATCCAGAGCCATCGGGCGCGAGCAGCGGTTACAAGGCCGACAAGATCAACTTTGATGTATGGCCGATGCCGATTGGCAAGAGCGGCAAGCCTGTCACCGCCGGTGGCATCGGCTTGATCAGCGTGTATGCTGGCAAAGACAAGGCCAAAGTGCAAGCCGCGATGGACCTCGGTCGTTATCTCACCAGCAAAGAGGTGGGCGACGATGTGACTGGGTTTTATCTCGCGCCGGGCGCTCGCAAGAGCATCAAGTTGACCGACCCGATCAACAAGTTTGACCCGCTTGTAGAATCGTGCTACATCACTCCTATCATCGCCGACTGGCCCGCCATTCGCACCATCATTCACCCCAAGCTGCAAAATGTCATCTTCGGGAAGGAAAAGGCTGCGGATGCCATGAAGGCGATTGCACCTGAAATCAACAAGATTTTAGAAAACGCGAAGTAGGGACGGGGCGGTGCCCCGTCTCCCTCCCCGACCATGTAGAGACGGGTCACCGCCCCGTCTCTACATACATAATCTCGATGTCAAAGTTTATTCGCCAGCACGGTTGGAGTTACCTTTTCATTCTGCCGACCATCCTCACCTTTAGCGTGTTTATTTTGTTGCCGGTGTTGGCCTCGCTGGTCATGTCGTTTGGCAAATATACTTTTCGCGATGGGTTAGTGCCGATCACGCCGTTTTACAAAAATTATGTAGATGCGTTCACTACGCAGGGTGGGGTATTTATTGGCGCGATCAAAAATACGCTCATTTATTCAATTTTTACCGTCACAACCAATATTTTCGTTGGCCTTATTTTGGCAAGCTTGATTCAACCGCTGGGCAAGCGCTTGCAAAATTTCTTCCGCGCCGCCTATTATTTGCCCGCCGTGACCAGCGCCGTTGTCATCGGCATGACATGGCGCTACATCTATAACGGACAATGGGGCTTGGCGAATTTTATTTTGACCAAGCTTGGCCTCATTACCGAGCCGATTCGCTGGATCAGTGACCCCGATATTGCGCTCGGTTCGGTAATTTTGAGCGCAATGCTCACTGTGCCCGCCACCGCTGTGGTGTTGTTTAGCGCGGCCATGGGGGCCATCCCCAAAGAATATTATGAGGCGGCGGAGCTAGACGGGGCGGGGCCGGTGCGAAAATGGTGGAATATTACCTTGCCGCTCATCAAATCGGTCACGCTGTATTTGGTGGTGCTTTACACCATCGCCAGTTTCGAGGTATTCGAGCGCGTTTACACCATGATTCCATCGGGCGTGGCAAATGCAACCGAGACCATCGTGACGCAAGTCTATCAACAAGGCTTTGTGCAATTTAATTATGGCGTGGCGGCGGCCCAAGCCTTCGTGCTTTTTCTCATGATCGCCTCGGTGGCAGTCATTCAATTTCGCTCACTTCGTTCCGATGTTGAGTATTAAGGATTATGGCAACGACAAATTCTCCATTGCAACGAATTTTGGTTTGGCTAACGCTCATTTTGGCGGCGTTGATCTCGCTTTTTCCCATGTATTGGCTGTTTGTCATGGCGCTCACGCCTATCGGCACAATCCCGCCCAGCGAGCCTTACCTCGTGCCGAGTCCGTTTAGCCTTAGCAATATCGAGCGGTTGTTGGTGGGGGCCAAAGATTACGGGCGCTGGGCCATCAATAGCATCGTCATCGCCATTGTCGTGACGGCTTGGCACACCATTTTCGATACCATGAGCGGTTACGCCTTCGCCAAACGCAAGTTTCCGGGCCGCAATGTGCTGTTCGGCCTCATTCTCAGCACCTTGATGATTCCGCCGCAAGTGACCTTAGTGCCGACTTACGTGGTGACGCGCCAATTGGGCTTGCTCGAATCTGACCCATTGATCACGATAGGCGGTTTTCAATTGCTTTCGATCAACTCGTTGGCTGTCATTCTGCCCGGCCTCGCGGCGGTGTTTGGCGTTTTTCTCATGCGCCAATACATTCAAACACTGCCGTCTGAGTTAGAAGATGCAGCGCGGATTGACGGGTGCAGCGAATTTCAAGTGTTCAGCAATGTTATTTTGCCGTTGTGTGTGCCCGCCATTGCGGCCTTGTCCATCTTCAGTTTTGTGCGCAATTGGAACGACTTTCTGTGGCCGCTCATTGTGTTGCGCAAGTCCATCAATTACACCCTCACCGTCGGCGTGGCTGGGTTGCAGGGCGAATTTAGCACCGACTACGGCATCATCTTCGCTGGTGCGGCCTTGGCGGCCTTGCCAATGATCATTTTCTTCCTCATGTTTCAACGCTATTTCATCGAAGGTGTGCGCATGGGGGCTTTGAAAGGGTAGAATTGCGTTTAAAGGAACGCAAAAATAAAATGACAAACGACGATAAAGTAAAAGGGCCAGCCTCGTATTTCCCATCCATCGAAAAGAAATATGGGTTTCCAGTGGCGCATTGGCTCGACTTGCTCAAAACGCAAAAAGACCTCAAGCACATGGAATTGGTGGCTTGGCTAAAGATCGAACACAAACTTGGGCACGGACATGCCAACGCCTTGGTCGCTCATTTTCGTGCCCAAGAAGATGGCTAACGGCTTGACAAGGCTGTTCAAAAGTCAGCATTGCACTTAATAATACGTCATCTCCGCGAACGCGGAGATCCATAACGAGGCCCGCAAAAAATGGCGCAACGCACGCGATTTGTGCCTGTCGCGTTATGGATTCCCTCTTTCGAGGGAATGACGAGGCGACTTTTGAACAACCTTAAACGGCTTGAAGCCAATTTCTGGGCGCACGAAAATTGCTCACAAAAGCGCAAAGAAAAATTTTTTGCGCTTTTGCGCTTTTGTGAGCAAATTTTTATTCTCGATTAAGATCACCTGATTTAATCGTATGGCGTATGACAATTTCCATATCCAACTGGCGCACCCCGACCAATTGGATGACTATCTCAATTTTCTCGAAGCCGTGGCGGCGTGGCTCGACCAACGCGGGGTGCGGCAATGGCTGCCCGGCAATTTTCACAAATCGCGCACCTATTACGCCCAATCTATTGCCAATGGCGAAACGTGGCTGGCCTACGCTGGCGACGACCTCATTGGCACAATTCGCGTGCTCGACACCGAGCCAGCCGTATGGCCTGAGGTCGCCCTCGAAGACGGGGTGTATGTCTACAATTTAGCCGTCAGCCGCGTTTGTGCTGGGCAAGGCGTCGGGTCGAGGCTGCTGGCTTGGGCCGACACCCTCGCCAAACGCAAGGCACGGCGCTATGTGCGGCTCGATTGCATGGCCGACAACGATTTTTTGCAGGCGTATTATCAACGGGCTGGGTTTGTGTCGCGCGGTGTGGTCACGGTTACTTATCCCGACCCCATCGGCAAGTTGCATTTGCATCGTTTCGAGCGGTTGGCATCAGATGGCGTGTAGGGTGACTACAACATCAAACTAAACTAAGACCTCGGAGGTTTAAGCTCGTTTTATGTCGTCGGATAATACCCATTATGTTGACGCTTATACTAGATTCATCCTTCCGGCCACAGGTGTTGCCGATCATTTGGGAGCGTTTTCCGTCATATCGGGCGCTCAGTATCACCATAAAAGGGTATGTGCCGACCTTGCCACTCATTGCGCCCAAAATTGAGTGCGCTGAATGGTGCGAAAAGCACATTGAGGCTTGGCGCGAGGCGTATCGCCAATTTGGCGCAGCGCCCAAAAAGACACCCTCCTCATTAGAAAGCCTGTTCAAACGCTACAAACGCGACGGTGCTTTGCCGGTCATTAATCCGTTAGTGGATACCTACAACGCGCTCAGTCTAAATTGGGGCGCACCCTTTGGCGGCGAAGACGCTGCCCATTATCACGGCTCGCCTTACTTGGCGGTGGCTGATGGCAGCGAGACATTCGACACCATGCGCGATGGCGAAGCGGTGAATGAATCGCCCGACATTGGCGAAGTGGTGTGGCGTGACGCGGTCGGCGTGACCTGTCGGCGCTGGAATTGGCGGCAATGTCGCCGCACTGGCCTAACGCCAAGCTCGCAAGACCTGTGGTTTGTGATTGACCGGCTTGCCCCGATGCCGATTGACGAGTTGCTCAAGGCAGGCGAGGCATTGCAAGCCAGCATCTTGTCGGCCTCGCCCTACGCACAAATTCAGTTGGAAATGTTGGCCCCGTAGCTTGCTGGCTTATTGCGAGTAAAATGTGCCCCGCCCTATGAGCAATACCCTTAATATCCCCGAAAGTCATCGTTATTTGGTCGAGCGCCCCCTATTGGCAATGCTGGCCACGACCTTGCCGGATGGCACACCCCAAGCCACGCCGGTTTGGTTTAGCTACGATGGCACACACTTTTATTTCAACACCGCGAAAGGCCGCCTAAAAGCGCGTGCGATGGAGAAAACGCCCTACGTGGCCTTGACCATTGTTGACCCGCAAAACGGTTTTCGCTACATTCAAGTGCGTGGGCCAGTGACCGCCAGCGAAGACGTGGGCCGTGCCAACATCAACGCCCTGTGTCAGCGCTACACCGGCTCGCCTGTTTACACCTTCGGCCCGCCCGACGAAGTGCGCATTAAATACACCCTTACCCCCGAACACATTCAGGTATTGGGACGCTAAACCGAACTATGAATGATGAGTTATGAATTATGAATAGAGTGCTTGCGTCCATTCATAATTCATAATTCATAATTCATAATTCATAACTCATCATTTGATTACCTCCACCCCTTCCCACCTGATCATGCCGGGCATGGCGTCGGCGCATTCGCACGCATTTCAGCGGGCGTTGCGCGGGCGCACCCAGTCGCGTAATGCGAATAAACTCACGGCGGCGGGCAATTTTTGGTCGTGGCGCGACCAAATGTTCCAACTGGTCGCCGAACTCACGCCAGACGACGTGCTGGCAATTTCGCGCTTTGCCTTCGTCGAATTGGCGATGTGTGGCGTGACCGCCGTCGGTGAATTTCATTATGTGCATCACGATGTAGGCGGCAAACCTTACGCCAACCGCCTCGTCATGAGCGAGGCCGTGATTGAGGCCGCAGCCGAGGCGGGTATTCGTCTCAGCCTCATTCGCACCGGCTACTACCGCGCTGGCTATGGGCAAACCTTACACGAGGGCCAAAAACGCTTTTGCGATGATGCCACCGAGCAAACCCTGCGTGATGTGCAAGCACTGACCGCATTGACCGTCGGTAAAACCGACCATTTTCGCGTGGCAATTGCGGCACACAGCATTCGCGCTTGCCAACAGCAGCAATACCTTGACTTGTCGGCTTACGCCAAGCAGCATCATTTGCCTTTTCACATGCACGTTAGCGAGCAACAACGCGAGGTGGATGAGTGTGTGGCCGAATATGGCAAACGTCCGGTCGAGCTTTTGGCCGATGATGGCGTGTTGGATGCGCGTTTTGTCGCCATTCACGCCACCCATTTGCTGCCGCACGAGTCGGCGCTGATGGGCCGCGCCAATGCCATTGCCTGTATTTGCCGCACCACTGAGCGTGATCTTGGCGACGGCTTGCCGGTGGCGGCAGATTTGGCGCAGGCTGGCGTGCGTTTTTGCGTTGGGGCCGACAGCCACGCCGCCTCAGATGCGTTTGAGGAAGTGCGGGCGATTGAATTAGACGAACGCGCCCGCCATGAGCGGCGCATCGTGGCAGCCCAAGGCGAGGCGTTACTCGCTGCTGCCACCACGCACGGCTACGCCGCCATTGGCTACGCCGACATGCTGGGGCAAGATCAGGTGTATTTGCGGGCCGACGACCCCTCGATTGCCGATGCGATGATTGGCTCACGCGCCGAGACCGTCACCGACGCAGTTGTGTTTGGCGCAAACGCCCGCGCCGTAGATCGCGTGATCGTTGGTGGCAAGATGATCGTGGATGGGGGCCGTCACATTCATTATGATGCTGCCCTTGCCAGCTATTTGGCCTGTTTGAAACGCTTAAGTTAGTGGATAGTGATAGTGGATAGTGGATAGTGATAGCAACTGTTTTTGTTATTGCACTTTTATTGTCTTGGCTTAACCAAGAATAAAGCACTATCACTATCCACTATCACTATCCACTATCACTATCCACTATTTTATGAAAACAATACTGATTGACGGAAAAAGCCTGACCTTTGAACAGGTGTGGCAGGTGGCGCACGCGGCTGCGGGCGAGGTAACGGTAGCCTTGACCGAGGCCGCCCAAGCGCGGGTGAATCGCGCTGCCGATGCCGTGCAGCAATTGCTCGACCAAGGGCGGGTGGCTTATGGCATCACGACTGGCTTTGGCGCGTTTAAAAATAAGGTGATCTCAACCGACCAAGTGTCGCAGTTGCAGCATAATATTTTGGTCAGCCACGCGGTGGGCGTGGGCGACCCGTACGATGTGCCGATGACACGCGCCATTATGCTCATTCGCGCCAACACGCTGTCGAGCGGGCATAGCGGCATTCGTTTGTCTACCTTGCAGTTGCTGCTCGATTTGCTCAATGCTGGTATTCATCCGACCATTCCGCAAAAAGGCTCGCTGGGCGCAAGCGGCGACCTTGCGCCCCTGTCACACATGGCCTTACCGCTGATTGGGCATGGCGATGTGTTATACAAGGGCGAACGGATGTCGAGCGCGGCGGCATTGGCGGCGGCGGGGCTTAGCCCCATCACCCTTGCCGCCAAAGAAGGGCTGGCGCTGACCAACGGCACGACGGTGATGTGTGCTATTGGCGTGCTCGAAACCATGCGGGCTGAGCGCATTAGCCAAGTGGCCGATATCGCCGGTTGTCTCAGTTTGGAGGCGCTGCACGGGACCGACCGCGCATTTGACGCGCGTATTCACGCCTTGCGCCCGTTTCCGCGGCAGGTGGAATGCGCGGCCTATTTGCGGCGCTTGCTGGCGGGTAGCCAATTTGTTCGCCCGCCCAACAGCCCAAATGTGCAAGATGCATATACCCTGCGCTGTATTCCGCAGGTGCATGGCGCGGTGCGTGATGCCATTGCCTATGCGCGTTGGGCGTTCGAGATTGAGCTAAATGCGGTGACGGATAACCCGCTTATTTTTATTGACGACGCAACGGGCGAGATTGATGTGATCAGCGGCGGCAATTTTCATGGCGAGCCGTTGGCGATTGCGATGGATTATTTGGGTTTGGCGATGACTGAATTTGGCAATATCTCGGAGCGGCGTTGTATGCGTTTGACCGATGAGGCCAGCAATACCAATACTTTGCCTGCCTTTTTGACCCGCGATGGTGGCCTAAACAGCGGCTTTATGATTGTGCAATACACGGCGGCGGCCTTGGCGACCGAAAATAAGGTGTTGGCGCACCCCGCCAGCGTTGATACCATTCCCACCAGCGCCAATGTCGAAGATCATGTCAGTATGGGCGTGACGGCGGGCTTGAAATTGCGCCAAATTCACGACAATGTCGAGCGTATTTTGGCGCTAGAGTTGTTTTGCGCGGCGCAGGGTATTGATTTTCGCAAGCAAGTCATCGGCGCAGACAAGCAACTTGGGCGCGGCACACAACCCGCCTACGACCTCATTCGCCAGCGCGTGCCGGTTGTAACGCACGACCAAATTTTGTATCGTTTTATGGAATTTGTGCGGCAGAATGTGGTGAGTGGTGAGTTGGTGGAGCGGGTGAATCGGAAAATGGCTGAATAGTTGGTTAGTTGATTGGTTGAATAGTTGATTGGTTGATTAGATGGTTGGGCCATTCAGTTATTTAACCAATCAACCGATCAACCAATCAACCGATCAACCGATCAACCAATCAACCAATCAACCAATCAACCATTCAACCACTTATTTCATCCGATAGACCACCGTATCACCGCTGCGGAAGACTTCTTGGCCGAGTTGGGCGAATTTTGCGATGCCTTCGGGTGAGTAGCGTTTGAGTTCGGTTTGCCCGATGATGACGTATTGAATTTGCAGGTCGCGGGCGATGCGTTTGGTTTCCGCGGGGTCTGTGCCGTTGAAGAAGTTTTCGATCAGCGGCTCGCGGCGACCGGCTTCGTTGTAATTGCCGCGCCATTGGCTTTGATGTCCGCCCCAGCCGAGCAGGGTGGGCAAGCCGGTGAAGGTGGCGATGCGGCCCTCGTAGGCATATGATTTGCCTTTGTCGCCCGGCGCTTCGGCGATGCGCGGCGGCGTGGCCTGTGCGTTGGCAAGCGGCGATTGCGGGCTGTTGTTGAACCAGTCAATCACCTTGGCATCGTCGGTGTGGAATTGGCGCAGGTAGGCCGCGCCGTCGAGCGTGGGTGTGCGCTTAAAATCGTCGGTGCGCGAGTAGGCGGTGTAAATGGGATAGAGCAGCCCCAACGCCATCAGCACCCCCGCGAGGCCAGCAATGATGCGATGGGCCACTTGGCGCGATTGCACAAACACCATAAACGCATACGCCCCCACCACCGACCACAACACCCAGCTTTGGTAGTAAAACTTGAAGATGCTGTTCATGCGCGTGCCGAAATTGTCGAGCAAAAAGACAAATTCGACCGAAGCCGCCAGCAATGCGCCCGCGCCAAGGAGCAGCAAAATGAAGGGCAGGGGTTGGCTGGTGGGTTGATTGGCGGATTGCGCAACGTTTAACGTTTGGGGCGCATTTCTCGCCCCCAAACGTTTGATTTCGTTGATCATGACGACCACCAATGCGACGCTGCCGAGCAAGTAGAGCGGAACCCAAGGGTCGCTTAGTCGCGCCCATGCGCGGCTTTCGACGGTGGCGCGGGGCACGCCCATCGCGCTGCCGGTGCGGTTTAGCTCGTCGAGCAAGTTTCGTATGGGTGGCGAGACAAACCCTAGCACCACCATGCCGACCACACACAGCGCCAGAAACCCAACCAACAATCCCGCGCCCTGAACGTAGAGACGGGTCGGTGACCCGTCTTTCGTGTGGGTCGGTGACCCGTCTTTCGTGTGGGTCGGTGACCCGTCTTTCGTGTGGGTCGGTGACCCGTCTTTTGTGTGGGCCGCCGATTTAAGACGGGTCGCCGTCCCGTCTCTACCTAATTGCTCCATCGCCAGCAACAAAAACGCTGGAATGAGCACCACGAAGGGCGCAAACATGATGAAGAATTGCGGGAAGCGCGTGCCGTTGAACAAGTTGACGCCGATGCCCCGCGCTTGCGAGGCGAAGGTGCTGTAAAACGGGACGTAGAGCAGATACGCCAGCACGAAGATGACGGCGCTAAACGCGACTGCCGAGGCGATCGTTTGCCCATTGAGCCAATGCCGCAACACCAACGCGCCCAGAATCAGACCGCCAAAAATTGGCAAATCCCACGTGTTCATGAATGACAAGCCGCCGATGATGATGGCGAGCAAGGCCGATTGCACCCCCAGCGTGGGCGTTAGATCAATTCTAATTTGAGTGTCACCCATTTTCGGTCCGTAGAGACGAGTTACAGCCCCATCTTTTGTCGTCGCCCCGTCTGGCTGGGTAATTTGCAACCCGCCTTGCCACACCCATAGCGCCAAACTCAGCGCCAGCAGCACGAAAGGCAAGTTCATCACATGCGGGTGGTTGTCGCCCAGCATAAAGCTGAAGGCCGGAAACTCGGTGATGGCCTCTTGATCGCCGCCGTTGGGGCTATAGTCGTGCACAGTGCGTGACCAGGTCCACCACCAATAGAAGCGGGTGGGGCGCAAGCCGTTGCATTCGATCGGCGTGTCTTTATTCAGGTTTTTGATATCGAGCCACGCGATGGTGCTGGGCGCAATTGTGCCTGCGCAGCGCCCGCTCTCGATTGCGCCGCCCAAATTGCCCATAAATGCCAACATGAAGGCGGTAACCAACCCAGCGACGACGGGCGATTTTGGATGTTGGTGCTTAGTTTTTGGGCTGTTAGACTTACCATTAGCCACTAACCCTTGACCATGATCAACCTTGTGCGCCGACCAAAGGTTGTAGCCAACGCTGAAGGCCCCGACGACGGCGAGCGCAAAGGTGGTGGCCCCGCTGAGATTGAAGGCGATGGACGAAGGCACGCCGCTGACGAGGGTGTGCATGGCCTGTAACACATAGCCAAAGTAATAGTAGCTGATGCTGAAACCCGACAGCCAAGCATCATTGGGCGGGAAGGACGGGCTGCGCAAGATGGCGTTGAGCATCATGGTTTCCATGAATTTCTCGCCGCCAGCGGTTTCGATGTTGGGATTGTAGGCGCGGTAAATGGCACACAACAAAAACGCTGCCAAGAAAATCGCCTCGGTGATGATGAGCGGCTTAACCTGTCGCAGCGAATATTGGGCGCGGATGTCGTCGAAAAATGCGATGTCGCTGGGACGATTGGGGCGCAAATGGTTGAGCGCAAGCCCGACGCCCAGCACCAGCACCAGCGCCAAAATGACTGCACCCGTGTTGTTGCGCGACAATCCAACAGACACGCTGAGCCAATAGGCGTAGCCGGATAGCAACATGCCCAACGCCTTGCTGATGCCATAACCGCGATCAGCCAAGGCGGGCGCATCGGCGCGGCCTAGCCAAGGCGCAGCCACAGCCCAGCCCGCAAGCGCAAATACTTGCATCCAAACATACCAAAGAAGGAGTGCGATGAATTCTGACATAGTGTTGGGTGAGTTATGAATTATGAATTATGAGTTATGAATGAGTAACGAGTAACGAGCAATGAGTAATGAGTAATGATTTTTTATTCGTTACTCGTTACTCATTCATCATTCATCATTCATCATTCATAACTCATAATTCATAAATGGTGGTTCCAGCGTTTTGGAACATGACACGCAGGAAACCGCTGTTGACGAGTTGATTAAATTTGTCGAAACCGGCTTTGTTGTAATAGGCGCGTTCGAGGTCGCCGACGATGATGTAGCGCACCTGATAACGCCGCAAAATTTTGAGCGCTGTGCCCAAGTCGGCGGTGCTGTAAAACTCAGCGATGTCGTTGTCGCGCTCGTAAATGCGTTGGTCAGGCAGCACGGCGCGTTGCTGGCGCTGATGCCATTGCCAGCCCAGCACGGCAGGTAAACCGGTGTAGATGGACATACGATTGCCCCAGCGATAGATTGCCCCGCCGGTTGTGCCTTCCATGATGACGGGCGAGCCGACCACATTGCGGCGCAGCCATTCGATGGCTTCATAATCTGATTGTAGGGCAAATTCGACATTGCGCTCATACACTTTTTCGCTGTAAATGGCATAACGCATGTATTCGTCGCCGTCTAGCCCCTGCGGGGTTTTGTCCGAATAGCGGTCACGCATTTTTGCGGGTGCGGCGGTGGCGGGGTATAGCAGCGCCAGTGGCAGCAAGAATGTCATCATGCCAGCCAACATAAATCGCCAGCCCAAACGTAGCCGCCACAATGACCACACCAGACATACGGCGGCGGCAATGCCCAGCAAAATCCATGCTTGCACGTAAAATTTGAAAACCGTGTTCATGCGGCCAATGTCACCTTTGAGGGTGAAAATTTCGACGAACAAGGTGAGTGCGAACGCCCCAGCTACCATCAACCACAACAGCCGCGCTTGCGCCGGGCGCTGAGTGACAAACACGGCTAACCCAGCGATGGCGAACAACGGCAGCGCTCCCAGCGCCGCAGGCACGCCAAAAAATGCCAAGCCGCCCGCCAACATAAACGCCACAATGACAGCGCACACGGCGATGGTGGCGCGGTATTGCGCCAATTGTTGCTCTGGCGTGGGCAGCCGCGATGGGCGATTGATGCCTTGGCGGCTGCGCGGGTAAACGGGTAATGTGCCTTGCAAGGTGCGGGCAATGTCTGGGACGAGGCCGAACAAGACCGGAACCATGAACAAGAAGTAAATTTTGAGGTAAACGGCGAGGGGGGTGGTTTCGCCATCCCAAGGGATGACGCTGTTATAGGCCGCGCCGTAATTTTCCAAATACGGAATATAGGCCGCGCGTGAGACGGCGATTAGCCCGCCGATTGCCAGTAATAAATGTAACGCAGTGATGGCAACCGGTGGCGACTTATGCCCATTGTCGTGACGTTGTTGCCATGTGCCAAACACCAGCCCAGCCGCGCACAATCCAAGCATGGTTGGGTAGTCCCACGTGTTGCTGCTCCAAAGTGCGCCCGCGGCCAGCCCTGCCAAGATGACGCTGCTGGTCGAGATTGCACCCGATGCGAACATGAGCGCAAACGCCAACACCAGCAGCACCAGCGGCATCGCCATCATGTGGGCGTGTAGATCGGCATACAAAAAGGTGAAGAAAGGAAACTCGGCGAACACGCCGGGGTTTTCAAATAGCCGCGTGGCGTCCCAATACAATTGCAGTGGGTGCATGGGGAGGGGCGCACCCGCCCACCACAACGAAATGCCTTGCAGTAAGGCCGATAGCGAGTTGCTCGCGTTTGCTTCGCCTAGCCGTTGCCACGCCCGCGCCAGCACATTAATTTGCTCAATATTGCCGATGCCGATCACGAACAAGGCCGCCACACATCCGGCGATGACACTGCGTAAATAGCCGGGTGCGCTTTTTTTGAAGATGGGGCGATCTAATTTGACCGGCAGGGTGGGGCTGGTTTGTTCGAGAATATCGCCCGACACTTGATCGAGATGGGCTTGTGCGTCGAGTGTGTTGACAAACGAGGCCGCCAGCCCAAAGGCCCCACATGCGACCAAGGCGTAAATGGTGGGGATGAGGATGTTATAGGCCACCGTTGGGTCAATGCCCAGTAATTTGACTGGCGCACCAAAAATGACCCAGCCAAAATAATAGTAATTGAGATATCCGCCCGCATACCAAGGGTCGTAAGGCGGGAAATAGCTCGATTTCAAGACTGCGTTGAAATAGGCAAAGTCCATTGGCTTTTCGCCGCCCATGTAAGGATGCCATAAATCGGGGTTGGCGATACGCACATTGAGAAAGAGCACAACGGCGGCGGCAAACAAGACCTCGGAGACGACGAGATAGGGCAGGGCGGATCTGAATTGCGCCAGCAGCCGAGTGCCATTGCGCCACCACAACCACGCGCTCGTCAATAACAACAGCGCTACGATCATGCCAATCAAGTTGCGGCTAAACATGGCAATCTTGGTGCTGCCAAGCCACCATACGATCAGCGCCAGTAGCAGCAGCCCCAGTATTTTGGCAAATGAGTAACCACGATCCACCAACGACGTGCCACTCACCAAGGCCAGCATCGGCCATGCTGCAATGCCAAGAATCTCAATGAGCGCCAACCACGCGATCACGGCCAAGGGTTGCGATTGATTGAGCGGCGAATCAGCGGGAAATAGACTGGCCCATGTGCCGCCGCTTTGCTGCGTTTGGCGCATTTGGTCGGTCATCACCAGCCCATTGGGCACGTTTACCGCCTCGACCGGCGCTTGCACAAGGGCGCGTTTTACGTCCACCTTGCCCAGCACCGTCTCGGCCAAGGTGCGCGAATAGTTGGCGGTCTTTTTGAAAATCAGCACTCGCGGGTGATCGTAGACCGAAAAGGCTTCCTCGGCGGTTGGATAGGGCACTTGCACCCAAGGCACGCTGCCTTGGGTGCTGGCAAAGCGCCGCAGCGGTTGCGGCATTTCTTGGTCATTAAACACCAGCGGCCCAATTTGGGTGAATTGGTGGAAATCGGCGGCCAGTTCGAAGCCCAATTCGCCATTAAACAAGGCGCGATAATACTCGATTGCCAACGGGTAGCGTTGGGGCAAACGCGGGATCGAGGCGTAGAGCCGGTTTGAGGTCAGCACAATATAGTCGGCTTCGTCGAGCCAACTCAGCACTTGCTGATACTTTTCCGGCGTATCCTCATCATACATGTGGATTTGCGAGTCGGGGTTGCTGGGGATGGGCGTGAGCTTGCCGTAATCATTGGGCGAGCGCCGTGCAGGGAGCGTGCTGGTGATTGTGCCAGCGTTGATGAAGCCCGCCCGAATCATGGTGGTGGTGTCGAGCGTGACCGGAATCGCGTCATCCCAATGCTCGGTGGCGATGATGGCCCCAGCGGGCGCGTTGTCGTAAATCCATTTTGAGGCTTGCACTCGGGTATAGGGCTGTCGGTAAATGGTGGTGAATCCCACCGCCCACACCAGCGTAATGAGCAGCACGAGCACACTCGGTAGCCAACGCAAGACAAAACGCCCAAACCCGCCGCGTCGCTGCCCGCTGGCCGAAATCGGCGCGAGCGCGAGCCGATGCCGTAGTTGCACCAGCAGCAGTGCCGCGCACAAGCACAAAAACGGGTAAATGGGCAATTGGTAACGCATGGCCTTGGTCCATTGCGCCCCTTGGTAAACGAAATAGCCGCCAACCCACAGCACCAACGGCAAATAGACCCACCAGCGCCGCCCGCGTAGCAAACGCCGCGCCGCGAAAATAAATCCCAGACAGGCCGTCAGCCCGAGCGCAATCCCCAACCCCCAAAAGACGAGGTTGACGAGCGGAAAGGCCAACGGCGTGCGATTGGCCCATTGAATGCCAAACGGCGCGTCTACGGTGCCATTGACAAACCCCTGCGCCAAGATCAGTTGCTCGATCCAACGACCGGTGGGGGCAAATAGCATTTGTAGCGGGGTGGGCAAGTCGCTGGCAATGGCGCATAGCTTGGTCAGGGTGTCGGCGTTGCCTTGGCTCGCGAGGCCGACGCAGCGTTCTAGCGTTAGCAGCAATTCACGTTCGCTGTTGCCGATGAACGAGTAAGGCTGGCCGATGCGAAACGCCGCGAAGGTGGCGACGCCCGCCAAGCCAGTGGCGACGATGGCCACGAGCAAGGCCGTTAGGCTGCGATGGGGATCGCGGATGAGGGCGATGGCGATGCTGAGAATGAGCATCGGCACGAGCGGCCACGCGCTAATTTTGCTGGCAATGGCGCATCCTGCCATCAAACCGGCAAATAGCGCATAGCCCCATATTCTGACGCTGGAAAAGCGGGCACGGGTGCTGGCGATGAGGCCGATACAGCCAGCCAAACACAACATGACGAACAGATTGGCAGTGCTGTCTACCGTGAAAAAGTGGGCTTGTTGAATGGGTAGCACTGCGAGTGCGCTAAATGTTGCGGCCAATAGACCAGTGCGCCAGCCAAACATGCGGCGACTGGCTAAGAACAACACCAACACCCCCAGCGTATCGCAAAACGCCGACCAGGTACGCCCGACTAGCACGACCACATCGTAGCTGGTGAAAATGCCGCTGCTGGGGTTAATATTACAACTTGGGTTCGCCGAGCCTAGCCAAAATTGCAATAGCAACTCGGGCAGCCAGCGGGTGTCGGTTTTGCACAGCGCGTTTAGCCATTCGGCAATGCCCCGCACGATGAAAAGCGGCAATGTGCCATACACATAGCTGCGCCCCCAATCGGTGTTGTAAGGGTTGAGCGGTGACGTGCCGGAATCGAAAAACTGAGCGATGCTGCTCGGCCATTTGAGCAACGAGGTCAAAAACGTCAAATACCGCTCATCAGGATGCAGATGTGTGCCTTGATCCCAATCTAGCCCGTTAAAGCGCAACAAGGCTGCGATGATGAGGATGAGGATCAATAGGCTCAAACGCTGAATCGTTTTCATGCTTTCATTTTGACTTCGGCCTCAAGCGTCAGGCTTTTTGCAACGAGTGAAATCAACACCGAGGCGCGAAAGAACGTCCTATTTTGCCATATGTTTGCCGTGCATGGTGTAGCATTTTTGCCAAATTTTGCACGGAAGGCAAAAAATGCGGCGAATTGAGTAGAATTAGCCTATGCCCACAGCACAACCCAGTGATAGCCATCACCCGCACGATGCCTTCTTTAAGGAAGTATTCTCTGACCTTGCCAACAGCCGTGATCTTATTCGCCGTTATGCCCCCTCAACGTTGTTGCAACACATTGACCTCGACACCCTCGAACGCTATGACATGAGTTTTGTAGATGATGAACTGGGGCAACATTTTGCTGATCTTGTTTTTCGTGTCGGGCTAAAACGTGGCGATAATACATTTGTATGCCTTCTGTTTGAGCATAAGAGTTACCCGGATCATTGGGTGGCGCTGCAATTGCTGCGTTACATTGTGCGGGTATGGGAGCATTTGGACAAAAAGAAACTCAAATTTTTGCCAATGGTGTTCCCGATGGTGGTGTATCATGGCAAACGCAAGTGGCGTGTAAAGCATGATTTGAGAGCGTTGGTCAATTTGAAAGGCATGGAAGCGTTAGCAAAATATGTGCCAAACTTCGAGTATTACCTGTTCGATCTAAGCTTGCTTGATGATGCCGCGCTGGACGAAGCCGGAATGGTGAATGTGGCCTTGGGCGCGATGAAGCATATTTTTGACGATGATATGCGATCGGCGCTGGGCTGGCTATTACGGCAGCTTCGGGCGATTCCGCAAATCGAACGCGAACGATATATTACAATAGTGTTACGTTATTTAGCGACTGGCGCACCCCATCTGCGCAGGGCCGACATGAGCGAGGTGCTGCGCGATCAGGCGCATGACGTGACGCTAGAGGAGGGGATGATGACACTGGCAAAACAATGGATTTTGGAAGGCGAAGCCCGCGGCAAACAGGTTGGTTTGCTCGAAGGCAAACAGGTTGGTTTGCTCGAAGGTGAGGCACGTGGCAAGCAAGTCGGCTTGCGCGAAGGCGAAGCGCTTGGCAAACGAGTTGGCTTGTCTGAAATGACTAAACGCCTTTTCCAACGGCGATTTAAAATGCTGCCCGACGATATTGCCCGCGACCTTGACCGTTTAAGCGCCGAACAATTGGTAAATTTGGGTGAGGCACTCTTTGACCTAAACACCATTGCCCAAGTGAGGGCATGGCTGGCGGCCTCAAGCCAGCCGATTTCGCAAAACTGACGAACAGCAGTGCTTGTCACGCACATGCCCTGACAAAGCACTGCGGTTGCGCTAAATAATCCTCGCCACGCTGCCCTGTGCGGTTTTGCGCACCTCGATACGAGCGGGGAAAGCGTCTTTCAATTCGTCAATATGCGTGATGACGACAAGCCGCTCGAAGTCGTCTTGAATGCTCCGAATGGCCTCAATCAGGCGCTCACGGCCTTGGGTGTCTTGTGTGCCAAATCCTTCGTCAATAAATAGCGTTTGCAATTTTGCCCCTTGCCGATGCGCCAATAATTTGCTCAATGCGATGCGAATGGCGAAATTGACGCGAAAAGCCTCGCCGCCGCTATACATTTCATATGGGCGTTCGCCCAGTTCGTCGCTGATGCGAATCTCCAACGTCTCGCTGGCATCGCCGCTTTTGGTGGCGCGTTGCGTCTCGAAACGCACGCCCATGCGTCCGTTGGTCATTCGGGTGAGCAAATCGTTGGTGCTGGCCTCTAACTCTGGCAGCACCACTTCAATAATCATGGCGGGGACACCATTCTTGCCAAATAACTCGCGCAAATCTTTAATCAGCGATTTTCGATGCCGAATCTCGCTCAATTCACTCGCCAAACGGGCGCGTTTGACCTCAAGCGCACGACATGATTGCACCTTCTGATTGGCCTCGCCCACTTTTCGTAAAGCGGTAGCGCGGTCAGTATGGGCGCGACCTAGTGCATTTGCCACTTCGGCGGCCCCGCGCAATAGTTGCTGGCACGCCACAATCTGGGTTTGAGTGTCGGCTTGGCGGGTTTGGCATTCGTTACGTCGTGCTGTCAACCCAGCGGCCCGCTGGCTCAATTCGACCAGTTTGCTTTGCTGCACCTGCACACCCAATTCTGCTCGCTCGAGTTGGGCTTTGCGAGCGGCAAACACCTGTAGGCGTGGCAACGTAACTGTGCGCAAGAATTGGTGCGCTTTGGCATCGTAACCCAGCGCAGCCAATTGCGCATTGACCTGCGCCAACGCCGCTTGCGCCTCGGCGGCATAATGCTGATCTTGTAGCGCCAGCGTCAGCGTTGCCAATCGCGCTTGGGTCGCGGGCAATTGGGCTTTGGCTTCGGTGGTCTTGCTCAACTGTGCCTCTAACGCCACCAACGACGCTTGCAGCGCCGCTGCGCGTTTGGCGGTCTGTTCTAGCATCGCCAATTGTTGCTCAATCGCCTTGCTTTGCGCCAACGCCTGTTCGCTTTCGCGCTTGTTGGTCTGAAATTGCTCCCGATATCCGATCAATTCCGCATCCCATGTCGCCACCAATCTGGCGCGTTCTTCATCGCCTAAAGGCCGCGCACAGGTCGGGCAAACCGCGCCTACTTTTTGAATGGCTTGCAGGCTGGCTTTTTTCTGCTTGCCCTCGGTTTCGATATGCTTATTGCGCAATTCGGCGTTGGCTTTGACCTCTAGCGCCTCATCTCGCGATTGCATCAATGCTTCGCGTTGACCCTCTGGCAGGTGCAGTGATTGTTGTTCTTGCAGTAATTGTTGGCGCTGTGCCACTAATTTGCCATCATCGGCTTGACGTTGGCATTCATTGAGTGCGCGTTCGGCCCCGTCGCGCTCGCTTTCTAGCTTGCGGCGGGCATCGGCAATTTGATTCTCGGCGCGGGTTTTCTGCGCATTCAGCTCGGTTTGGCTGCTCAGTTTGCTGGTCAATGCGTCATTTTCGGCACGCATCGCCTCCAAATCATCAAAGCCTTTGATGATCTCGCCGCGTTGGTCGAGCGCAGTTTGATATTCGCGCAACTCGGCCTCGTGCTTGCTTTGTTCGGCGGCAATGGCGTTGCTTTCGCTGTCAATGCTGGTGAGTTCGCGCTGAATTTGCTTGGCTTGGGTTTGCAGCCCATTCAAGCGCTCGCGTTGGCGATTCATCTCGGCGTCTTGCGCTTCGAGTGCACGCACTTGCTCATCTGTTTTGATATGATTGGCCTCGGCTTGCGCCAATTCTTGTTCGTATTGCGGCAGTTTTGCAATTTCAGCCTCGGCGCTTTCATAATCACTTTTGCGCAACGCCTCCTCGCGCTCAACCGAATCTTGCTGCTTTTTGGCTTTGTCGTCAAAATCTTGCCAAATCTGCAAATTCAAAATCTCGCTCAGTAGTTTTTTGCGCTCGCTTGGGGTTTTAATGGCAAATTCATCGGCCCGTCCTTGCTTTAAAAATGCCGAATTAATAAACGTTTCATATGTTAAATTGATCGTATTGATGATTTTTTGCTGGGTGTCGCTCGTTTTTTCTTCGCTAATGACACGCGGCACACCATCGTTAAACACCACCAAATCTAACCCGCCACTCGACGCGCTCACTTTGCCGCTTTTGCCGGCCTTGCCAGCTTTGCGAGTGCGCGTCACCTGATACAAATTCGTGCCTTCGCTGAAGGTGAGTGATACACGCATTTCGCCTTCGCCCTGTGTAATTAGCTCTTCGTCACGTCGTGCCCGCGCCTCGCCCCACAGCGCCCACGTGATCGCATCCAGCAGCGTGCTTTTGCCCGCGCCATTTTCGCCCGTCAAACACACCACATGTAACCCGTTTAAATCGAGCGGGTCGCTGTTGCGATAGGCCATGAAGTTATACAGTTCGAGTTTGATCGGAATCATCTTGAAAATTTAAAATTTAAAATGGAAAATTTAGAATTTGAAGTTTGGAATGGTCAAAAAATTATAGATTATGAAAGAATAGCGGCTATGGTGGATTGTTAGTTCGGATGATGAGTAGGTTGTCTGGGCCATATACATGTGCTGAAGTAAAAGCCACCCATTGCTGGTCGGGTGATGACAATACTTCACGGAAAGAGTCTGGATACAGTGTGGGAAATCCTCTCTTTTGAACGTATCCTTCTGCCCATTTTCTGCCTTCAATTAAATGATCAACACATACCTCAAATTTGCAGGGATTGCGAGTAATGTTGTTTAAGCTGCCATCAAAATACGAGGATTGTTTTGATAGAACGCTATAAAGTTGTGGTGGATTAGGTGCATTTATATCCCATTTGCCATTTACAAATTGCCCATCGCACCATGCGCGATAAACCAATTCTGTATTGCTAAACCAGCCCAATGGCTCATAGACACAATCTCGTAACTCAGCCCCCGCTTTTGCCGAAAGCACAACCCTGTCAATAAATGACTTCACATTGACAAGGTGCATTTCAACCCCAGATTTCGGCTTTGAAATGGGATGATAAGGCATTAGGGTGAAACTACTCAAGCCAATTAGACCAGCGGTAAACCACCAGAAAATACGCTTGCTGAACATCCGTTTTTTATACAGCCGAATTTGATTCACCCAACTTATCAGCAAAATGCCAAATGAGGCGCTAAAGAAAAAGGCAAATACCCACCAGTCTTGTCTGAGCGGGCCTAATAGAAACATGGTGAAGATACTTGGAACAAAAGGTAGAAGCAACAAACCTTCTGGTGGCCCATCTAAGCCGTATAACGATGTATAAATGATCGGGGCAATTAGGATGAAAAGCGCAGAAAGCCAAATTGCAATAAAATGCAAAAACTCCCAATTGAAACTTAATTTGTGTAAATTTTTCATTTGCAAATTAATTGGATTTGTGCAACACTTTGCTCCCAATCCCTAATCCCCAATTCTTCAATCACTCATTTGCCCATTCATTCATTCCCCCATTTTAAAAGCCCATCGCGCAACCATCGGCGCGGGGGTCGCTACCGCCAATAAGCACGCCGTCGGGTTGGCGGATGATGACTTGGCCGCGCCCGAATGTGCCGCGCCCATCGCCATGCACCGGCACGGTCACATGCCCCATTGCTGCCAGCGCTGCCGCCACTTCAAACGAGATGCCATCTTCAACCAGCACCGCGCCATTGGCCGCGCCCGGCTCTAGGCAAATGCGTGGCGCGTCGAGCGCCGCTTGGGGCGACATGCCGAGGTCAATCAAGTTCATCGCCACTTGGGCGTGACCCTGCGGCTGCATAAACCCGCCCATCACGCCAAATGGCGCGAATAACGAGCCGTCGGCCTCGCGGGTGATCATGCCCGGGATGATGGTGTGATACGGGCGTTTGCGCGGGGCCAGTGCGTTTGGGTGATCGGCGGCGAGGCTGAAATTGTGCCCGCGATTTTGCAGGGTGAAGCCCCATCCCGCCACGCCGATGTTCGTGCCGAAGCCCATGTAATTGCTATTAATAAAGGAGGCAGCATTACCCGCGCCGTCTACTACCGAGAAATACACCGTGTCGGAGCCAGCCACCGGCGCGCCGCGCTGTATGTCTAGTGTGGCTTTGTTTGGGTTGATGAGGTGTCGGCGCTCGGCGGCATAGACCTTCGACAACAATTGGGCCAGCGGGGCGGGGTTGGTGGCGGCATCGGCGATAAACCAACGGGCATCGGCAAAGGCGATGCGCAAGGCTTCGATGATGTAATGCAGGCGTTGGGTTTCGCTCTTGGCGCTCAAGCTTGTCGGTTGCAAAATGGCTGGATCAACCCCTTCCAACACATTCAGCGCGATCAAGGCCGCCAAGCCTTGCCCGTTCGGCGGGCATTCCCACACCCGCATGTCTCGATATGTGGTGCTGATCGGCGTGTCCCATGTTGAATGATGCGCCGAGAGGTCGTCTTGCGTCATCACACCGTCATAGCTTTGCACTGTCTTGACAATGGCGCGGCCAATTTCGCCATCGTAATAGGCCGCTTTGCCGCCTTCGGCCAAGGCGCGAAATGTGCGGCCCAAGTCTGGGTTGCGGAAAAGTTGGCCTGCGCGGGGCGACCGCCCGCCGATGGTCAGCGCCGGGGCGCGTTCAGCGAGGGCTTGTTCTTTCTTCAACCATTGCCCTGCCGCCAACGGCGCAACCGGAAAACCCTGCTCGGCGAGGCGGATGGCAGGCGCGAGGATGTCGCCGAGCGGCATTGTGCCATGCCGAGCAATAAAATCGCACCAGCCTGCCGCCGCGCCCGGCACGGTGACACAATGCGCGTGATACGGGTCGCTGATGACATCGTTTGCCCCATGCAGGCCGTCTCGGTCAATTTGGGCGATGCTGAGCGCCGCTGGTGCGCGGCCCGACGCATTGAGCGCGGTGATTTGCTTGCTGGCGGCCTCATAATACAACACAAACACATCGCCGCCAATGCCGGTGCTGCACGGCTCGGTGACATTTAGCGCGGCGGCGGTAGCGACGGCGGCATCGGCGGCGTTACCGCCTTGCATCAAAATAGACAGCCCGGCTTGGCTGGCAAGCGGTTGGCTGCTCGACACCATGCCGCGTGTGGCGTAAACGGGGGATCGGCGAGAGTTGAAGTTCATGGGCTAGATGATACATGAGCTTTTGTTATAACCTAGAATTGGTGATATATTAGGAAATATTTTAACTCTCGATCAGTTTTAACCCATCTATTTAGATAAGGTAGTTTCTTTATTTTGCTTTTGTTATTTAGCTGTGCAATGTGTTTTTATATAATGCACATCTCTCGTTTACATAATAATTTAGTTGTAGGTTGTATGAAAGAAATTCCCGCACCTCACCTAGTTGAGGCGATAACTTGGAAATTTAATTTGGACGAGTTGAAAATATTGTTTTTTGACTTAGGTTTGGAATTTGAATCTATACCTCAGCCAGTAAATCTTGACAATGCTGCGCTTGGGCTTGTACAAACGTGTGAAAGACTCAATAAAATTGAGGAGCTAAAAAGGAAATGTGCATTAAAACGTCCAAATTGTACATGGGATTGGTTTGATTTAAAATCTCCACAAAAGCATCATGATAGAAATGTGATAAGTTTAGTATCTTATGTTGGAAACCTGAATTCTTCAGAAGATTTAAGCGGGATGATTGTGAGACTTGAGCAATCAAAAAAGCAATTTGAAAGAATGACTTCGTATAAATATATACATGATCATTTACAGCAATTAGAGAATAGTTTTCAGCCTGTTTTTTATTTAGCATTTGACGGTGACAAAATAAAATCTAGTGCAGACATAAATTGGATGCAATTGCAATTAACGCGTAGGCCAGTTCAATCACATATAAATACCTTAATAACTTGGGTGCGTGGATCATCTCAAACGTATTTATTAAACGATACGAGGTTGTGGTTAGCTAAAATGCAGCAAGCAAGCGAGGAATTAACTTTGGGGTTTACAGATAGGAACTCTTTCTACTTAGAAAATGGAATGCAAGCCTTGAAAGAAGTAATCCAGCAACAAATTTCTCCAATTAATGATCGCTTAATAGAGGCTATCGACAACTTGATGTTGAATGATTTATTTGTGGAAATCGAGGGACTTAATAAAAAAATTGGTTTCAGTAAACATTTTAACAATCAGGAGGTATTTAGCGCTATAAACTCACTAAATAAGCATTTAAACTCATTGGAGATCCTTCAGAAGTTGCGTAATATTCATAATATTTGGCAAGGCCTTGACAATGAGTTACGAAATGAACAGGTTCAATTGTTTCGGAATTCAACAATCGTACGATTTTCTAGGAGATGGAATTATATAAAAATGATATATGTGTCGCATGAGGAACTACATGATGAAAAATTGGCAAAACACATAGAAAAAGTTAATTGTGTGGTTGGAGATGGATCAAATCATCGTTTGTTAGAGGTTTTTCTGGAATTTTATGATGAGGCAAGGCAGAAATTTAACAATGTTGATATTGAGCTTAAAAATTTGTGCGACAAATTGAAACAAGTTGTTGTTGATCTGGACAAGTTGATTTTTTGGCTAAAAAATAGTGAAACTTGATTTTTTAATGCGAATCGAAAATCGGCATCTGAATCGAATCCTAAGGTGGTTTTTTATTTTAATAAGTAATACAAGTATGTTATGACTAAAATCTTTAAGAATTTTGATCAAATATTGATTGAACATGATTCAAAATCAGAACAACTTGAGAAAAAAAGTGATTCTGTAGAGGCAAGTTTTGTACAGGAATTACTGGAATTTATCGCGGGAATTGCGCAGTCTGGTGTTTATCTTGATAATATTCAAGATAGGCGAGCAACACAAAGTATTTTAGATTATTGGATTAACGTTGTAAAACGTTTGACAAAACAATTTGATCTAGCAGTTGATTTGGCTGCGTTTGATATAAAATATGCCCCTGATTTAGCAGACTCAGCTAATCCTTACCCTAGAGTTAATGCATTTTACGATTCTCATTTTTTCTATGGTCGCGAAGAACTCATCAATATTGTGATTAATAAGATACGAGATGGCTGTCGATTGATCTTGATTGTTGGAGAAGCTGGTAGCGGTAAAACCTCTCTTGTTTTTGGGGGGATAATTCCTCGTTTAAGAAGGGGGATTGAAGACCTTAATAGCGAAGAGTGGCTTTATTCTCAAGTTGTAATTCCTTCACAAGTAGATTTAGAGAGCTTGTTAAACCTTTTTTTATCCAATAGTCAATCAACTAAATGTGTATTTATAGATCAATTTGAAGAATTATTTAATGAAAAAAAGACTTTTCAGAGCCAATCTGAATATATATATACCATTCTTGATTTTGTGAAATCGGGGCATGTTGTAATCTTAAGTCTTAGATCTGAATTTGAAAGACATGTTGAGAAATTTGAGGTGTTTTACTCTTATTGCCAAAAGGGACGAGTTATATTAGCGCCGATGACTAAACCCGATTTATTGTCGATCATTGAAAACCCGAGTAGAGAAGTGGGGTTAAGATTTGACGCTGGCATAGCGGATGATCTTGCCGCTCGATTTCTTGGCGATAGTGCGAACCTAATATTATTGCAACTTGTGTTATGGCGGTTATGGCAATTGCGGGAGCGAAACAGAATAACTCGGACTACATTTGAATCATTTAGGAGCGACTTTTCAGATTTATGCGAAAAATACTTAGAAAAACTGTATTTATCTTCTGATTTTAAGCGAAGGAGGAGCATAGAAAACTGTTTTATTTGCTTGATTTATTACGAAAATCAAAATGATAGAATTTTAAATATTAAGCGACGGCGAGTGAAGCTGACTGAACTACGAAACGATAATTCTATTTTAGAAGTCTTAAAATTTTTTATCGATAATGGAATATGTCGTGTCACTGGTAATGGCTCACAAGTTGAAATCATACATGACCAATTTATCCAATCATGGTACAGAGTTTTGCAGTGGTTGCATGCGGATTTGCAAAGAAAACAAGCAAATAACGCTCTTCAACAACGTCAACATCAACTGCCTAAAGCATTAGTGGAATTACCTAGAGAATATCATTCTGTGAATATACCTACATATGAAATAAGTAACGATCAATGGAGATTAAATTTGCAAAAATACGAAAAATGCATTGATATTCTTCATGAATTTGTTTTGGGTCTCCGTGAAAATAACAGAAAAATGCAATAGATTTTGTTCGATGTGTTAGTGTGCTTGATGTGATTGCATGAAATTAACGTGTTATATCAATCAGCCGATCCGGGTAATCCGTATTGATTCCATCCACCCCAAGCGCGAGGACACGGCGCAGATCGTCGGGGGTGTTGATGGTCCAAGGGTAAACGGCGAGGCCGCGACGATGGGCTGCTGCGATGAAACGCGGGGTGAGCACATGAAAACCGCCGCCATATTCGGGCACTTGCAGGGCGTGCCACTGCGGGCTAATCAAGCCCTCCATGAAAACGAGGCTGGCGAAGAAAAACGGGCGAATTTCATTTTCGGTGGGCGAAGTAGCGACCTCAGGGCATTCGCGGCGAAAAGCCAGCATATTCTCAGGGCGAAACGACGAGAGCAGAATTTTGTCGCCCATGCCATATTTTCGGATGAGGGCGCAGAGTGGCGTGGCAATACTGGGCGGTGCTTGCTTAATCTCGATGCCGATCAGCGTTGTTGGGTAAGCCTTGAACAACGCCTCTAGCGTGGGGATGGTGACGCCTTTGCCGCGAAACGGGAAACTTTTGCCCTCATCGGGGCTGAAGTGAAAGCCCGCGTCAAGCGCCTGCAACTCTGCGAATGTGAGGTCGCGCACCGCACCTTGACCGTTGGTTGTGCGATTCACCGTTTCATCGTGAATGAGCACCAACACCCCGTCTTTGCTCAGGTGCACATCCGTATCGAGCATATCAACCCCCAACGACATGGCGTGATCGAAGGCCAACATGCTGTTGCTTGGGCGAATGCCCTCGCCGCCTTGATGCGCAATCACCAATGGGCGCTTGCGGGCGCTGCTTATTTTTGCAGCATGGGCAAAAAACGGGTGGGGCGGGGCCGGTTGCGCCACAAGATGCGCCAGCAAGAGGATGCCCAATAACCCACCGAGCACACCGATGAGCCATTGTCGTTCGGGGAGATAACGTCGTATCATGTTACACAGTAACCGTGCAGCCGCATTCGAGTTTGATGGTGAAAGGCGAGGTGTAATAGTTGCGTTTATTGCGTCGAAAATGAGATACGCCTTGTGTGCTGGGGTTAAACACCACCACATCTTTTACCCCGTGTGACAAATAGAATAGGGGATTCATTTCGAGGTCTTTGATTTCATATCCTTTGCTGACGACTTCGATGACGGCTTCTGGGATGGTGCGAAGTGCGGTTTCTTTTTCTTCTTCGCTTGGCATATGGCAATAAATTGCCACATCTGGGCGTTTCAAAGACCCATCAGGAAAGATGATATACACATCGGGAATATGGATGCAGGCGCATGTCTCCAAACTTGCTTGACCAGATGCTTGGGGTGTTGGCTTAAACGTATTGCGAATGCGGTCAATCGCTTCTTGATGCTTCCAACTCGGAAATGCCTCCCAAATCGGCAAGCCATTCATCACCTCAAGTTTTACCCCAATGGCATCGGCACGGGCAGCTAATTCAAGCAAATCCATCATTAAAGTATACCCAACCTCAAAAATGCGCGATAATTCATCAATATCTTATGCAAAATTGGTCAGCTCAATCCTATCAATCTGATGCACAAAAACCGCGTCGCTCGCCCATGCGCTTCATTTTGCCCTTGCTGCTGGTGTTGGCGTGTTTAATTTTGGCTTGTATCGGGTTTGCCATCTTCTCGAATCTTGGCAGCGAAGCCAGCCCGCCAGCCGCTGTCGCAACGACCGCACCGCCCCGACCGGCTGCGGCAACGCCGATTGCCGGGCCAACTGAGCCAGCCCTCGGCGTGCTCGACAAAAGCATCCCGCGCGAAAGCTCGCTTGAGGCCGGCGCCGCCAAACCCACTACGAGGCCGACTGCCGCCGCTACTGCTGCGCCCACATCTCGTGCGGCCAATAGTTCGGGCTTGCTCATTCGCAACCAGAAAATTTATGATCAAGATGGCAAATTGGTTTACCAAGGCGACATTGACCTAAAAGCCGTGCTTGACCGTATTGCGGCTGGCAAAAAAGACCCGCACCCGAATGACGGCACAACGTTTACCAACCGTGAGCGCCGCTTGCCCATCATGTCAGACGCGAAATATTACACCGAATATGTGGTGCGCACGCCCAATTTGCGCGAGGTCGGCCCACAACGCCTTATCATTGGCAAAGGTTACGAAATTTATTACACCCCAGATCATTACGCCACATTTGTAAAAGTGTCGCGCTAAATCATATGCGAAAAAAAAGACTGCGCCCCCAAATTTCAAATTTAATTGCTGCGCCCAGCAACCGCGACAATGCCATTGTCGAAGTTCCCCCGGCCTTGCTTGCGCACCCGCGTTTTGCCGATGAATTGGCCCAAACCGGCTTTCATGTCATGCTGGTGGATCGGGCGGTGGTGTTCGACAAAACCACCTTGCTGCACGCGCTCTATCAAGCCTGCCAATTTCCGGCCTATTTTGGGTTCAATTGGGATGCACTGCTCGACAGCCTGAGTGATTTTGGCTGGCACGCCGCCAAAGGCTATGCCCTGATTGTGCGTCAGCCGCACGCCATCCAAACCCGCAACCCCGACGATTGGGCCACCTTTTTGGATGTGGTGCGGGATGCGGCTCAGCGCCGCGCCGATGCGGGGTTGCCGCCGCTCTATCTTTACACCCGTTCGGCAGTTCAAGCCACCCTATAAGCCGGATTCTGTGCGGTCAAGTTGCCTTGACCGTGTTGATCATCTCTCTTGGGCGCGTATTGCGACGCGCCTCATGCTGTCTACCCGCGCATTGGCGGGGCGAATCACCCCGTATGAGGCCGACATCTTGCGACATCGGCCTCAATGCTACGCTGTTTGACATTGCTCCGGGTGGGGTTTACAAAGCCGCTGTATCGCTACAACGCTGGTGAGCTTTTACCTCGCCGTTTCACCCTTACCGCCGCAAAATCGTTGCCGATTTCGCGGCGGCGGTCTGTTTTCTGTTGCACTTTCCGTCAGATTTCGCTGCCTCGTCGTTAACGAGCACCCTATTCTGTGGAGTCCGGACTTTCCTCAGCGTATACGTTGCGAAGCAACGTTGCCGCCGTGACCAACCGGATGGCTTGAACCGAGGTTATTATATCGAGAATGCGCATCGGGCTATACTCGACCCCCTGATGAAGATTGAATTTTCTGCCATTCGCAATTTGATCATTGATATGGATGGCGTTTTGTGGCATGGCGACAAGCCGCTGCCCGGCTTGACCGAATTTTTTGCAACCCTACGCGCTCGCGGCATCAAATTTGTGCTGGCGACCAATAACGCCGGCAAAACTGGCGACGAATATGTCGCCAAACTCGCCAAATACGGCGTAAGCGCCGCGCTCGCCGAGGTGCTGACCTCGCCCCAAGCCACCGCCCATTATTTGGCGGCCCACATCCCCGATGCGAAAATTTACGTGGTGGGTAGCCCCAGCCTTGCCGCCGAGTTGCGTGCCAAAGGGCTGACGGTGGTGAGCGAGGCCGAGGCCCAAACCGCCAATTGTGTGGTGATGGGCGGCATTGTCGGGCATGTCACCTATGAGAAATTGGCCGAGGCATGTTTGCTCATCCGCGCAGGCGCACGCTTCATCGGCACAAACCCCGACCTCACTTTTCCGGGTGAGCGCGGCATTATTCCGGGCAATGGGGCTTTGCTCGGCGCGTTGCAATTGTCTACTGGCGTTGCGCCACTCATCATTGGCAAGCCTGAGCCAGAGATGCAAGTGCAGGCCATGCAGCGTATGGGCGGCACACCCGCCGACACCGCCGTCATCGGCGACCGCCTCGATACCGATATTTTGGGCGGTCAGCGGGCGGGTTTATGCACCATCATGGTCTTGACCGGCATCAGCACCCGCGCCGAGGCCGAGGCTGGCCCAATTACGCCCGATTATGTCGTCGCCGATATCCGCGAAATCACAACGCAGCTAATTGGTAGTGGATAGTGATAGTGGATAGTTATAGTGGATAGTGGATAGTGAGATTTAAGAGTTGCTACTCTCAGCTCTCAACTCTCAACTCTCAACCCTCAACTATCCACTATCACTATCAACTATCAACTTTCTCCGCCGAACGTGCTAGAATTTGCATCTGTATAAGAAAATGAAATCGTCTACGTCTTTAATGTTTATGTCACTCAAACACATCACCACATGTTTTAAACGTTTATCGGGTGTTGTCTTCGCTGCTACATTGTTTTTTCTAAGCGCCTGTGGCTCGTCTACGCCTGCCGTGCCACCCGCCGCCATCATTACCGCACCAGACCCCGCAACCGCCCTCTCGGCTGGCAAGCCCACCCAAATTGCGGGCAAAGTCAGCGGCAGCACCGTTAAATCGGTGGATATTTTTATCAATGGCAATAAGTATGCGACAGTTAACCAAACCAACACGCCCAACGAGTTCGCCATTGCCGTGCCTTGGACACCTGAACAAGGCGGCGTTCAAATTGTGCAGATCAAAGGGATGAATGACAAGGGCGAACAAGTGGTGCAAACCTCGGTGATTGTGAACGCCCAAGCGTCAGCGTCGGCGCCAGCAGCCGCCGCCGCCGCGCCAACCACGGCCCCTGCCGCCGCCGCCGCGCCAGCTGTCTCTTATACACATCT
>JAHBAL020000556.1 GCA_018500105.2 Anaerolineae bacterium
GACAATAAGTTTCTCCCCCTCGCTGGACGCCGCGCCCGCGCCTGCGTCTATGTATTCGGGACGACGGCGCTTCCGACGTATCGCCGTCGTCCCGATGGCACTACATCGAATCCGTTTGTCACTCGTAGGTCGCACGTTGAGTAATTCTTGGGTGGCTCTGCTAGCCTCGTGTTATGCAAACGCTCGAATTGCCCGAAAACCTGCCCAATCGCACAAGCCAAAATCCCGCCAAACCCGCCAAGCCTAACCACACCTTGGCCCTTCTCATGCTGGCGATTGCCGCTGTGTATGCGATTTTCATTCACGACATATTGTGGCTGGGCAATTTTGGTATTAACGTCACATTGGCCGTGCTGCTATTTCTGGCAATGGCATTTGTGGTCGCCAAACTGGGGGCAGTGCCATTGCGGGGGGGCGGGCGCTGGTTGGCTGTGCCGATTGTGCTGTTTGCCGTTTTTTACTTCATCCGCGATTCGCAAGCATTGCGGGCCTACAACGTCCTTGCCATCCTGATCGCGTTCGGCGTGATGGGTTGCCGCACCCGTGAAGGGCAAATTCGTATTGCGTCTGTCGCCTCTTACGTCATTGGCATGTTCAGCACCTTCGCCGAAGTGGTGTTGGGTGTCATCCCGCTCTTGACCCACGAAATTGACTGGCAACGGCTGGCAACGTGGCGACATTGGCAGGTTTGGCGGCGAGTGCTGGTTGGCATCTTCATCAGCTTGCCCTTATTGCTGGTGTTTGGCGGCCTGTTCGCTGCTGCCGACGCCGGTTTTGCTCGCATCGTCCGTCGAATTTTCAACCTCAATTTGACCGAATTGATCGCCCGTCTCATTTTTATCTTTGTCATCCTGTGGATGGGCATCGGCTTGCTGTCCACCCTCATCTTGCCCATTTTTCGCAATATTGGCAAATCCTCTTTGCCTGCGCCGGTTAAGTTGGGCTTGGTCGAATTTGGCCTGCCGCTGGTCGCGCTCACGCTGTTGTTCGCTACTTTTGTGGTGCTGCAACTCACCTATTTGTTTGGCGGCGAGGCGATGGTGTCGGTTGCCAGCGGCCTCACTTACGCCGATTATGCGCGGCGCGGCTTTTTCGAGCTGGTGATGGTCGCCATGTTGCTGTTGCTGGTGCTGCTGCTCACCGATTGGCTGATGGATAAATCAGACACCCGCGCCCTGACCTTCTTTCGCATTACCGCCAGCATCTTAATTGCCCTCATGGCCGTCGTCATGGTGTCGGCATTTCAGCGCATGTGGCTCTACACCCAAATTTATGGCCTAAGCGAACTGCGGCTTTATCCGACCGCATTTATGCTTTGGCTGGCTGTTACCTTCGGGTGGTTTATGCTCACCACCTTGCGCGGACGCACCCAGCGCTTCATTTTTGGCGCAATGGTGGCGGGTTTTGCTACCTTGCTTGTGCTCAATCTTATCAACCCCGATGCCCTCATTGTGCGCTTTAACGCCCAACGCGCTGGCGGGCTGGTTCCGCTTGCGCCGCGTGCCTCGCGTTCGTTCGATTCAGAATACGTGACGCAATTGAGCGCCGACGCCGTGCCCACCGTCGTCGAGATCATGCCATCCTTGCCGTTGCAAGACCAGATGCAATTGCGGCGCTATTTGCAGTCTACCAGCTATGACCAACCCGCCGACTGGCGCAGTTTTCACTTGGGCCGCTGGTGGGCCAGTCAAGCCATTGCGTTAGCCATTGCGCCACTGCCGTGAGGTTGCTCGCAAAAACGCAAAACATGCCCCGATTGTTGCGTGCTCGTGAACTTGAATATAGTTGAGGTCGCAATTGGCATTAAATTAAGGCTGCCGTCATCTCCGCGTTCGCGGAGATCCGTAACGAGGCCCGCCAAAATATGGCAAACCCACTCAATTTACGCCTGCTGCGTTATGGATTCCCTCTTTCGAGGGAATGACGGGTAGCGCAATCGGCTTAATTTAATGCCATTGCCCCACAATCTTGTCCACCTTAATCAAGGGATTGGTATAACGTGTATTACGACCTCATTTTTTGGCGAATGTTGTGGATTAGCCCGCCGATGAGGGACTTTGGCTTGGTTGAAGGCGAGGCCGGATTGGACTAGCTGGATAAGACTTGCTCAAACAACGCTTGCACTTTGTCAGCCGAGCTGCCCAACACCTGCGCCACCGCTGCTGACAAATCTGTATCGCCACTCGCACGCCATAACAGCGCCAAATTGCCGAGTATATCACCTACAGAGTGCTGGTCATCAAATTCGCGGAATATTTGCAAGGCTTGCAGCAAATGAGCCTTTGCCTGCGCCCACTGATGTTGTTCCGCCACCAAAATAGCCAACTGGCGATACGTGCCGGCTTGCGCGTAGCGATCGTTAAACTCGATCTTGAGCTGCAACGCCGTTTGAAAGTATTTTTCTGCTTGTGCCCACAGTCCCTGTTCCATCGCACAACGCCCTAGATGATCATAACTAATAGCTTGTACAGAAGAGTCTTTAAGACCAATTTTGATTCTCAACCCCTCTTGATAGTGCCACTCAGCCTTGTTCCACAATAGTTGTTTCTGTGCTACCATTCCCAGTTGGTTATGCGTAACGGCTTGACCGTAATGATCATTAAGATTAATAAAAACCTGCATTGCGAGTAAATAATACCCTTTCGCTTGATTCAAATCAGCTTGATCCAAAGCTAGACCTCCCAAACTATGATACAGGATACCTTTCGAGTGGTGATTTTTAGTCTCGATAAAAATTTGCAATGCTTTCTGATAATGTTCTTTTGACTCTGTCCACTTTCTTTGTTCTTTCATCACTACTCCCAATTGATGATAAGTGCGAGCTTGTGCGTCGAGATGATTCAATTTGATATAGGTCTTTAACGCGTCTTTATAATATAAGTCAGCCTTCTCCCATTGTTTCTGCTCTTGCGCAATTATGCCCAACAAATGGCATGTGCTAGAGATGATTTCATGATGTTCGTGAAGTTTTGCTAAGGCTAATATCTTCTGACAAGTTAGATCTGCATCTGTGTAGCGTTTGAATGCTACATAATATTGCGCTATAGAATCTAATACTAAATTAAGGTCATATTGCTTATGAGCTTGCAGCGAATTACTTTGGGAAGCTATGATGGAGATTTGTAATCTCTCAGCCAACGCTAAACCTTGCACATAGTCTCGTCTTTCTTGAAGATATAGTTGAAGCGGTATATATACTTTGCGTAGGGAAGCATGATTTGCCAACCCAATTGCCAATGCCGTTAAAAGATTTTCATATTCCAATTCAATAGATGACCAACCAATTTGTCGTTTTTGTGGCTGCTGTGACTGCATCAATTCTCTCAATACTTCGCCTTCATAAGTGTATTGATGATAAAATGCCTTCTCGATCGCTACACGGCGTTCAGGCGTGTTCGCCAACAGTCCGCGCAAAAAATAAGGCAGCATAGGTTGCAATTGTACATAGCCTTTTGCCTGCGGGTGTACACTGATCAAGCCCCATCGTTCCGCAACTTGCAATGCTATCTCCCATTGTTCAAATGGAACATCCGCAAGTGCTGGTTGCTTTTTGAGTTCCTGGCTATATTGCGGTAGAAGTCCGATAAACACCACGCTGGCAAACGGGGCGAGGCAGGCCAACAGATCTTGCAGCTCAGGCGGCAATTGTTCATGCGAATATTCGATGCAGCGCAAAATGCTCTTGGTCTTGTCGTCGGCATCGTCGCCTGTGCTGTCTAGTTTCACATCGTCCTGCGTCAGCGCCTCTAGCACAGCTTGCGGGCTTTGCTCCTTCAGATTGGGCAAAACGACTTCCAGCGCCAGCGGCACCCCTGCCAACAGTTTGAGCAGGCGTTGCAAGTGCGGGCGGTCGGCGTTCGATATGGTCGCAGCGCTACGCCGCAGCACCGCCTCCGCCAATTCCGAGGCGGCTTCGTTGTCCAGCCCGCCTAGCGCATAGACGTGTTTGCACAGCCAATCTTCGCGCCCGCGTGAGCCAAGCAATACGCGCGTCTTGCCGCCGCGCAAGGCGGTGACCCAACTGTGCAGTTTTTGCTGTTCTGCCATGCTCAGGCTGTGCTTTAGCGCGGCGCTGGCGGTGGGCGCATCGCCCTGCGCCGCCTGCACCGATTCGAGGTTGTCTAAAATCAGCACATGTTCGTGCCCGCGCAGCAGCTTGCCCAGCATGGCTTGTTGTTGTTCCTCGTCTAGCGGCAAAAATTGGCTGCGATATTGCGTCTCATTCAACAGCGCCCGCGCCATCTCGTGCATGATCTGTTGGCGTGTCCAGGCTTTGGCATCCCAGCCAAAATAAAATACCCGTTGTGCCCAGCCGGTTTGCACCCACCAGCCCGCCAAATGGCGCAACAAGGTGCTTTTGCCCATGCCGCCCATGCCATAGATCAGCAGCGGCTGCATCTTGCCCTCGTTATCCATCAGCATACGCTCGATGCGCAAAATATCCAAATCGCGCCCAAAGAAGCCATAGGTCGGCGCGGCAAATTGGGCTGCGCCGGTCTCACGCGCCAGTTGGGCGCTCAGTTCTGCCGCGCTCGGCGGGCGTAGTTTTAATTGGGCGGGGCTGTTTTCATACATCACCGGCAACAGCCAATCTTCCAGTTCAATGCGTTGATCAAAATAGGCACGGCGAAATTTATCGCCGCGCAAGGCCACGCGGGCGCGGCGCAGGCTGTGTTGCAGGTCATTGCCCGCAAACAGTTGTTTATACAGTTCGGTCATGCATTGGGTGGCGGCGCTCACCGTCACGCTGTAGCCCATCGCCAAGACGTTTTGCATACCGGCTTGCATCAGCCGCGCCCCCAAGCTGCTTTCGCCCGCGCCCACCTGCTTGCCCGATTGACACGCATTCAGCACCACCATTGGCACTTGAAATTGCTGCAACAATTTCGCCAATTCGTCCGCTTGCACGCCATCGGCAATGTTACCAATGTCACCGCCTTGGTTGGTTTCTTGCTCAAAAAACACATAGCCGCGTACCCCGTCATAGCGTTGGATATCGCCGCGCCCCCAGCGCAAAAACAGCAAGCTATTTGGGTCACGGCTTTGCTTAAATTGCTCATAGGTCAGCAATGCGCCATGTGTATCAAAATGCAGCACATGGTAATGCCCAATGCCTTTTTGCTCCAATTGCTCACGCAAGGCGCGATAGGTGGCGGGGCGCAGCAGGTCAATTTCCACATTCAGCTTGGCGTCGCGCAGCGCGTTGATGAGCGGGCGCGAGATCGTGCGATAGCCCACATCGCGGTCACCAAACGGTCGGGCGGTGATCACCAGCACACGAATGCTTTCCGCCTCGCGCATCACGGCTTTGCTCGGCAACGGCTTCAGGTTTTTGCGCACCAAGGTGCAGCTCATCACCAGCGGTTCGGGTTGTTGCGGGTCGTGCAGTGCCTCCCAGTGTAGCGCGTGAAATTCGGGCGAACCGGCGATCTCGATATGGCTGTCGCGCAAGTCGCCGCTGTTTAGCACGGCACGATATTCGGCATACGCATCGGCATTCGTCTTGAACACCTGTCTAAACAAGGCGTCGCCATATTCACGCACACTGGCGGCGGCTTGCCCGGCCTTCACGGTGTTGGTAAACGGAAAAGTCAGCCATTCTTCAAAATACCATTCGAGGTTGGCTTCTTTGTCGCTGCCAGCGAATGGGTCGCTCACGTGAATCGGGTATTCGCTGCCATGATCGAAACTGAGCGTGGCGTTAAATGCGCCATCGGTCGTGCTGGCTGAGGTTTCGCGGATGCGGATGGTATGCGGCATGGGCTACTCCTTATAGTGAACGATGGTGACTTCCGTGCCGTCCGGCTGGCGGGTGTGGTTGAGGATGATTTCGCGTTTGGGGGCGTTTGGTTGTGTTTTAGATTGGGCGTTAACTAATTTGTAAATTAACGCAAGTAGTGCTGTGTGAGCAGTACCGCCAATGATTTCAGATAAAGCCGCATCTCCTACATAAGTTGCTACACTTTGAATTGTAGGATCATTGATAATTAGCTTAAGGATTTCCCCAAGTGTTGGGTCAAAAGATTTTGTCTGGCTTTGACTCACCTCGGCGATGGCGAGTTTTTTGCATTCTGCGTCGGTGTTCCACGCTTGCGCCACTTGGCGTGGGCTAATTTTGAGGTCGGGCGAAATAAGGATGGTGTGCTGCATGGTTTAATTATAGGGCGATTGAAACTAGTTTGCCGTGTTTTTGCCAAAATTGTCAAAAATTGGCATGAAATGATCGAGAATGCTTTTAGTCTTTATACCAGTCTCACGATCAAGACAGAATTGCGATGTCGGGGCAAGGCATTTGCATTTAACCTATCGTCCTCCGTTAATGCCAGCAAATGCCTTACCCCTACCAAGGCTGTTCAAAAGTCGCCTCGTCATTCCCGCGAAAGCGGGAATCTATAACCAGACAGGCGTAGTTTAACTGGTTTGCCGCATTTTTGCCCAGCCTCGTTATGGATCTCCGCTTTCGCGGAGATGACGGGTTAAGTGAAGTGCTGACTTTTGAACAGCCTTATTACCCCTACGCTTGAACGCGCAACACGATTTCAGAGTTAAAATCTAAATGGCTATGGCATACGACAAAACACTCGCGGCACGCATCCGCGAGCATTACCTTGGGCAAAGCAACATCGTCGAAAAGCTGATGTTCGGCGGGATTGCGTTTATGCAAAACGGGCATATGGCGATTGGCGTGTTGCAAGCGTCGCTCATTGCGCGGGTTGGCCCCGACCATTACGACGATGCTTTGTCTAAACCGCATGTGCGCATCATGGATTTTGCGGGCCGCCCTATGAAGGGCTATGTGTATGTTGACCCACCAGCCACCGCCACCGATGAGAATTTGGCGTTTTGGATAAACCTGTGCAGCGATTTTGTCAAAACACTTGGCGATAAGCCCGCCAAATCACCAAAGAAAACCCAATTTCGCGTAAAGACGCAGAGACACAAAGCTTAGAAAGACTTCTTTGCGCCTTTGCGTCTTTGCGTGAAATTTTCTAAACTCATGAGCAATGAAAACACGCCGCCATTACTTGGCATCATCACCATCGGGCAGTCGCCACGCCCCGATTTTGAACGCGCTTTTGGTGCACACGCGCTCAACGCCGAGGTGCGCGTGTTGGGCGCACTCGATGGCCTCAGCCACGCCGAAATTGACGCGCTGGCCGCCAAGCCGACCGACTACCCGCTGCTGGTCAAGCTGGCCGACCAAAGCACGCGCAGCATCGGCATGACCGAAATTCATCGTTTGGTGCAACAACGCGCCCATGATTTTGATGCGCTGGGGGCCAAGGTGATTGTGGTGGCTTGCGCGGGCGGCTTTCCCGATATCGAAAGCCGCGCCTTGGCCGTGCTGCCGGGCAAGCTTCTGCCTGCCCTCGCCAACGCTATTGCGCCGCGCTGCCGCATCGGCATTGTCTCGCCATTGCGCCAGCAAGCTCCCGCCGCCGAGACCAAATGGCGGGCCGACGGTTTTGACCCCATTGTCACGTGGATGTCGCCCTTTGGCGCACATCAGTTTGACGAACCCGTTGCCGTGATGTCTGACCCGTCTATCGAGCTAGTGGTGCTCGATTGCTTAGGCCACACCGACGACGATCGCCGCGAATTTGCGCGTCGCTGTGGCAAGCCGGTCTTGCTCGCCCAAACCATCGCGGCGCGGGTGGCCGGTGAACTGATTGGGTAGGTTTACTTACTCAGATTAGGAGGAAGATAACTGCTTCACCACGAAGACCACAAAGAACTCAAAGATTTGCGTTAAAAACCTCTTTTGCTTTGTGCGCTTCGTGGTGAAAAAATCCGTTAAAAAATCCGTTGAAAAATCCGTTTGCTTACTTAATCGCCTTAAACCGCGCTACGATGATGTCTTTTTGCACGTTGTGGTCAACGATGGGGTGGGGGTAATTTTGCCCCAACACGCAGTTGCGTTGTAGGCCCAAGAGCGGCGGCATGGCCGGCAAATTGTGTATGTATTCGTCAGGAACCCGCGCCAATTCGGGAATCCATTTGCGAATATAGACCCCTTTCGGGTCGAAGCGCTCGGCTTGTAACGATGGGTTAAAAATGCGGAAATAGGGTTGCGCATCGGTGCCGGTGCTGGCGGCCCATTGCCAGCCGCCATTATTTGAGGCCGGATCGCCATCCACCAGCTTTTGCATAAAGTAACTTTCGCCCCAGCGCCAATCAAGCAATAAGTCTTTGGTCAAAAATGAGGCTGTGATCATGCGGCTACGATTGTGCATCCAGCCGGTTTGGTTAAGCTGGCGCATTGCGGCATCTACAATCGGGAAACCGGTTTTGCCCTCGCACCACGCCGTAAACAGCTTTTGGTCTTTGGCGGCGTTGCCACTGCCCCATTTCAGCGCATCGTAATCGCGCTTGAAACTGCCTTTATCGGCATGGGGGAAATGATAGAGCACTTGCACATAAAATTCGCGCCAAACCAATTCGCTAATCCATACATCCACGCCGTTTACATCGCCCGTGCTACTTTGCCGACCTACTGTCTCGGTGCGGGTGGTGATGGCCGCGTGGTAACACGTGCGTGGCGAGATTGTGCCAAAGCGCAGATGAGGTGACAAACGGGATGTGCCATCTAGTGCTGGATAATCCCGTTGTTCGTGATAATGGTCGAGCCGCCCTTCGTTCAGCACTGCGTTAAATTGGGCTTGGGCAGCGGTTTCGCCGCCTTTTGCCACCTGTTGCGTCACTTTAAAACCCAAATCGCTGGCGCTGGGGATGGGCAAACTGTCAACTTTGGCGCTAGGCGGGCGCAATAACTCGTTTTCCAAGGTCAGGCTGGGCTGCTTGGGCAGGTCGAGCCATTTCTTTTTATAGGGCGTAAAAACCGTGTAATGCGCCCCGCTGCCGGTGCGCAATTCGTCTGGTTCGTGAATCACCGCGTCCTTAAAGCTGCTCACGGCGACGCCTTCGGCTTGTAAGGCCGCCGTCACTCGCCCATCACGGGCGCGGGCCAGCGGTGTGTAGTCGCGGTTGAAATACAGTGCATTGGCCCCACTGGCTTTGGCGATGGCGATCAGCTCGGTTGTTGGGTCGCCGCGGCGCACAATCAGCCGCGAGCCACGCGCCCGCAAATTTTTGTCGAGGTCGCGCAAGCAATCGAGCATGAACTGCACGCGGGCGGGGGCCACATCTTTGCCGCGCAGCAAACGCTCATCTAAAATGAAAACGGGCAATATGTCGCCGCCGCTGGCGGTAATAGCCTGACTGAGTGCGGTGTTGTCAATGAGTCTGAGGTCGCGTCGAAACCAATGAATAATGGACATAGTAATAGTAATAGGTTATCACAATGATATAAGAATTATTTGAAAATAGCAACCAACATGGTTTATAGTAGCGAGGTTGCTTGGCATGTTACGTTTATTATTGATCTTTAGCGCCTTGGCGATCTGTTTTGCCATCACTACCCCCATTTTCGAGAAGCCCGACGAAGAAACCCACTTTGCCTATGTGCGGCATGTGGCGCAAATGGGTGAATTGCCCACCTTAAACGGCGGCGAAAGCAACCCCTGGAAGCAAGAGGGGGGGCAACCGCCGCTCTATTATTGGCTGGCGGCGAGCGTGGCCGGGCGTTTTGATCTATCAAACTTCGAGCGCCAACTTGAGCCAAACGCCAATCCGATCAACGACCCCTACGCGCCAAACAACAAAAATAAGCTCATCATCACCCCCGAAAAGCGTTTTCCAAATCACAGCGGCGCGACGCTGGCGGCGTTTTGTTTGCGGTTGTTCGGGTTGCTACCGTCTTGGCTCAGCATCTACAGTAGCTATCGCCTTGCTCGGTTGTTTGCCGAGCAGGCACGGGCACAGGGCTGGCGTTTGCCCGACCAATTGCCCATTGTCGCCGCGTCGTTGGTGGCGTTTAACCCCATGTTCGCCTTCATCAACACCTCGGTCAGCAACGATGGGCTGGTGATTGCGCTCAGTAGCCTCGGCCTGTGGTTGATGGGCCGCTGCTTGACGCGCTGGCTTTGGCGCGATGTCATTTTGCTCGGCGCAGTCGTTGGCCTTGCCAGCATCACCAAACTGAGCGGGGTGATGTTGTTGCCGTTTGCGGCCTTGGCGGTGCTGATTTCGGTCTTGCGCTGGCGTCGAGCCACATGGCCCCAAACCGCGCTAAAAGCAGCGTTCATGTTGGGCTTGCCTTGGCTGGTGATTGCGGGTTGGTGGTATGTGCGCAATGTGGTGCTGTATGGCGATCCGACGAGCACCACCGCCTTTGCTCACGTGGCAGGCGTGCGGCAAATTTCGCCGGGCGAGGCGTTGGGCGAATGGCAAGGTTTTCGCTGGTCGTATATCGCCTTGTTTGGTCAGGTCAATATTCCCGCGCCGAGCCTAACTTACCCCGTGTTTGACCTTTGGTTGTTGGTGTGCGCCTTGGGGCTGGGTTGGGGATTGTGGCAGTGGCGGGGGGCAAAATGGGGGTGGCCCACTACGCCCGTCGTCATGCTCGGCCTGTTTGGCTTGCACATTGTCGTCGTGCTGCTCGGCATTTTGCGCTGGACCATGATGACGCCTGCCTCGCAGGGGCGCTTGTTGTTCCCCGCCATCGCCAGCGTGTCGCTGTTATTGGCATTGGGGTGGGGGGCGGTGTGCCAATCATTGCGGCTGCGTTTGGCGCTGTTTGTGCCAAGTGCGGTGCAGTTGGGGCTGGGGGTGTGGATGGCTTTGTGGCCGATTCCGACGACTTATACCCCCGTTTTGGCGCTCGGCCAGCCGCGCCAGCCGTGCCCCGAATTGCGTTTTGAGCCATTGCTCAGCCTGTCGTGTCCCACATTTACCCGCCCCGCGCCCGACCGGGTGCAAGTTCACGCCTCGGCGCAAGCCAAAGCCACAACCGGCACAAATTATTTGCTTACGGCGAAATTATCATCGGGCGAGCAGGCGTTGGGGCAAATCACCACCTATACCGGCGGCGGCTTGTTGCCCAGCACCCAGTGGCGGGTGGGGGATCGCTGGTCTGAGGTGATCGAATTTCGCGTGCCGCCCACGCTCACCTTGCCACTTCAGGTGGCGTTTTCGCTCAACGATCAAGAACGCAGCAGTCTGCCCATTTTTCACGATGCCGCTTCGCTGGTCGCTGCCGAGCCGATTGGCAAATTGGAATTTGGCGAATTGTTTGTGCGGGCGACGCCGTTTCAGCGTGGACAACCCCTGCATGTCACCTTAACATGGCGAGCCACTGCCCAGCCGAATAAAGATTACAACGTGTTTATGCAATTGCTCGATGCCAACGGTAAGATCGTGGCTCAGCGTGACGGCCCGCCCGCCAATGGATTTTTGCCCACCAGCCGCTGGCTGCCGCCGCTGGTGTTTGATGACGTGCGCACATTGAACATCCCCGCCGATCTGCCTGCTGGCGAGTATCGTCTTGTGCTTGGCATGTATGATCTGCAAAGCGGGGCACGCATTGGCATTCAAAATAGCCTTGGCGTGTGGTCGCCCGATGCCGCATTGTTGGTGATGACTTTCCGGTGATGTCGTTCCCCGACGGCGTTATGATTTTGTAAAAAGATTAAAATTTGGTAGGTCGTTAAATGTTTGTCGAGCCTTTCTGAGTGTTTACCATGTTAAAATTAACGTATACGTTAATTTTGGGTTTAGTCGGTATAAATAGCACTTGCTCAAAGTTTTTTATATATACGATAAACGTTGTTTCATTGAAATAAGGAGAAGTTATCAAAATATGGAAGGATTAATGACAATCATTAAAGAGGGGTGGCGATATAAAGGCGCAGGCAACATTATGTGGATGGCCCATCGGATTAGCGGTCTCGGCATTATGTTTTTCCTTGTGCTGCATGTGTTTGGCATGAGCATGTCGTTCTTTAACCCACAACTGCACCACATCATGCTCGAAACCTACAAGACGCCCCTGTTCGCAGTGGGTGAATTGTTCCTGGCCGCATGTTTGGTTTTTCACGCCATGAATGGCACTCGTATTGCCTTGCTCGAACTGCGCCCACAATGGTGGCTGCAACAAAAGAAAGCGACGCAATATAGCTTGCTTGCTGCGGTTGTGATTGGCCTTCCCATGATTGTAATTATGGCGATGGCGTCAATCAGCCATTTAGTGAAATAACAGTAAAAGCATTAACGTGCTCAATTTCATTTCTATAGAAATTTTCTACTATGTCAACACAATCTCTTGGTCGCACTGTCCGCACAGTTAAACCAATCCCGCAGGCGCGAAATAAATTTGAGCGTGCCATGTGGGTGTTTATGCGGTATAGCGGTTTGGCGCTCACTTTTCTCGCGCTCTCACACTTTGGTTTTCAACACATTGTCATTGGCACGCACAACATCACCACCGAGCAAACGGTTCAGATGTGGGGCGAATCGGGCAAATCAATTAGCCTAAATCAACTTGCATGGCGCACCTATTACATGGCAATTTTGGGTTTGGCGATGCTGCACGGTTTGAACGGTGTGCGCCAAGTGGCGTGGGACTACATTGGTAACAACAAAGGTCTATACACCTTGTTTATGGGTGTTGTTGCCGTTCTTTCGGTTGTTGTTACCATTCTCGGTGCGTTGGCACTCATCTTCGGGGCAACCTCGATGAAATAAATTTAAAATTTAAAATGGAAAATTGAAAATTAGTTTATGAAATTTTTAATTTTCAGTTTTTCATTTTTAATTTATACATAACATGGCTCACTATCATCAATTTGATGCACTTGTGGTTGGCGCAGGCGGCGCGGGTTTGATGGCTGCATTGTATGCCAGCAAATCGGTCAAGACAGCTGTGATCAGCAAGTTGTATCCTACCCGCTCACATACGGGCGCGGCTCAAGGTGGCATTAGCGCCGCGCTTGGCAATGTCGAAAAAGACAAATGGGAATGGCACGCCTACGACACCATTAAAGGTGGCGACTTTTTGTGCGACCAAGATTCGGTTGATATTTTGTGCAAAGACGCAATTGACGCTGTCATTGACCTTGAGCACATGGGGTTGCCGTTCGATCGCACGCCAGAGGGCAAAATTAGCCAGCGGCGCTTTGGTGGGCACACCAACAACGAGACCAAGCAAGCGGTGCAGCGGGCTTGTCACGCGGCAGACCGAACCGGCCACATGATTTTGCAAACCCTATACCAGAACTGCATTAAGAATAAAGTTCAGTTCTTCGATGAATTCCAGATGGTTGACATCATCATCGAGAATAACAAATGCAACGGGATTGTGGCGCTCGAACTCAGCACCGGCGAAATTCACGTTTTTCACAGCAAGGCCACCATGCTGGCTACTGGCGGCTTTGGCAAGATGTGGAAGATTACATCGAATGCGCATTCGCTGACCGGCGATGCCCCCGCCATTATGTTGCGCCGAAATTTGCCGCTCGAAGATATGGAATTTTATCAATTCCACCCGACCGGCGTGTATCGCATGGGCATTTTGTTATCTGAGGCAGCGCGTGGCGAAGGCGCGGTGTTTTTGAATGATAAGGGCGAGCGCTTTATGGAACGCTATATGCCAACGTTGAAAGACTTGGCCCCGCGTGACATTTGCAGCCGTTGCATTTATCAAGAAGTGCAGGCTGGGCGCGGAATTAATGGCAAGGATTATGTTTACCTCGATTTCCGCCCAGAACACATCAACAAGTGGTTTGCCGCCGACGGCAACCCCAAGCGGGTGGATGCGCACTACCTAGAGACCCGTTTGCCCGACATTATTGAGTTTGCGCGCGTGTATTTGGGGGTTGATCCCATCACCGAGCCAGTGCCGATTCAGCCCACCGCTCACTATGCGATGGGTGGGATTCCCACCAATAATGATGCGCAGGTGCTTGCCGATGAAAGAGGTAGCCTTGTTGAAGGGCTGTATGCGGCTGGCGAAGTGGCTTGCGTGAGTGTTCACGGGGCAAATCGGCTTGGCACGAACTCGCTGGTGGACCTTGTGGTGTTTGGCAAGCGCGGTGGTATTGCGATGGCCGACTATGCCAAGGGTGCGAGCTTGCGCCCGATCAACAAAGATGCGGTTTATAAAGATGCCGAGGGCGACCTCGCTGCCATCCGTAACAGCGCCGGAACCGAGCGTCCAGCTGCCATTCGCAAAGAGCTACAAACGATGATGGATGAAAAGGTTGGCGTATATCGCACAGGTCAAGGCTTGCGCGAGGCGCTATCCGTCATCAAGGGTTTGCAGGCACGTTTCCGGAATTTGAAGATTGATGATCGCGGCGTAAAGTGGAATACGGATTTGACCGAGGCATGGGAATTGGGCTGCTTGCTCGATTTGGCCGAAGTAACCGCTGCTGCTGCGTTGTGGCGCGAAGAAAGCCGCGGTGGTCATTATCGCGAAGATTTCCCGAATCGTGATGATAGCAAATTCCTGCAACACTCGTTTGCGTGGATGTCAAATGATATTCAAATAAAGACAAAGCCAGTGCGTATCACCCGCCATCAACCCGTTGAGCGGAAATACTAGGAGATTTAGACGCATGAAACTACATCTAAAAATTAAGCGTTTTAACCCAGAGAAAGACAAGAAGCCTTGGTGGGGTGAATACGATATCGAAGTGGAACCCGGTGATCGCGTGCTCGACGCATTACACGAGGTGAAATGGAACATTGACGGCACATTGGCGTTGCGCCGTAGTTGTGCGCATGGCGTGTGTGGTAGCGATGCGATGCGGATTAACGGGCGTAACCGTTTGGCTTGCAAGTGCTTGGTCAAGGACGAAATCAAGAATGGGCAAATTACCATTGAGCCGATCTTGGGGATGCGGGTGATCAAGGACATGATCGTGGACATGGAGCCATTCTTTGCCCACTATCGCTCGATTATGCCGTTTTTGGTGAATGACACCCCGTTGCCAGCCAATGGCCGCGAGCGGTTGCAATCGCCAGTTGACCGCGAGCGTTTTGATGATTCGACCAAGTGCATTTTGTGCGCATGTTGCACCACCTCGTGCCCTTCATTTTGGGCGCGCGGTGAGTATATTGGCCCAGCCGCTATTGTGCAGGCGCATCGTTTCATCTTCGATAGCCGCGATCAAGCGGCGCAAGAGCGTCTTGAGATACTAAGCGATGTGGATGGTGTGTGGCGTTGTCGCACTGCCTTTAACTGCACCGATGCTTGTCCGCGTGACATTAAGGTGACGAAGACAATCGGCGAAGTGAAAGAAGCCTTACGCACGGGCGTGATTCAATAAGGCCATTCAGAAAATCGCAAGACGATTCCGATAGCTAAAATAAAAAGAGGGCAAATTTAATTTGCCCTCTTTTTTTGTTTGTCGGTCATTTTGACTTCCCCCCTATCTGCCGTGCCGGAAGGCAGGGCAGATAGGGGGGAAGTCGGCGAAAATGCACTCACATCTTCAAAGTTTTTACATGTGTTACACCAATGCGGTTTTGTTCTTTGTGCCCCAGAAATCGCGCTCGGCCCATGCGACGACCAACGGCACGGCGTTGAAGATCGAAGAATAGGTTCCAGAGACCAAACCGATGAGCATGACAGCCACGAATTGTTGGATGCTGGCGCCGCCGAACAACAACAAGGCGACCATGACGAATATATTGCACAGCGAAATGGCGAGTGAGCGGTGCAGCGTTTCAAGCATACTGCGTGTGACAATTTGCTCAAATGGCTCGCCGCGACGACGGGTGAGGTTCTCGCGGATGCGGTCATACACCACGATGGTGTCTTGCACTGAGAACCCGATCAGCGTTAGCATGGCGGTGAGGAAGAGCGCATCCACCTCCCAATTGAACAAAATGCCGAATAAGGCCATCATGCCAGCAGCAATGAGTACGTCGTGTAACATGGCGATGATGGCGCAGATGCTGTAGCGAATGGCGTGAGGCGCTTTTCGGAACGCCCACCAGATGAAGAAGAGCACGACCAGTGAGGCCGCAATGACCGCTTGAAAGGCGGCACGGGTCACCTCGGACGCAACTTTGGGGCTAACCGATTCGACCGATGATTGTTTTTCATCGAGCGGCGCAACACTTTTGCTCAGCGTGTCGCGGATTTGTTGCACCTTGTCGCCTTCGGTGACATCGGTGCGCACTTGCCACAAGTTTTCGTTGGCAGCGCCCAAACGTGAGATTTCGGGGTTGTTGAAACCGTATTGGGTGAAAACGGCGCGGATTTTATCCTCGCTGGCTTCGCTATTAAATTTCAACACGAAGCGGCTGCCGGGGCGAAAGTCTACGCTTAGTTTCCAAGGCGTGTGCGATGGCGTGGCGACGACGTTGTAGAGCATGGCCAACAGACCGGGCAAAATGAACAGCAACGACAGAGCGAAGTAGTATCGGCGGTTGCGGATGAGATTGAATAACATGTTTCTCTTAAAATCTAAATGTTAGATAAATCTGTTAGATTTACCTAAATGCCTAACAATACTTTGTTTTCCTTCATTTCTGGCTTCGCATCATAAAACGCGAGGCGCATCAAGGTGCGGGTGACAAACATCGTGACAAACAAGCTCATCATGATGCCCATAATAAGGTTGATGGCAAAGCCTTTGACCGCGCTGGCCCCGAACACATTGCCGAACAAGAATAAGATGACGCAGGTGAGCAAGGTGCTGACGTTTGAGTCGCGGATCGAACTCCAAGCCCGATTGAAGGCTGATTCGACGGCGCCGCGTAGTGTTCGCCCGCCTCGTAATTCTTCTTTAAATCGCTCAAATACCAAAATGTTGGCATCAACGGCGGTGGCAATGGAGAGCAAGAAACCGGCGATACCGGGCAAAGTCAGCGTGATTGGCATTAATACAAACAACGCCAACGAGAACAAGGCAAACGCCACTAGTGAAAAGGCCCCGATGAGGCCGGGCAAACGGTAATAGAGGATGAGGAAGAGCGCCAATACACTCAAACCAATGATGCCGGCGATGACGCTGCGGCGCACTGACTCGGCGCCTAGGGTTGCGCCAATATCGCGCACCGTGTCTATCTTCATTGGGATGGGCAAAGAGCCATAGTTAAGCGTTACGGCTAAGGCGCGTGCTTCTTCGGCGGTGAACCGGCCTGTAATTTGTCCGCCCGAATTTAACACGCCTTGAATGATTGGGCACGACAAAACACGTCCATCCAGCACCATACACAGCGGCTGTCGAATATGCTTGCCAGTATATTCCTCAAACGATTTTTGGGCGGCTGGCTTAATCGAGAAGTTGACCGCAAATTGTCCTGTGTTGGCTTGCGGTTGGGCATTGTTCTCTAAAATTTCGCCAGTAAACGCGGTCTGAAATAAGTCGGCGGTATTGGTAATATTGCCAGAATCGGTGATGGCCTTGCCAACAGCCGCCGTTTGTGGATATTGCAACCCGCGATAAAGGCTATATGTGGTTGAGATGGGGGTGCCATCGGGTGGGGGGCTAAAACCGCCGTCCACAAACTCGAGCAAACCCGTTTTTTGAATCAGTTCAATGGCTAATTGGCGATCATTGACACCGGGCAATTCGACCAAAATACGATCTGAGCCTTGCAATTGCACCGAGGCTTCGGTTGTGCCAAGGCTATTGACGCGGCGTTCAATGATGTTTCGCGCCGTTTCCATGGTTCCGGTGATATTTTGCCCCGATTCGATAGACGTGGTTAGCAACACTTGCAAACCACCCTTAAGATCAAGACCTTGCTTGATTTGCAGGTCACGGGCACGTGGGTCTTGCCAGAAGGCTAGGCTTTTGATGACATCTGGCTTCTCGACCGGTAGGGCGATGTAGAGCGAGAGTGCGCTCAGCGCAATGATGATCACCAGCGAGATGAGGTTTCGTTCACGCATTAATAATATTCCTGTGTTTTGTTGAAAATTTCTTTGTGATGCGATGCAGTCAGGGCAACACTATCACGTCATAGGTTAAATAGCCGCGAGATTATACCAGTTGACACGCTTTTTGATGCTTGCATATGCCTAACTTAATGACAAGCTTTTCTCCTAACTTTGGCCGATTCAATTATATTGCCAGCGACGGCTTGCGTGTTATCTTTGTGTCTTTTGTTGCAACCTTAAAAAAATTTGACAAAATCCCCAAAACTGTTGCAATCATGATGGTTTTCACTATAATGTTTTTTGATCGCCTAGTAAATACTTAGTGGCGAGTTCGAGTTGAATGCAAGTTTTTTATTTTATTTTTCTTTGCAACTTGGTTGCACAGATGATTATTTTGAAGACTTGATAGATCGAGGAGGTGTCTGTCTGGTTACGTTGAAAGCAGCGTTATATCTTTGTTCTCTCATCAAACAATCGTTGTTCTTGGTTTTCAATGATCAGCAATTTGTTTATTTAAAACGAAAAATCGTTGACCAAAATTTTGTTTTTAGTAAAAAAGGAGAAATAAAATGACAAAGCAAGCAGTATCTTGGACAGCAGTATCTTGGACCTAACGCAATAAGGCTAATCTCGCTATTGTTAGTTTGGTTGGTGTTAATCGTTTTCAGACAGTTTCTAAATTTTCAGGAGAAATAAAATGACAAAGCAAGCAGTATCTTGGACAGCGGTTTCTTGGACCTAATCCATACCTAACCACATTTAACTTTTACAACATCCCTACCAAAGCACTAGAAAAGCCCAAAGTAGGGATGTTTGTTTTTCTGTCAAATCATAGATAATCTATACCAGATTTTTATCGCTTCTATGCAAAACACAACTTCACAAACGTCGCAAACACCATCCGTGTGGAATAGAGATTTTACAATTTTATGGCTCGGTTTACTTCAGTCTAATTTTGGCGATGCTTTTTTAGCGGTGGGCGCGTTGTGGCTGGTGTATCAAGTGACTGGCTCAGCATTTGCCGCCAGTACCATCCTCATCTTAGAAGGGTTGCCCAAGCTGCTTGGCTTAGTTGCGGGCGCGGTGATTGATCGTAGCGACAAAAAGCGGCTATTGATTGTGGCCGATTTGTTTCGTGGGGTGCTGCTCATCTTGACTTACGCCATTTACTGGTTTGGCAAATTTGAATTGTGGCAAATTTACGCGGTGGTCGGCTTGCTCAACGCCGCATCTGTGTTTTACACGCCCACCATGCGTTCTATTCTGCCGACAATTGTGCCCAACGAAGTGTTGCCACGCGCCAATGCACTCATGCAAACCGGTCAACAAGCCGCCAAGGTCATTGGTGCGGGCGTGGCGGGGTGGGTGCTGACTTATACCCAAAGCAATTTTGCGCTATTTGTAGATGGC
>JAHBAL020000176.1 GCA_018500105.2 Anaerolineae bacterium
TACAAACGTCGCACTGCGTCAAAGCCTGTCACGCCCGTCACAAAATCTGAAATACCCCACTTCTCTTTCAAAATTTCTTCTTCAAATGGCATTTCAAACAACACATCTAGCTCGTCTTCGGTTGGCTGACGCACATGATCATAATAACCGTCAATCAAAATTCGTTCGTCGCTGCCCTTGATGGTGGACAACGCCCACGCCAAGCGCCATGCCGCATTTGGCGCAAGTGCCGCCAACGACGAATGCAAATCATGCGAAACGGCCTGCGCATGGAGTTCGAGATAGCAAATCCCCTTCACCCCCATTGTCAACGTGAAGCGCCCTTTGTCATCAAAACCGCCAAACTCCCAAATACAGCCGTCCATTGGGCGGCCATCCGGCTTCTTCAGCCAAGCACTGTGTTTGTCAATCCAAGCATGCAAATGCGGGCTGCTGATTTCTTCTTCGCCTTCAATCAGCCATTTGATCTTAAATGGCAGTTGGCCCTGCGTCTTTAGCCATGCTTCGATGGCGTGAATACGAGTAACAATCTCGCCTTTGTCATCTGATGCGCCGCGCGCAAACAGTTTGCCATTGCGAATGGTCGGCTCGAACGGCGGCGATTCCCACAAATCGAAAGGCTCGGCGGGTTGCACGTCGTAGTGGTTATAGATGAGCAATTCCCGATCCCCCTCGCCAATCTCGGCCCAAACCACCGGCGGCGCGTCGCCCTCAGTTGGCACGACTTTAACACTAAAGCCAAGGCCGCTCAAACGGCGAGCCACAAGCGCTGCCATTTCGACAATGCCTTGCCCCGTAGCCGCAACACTTGGCTGGCGCAAAAAATCTTTGTAGTCTTCGAGCAAACGCTCGCGATTTTCGGTTAAATAAGCATCAAATGTATGAAAGTCCATAGGCCGATGATACAGCAAAACGCGGTTGAGGCCGTGCTATAATCTCGGCTAGGCGCCCATAGCTCAACTGGACAGAGCACTTGACTTCGGATCAAGGGGTTGTGGGTTCAAATCCTGCTGGGCGCGTGATGGGGCTGAAGATTACTTCAGCCCCATTTTTTTGTAGTTAATTAACCCGATGTTTCACGTGAAACAATGCGTGACACATAATCGGCCAAAGCCTCGCGCCAATGCCGCATTTGGTCGAGACCAATGGATTTGAGTTGGGCATTTTCGAGAACAGAATAAGGCGGGCGTGTGGCTGGGGCATTAAATTGGGCGCTGGTAATGGGTGAAAGTGATGGCGACAAGCCCGCCAACTTGAAAATTTCGCCTGCAAATTCAAACCACGAACATCCACCATCATTGGTAATGTGATATAGCCCATAGTGAGCAGTTTCAATTAAAACCGCAATTTGGCGTGCCAAATCGAGTGTAAACGTTGGCGTGCAAATTTGATCGGCAACGACCTTTATCAGCTTGCCGTCACGGGCCAAGCGTAGCATCGTATTGACAAAATTGCCGCCTTTGCCACTTGCGCCCGCAATGCCATATAACCCGCATGTGCGCACAATAAAATGCTTGTGCCACGCCGCCCGAACTAAATGTTCACCCACAAGTTTGCTTGCACCGTAGGCACTGAGCGGGTTTGGCAAATCCGATTCAACATAAGGCGCGTGTTTGGCCCCGTCATACACGTAATCGGTGCTGACGTGCAAAAACGCGCAATCGAGTGCGCGGCACATCAACGCCAGTTGATGCGCCACATGTCCATTCAGCAAAAGCGCCTGTGATGAATCTCGCTCAATATCATCCACCCGATGAAACGCCGACGCATTTAAGACAAGATCGGGTTTGATCTGGTTGAGGCGTTCACGCACTACGTCGAGTTGAGTTGCATCCAGTTGCAAAATTTGTTCGTTGGGATATTTGGCTGTGAGTGCCACACGAGCTGAAGCCCATACATGATGTTGGGAAAGCGCCTCGCGCAGGTCGCTGCCCAATTGTCCATTTGCGCCAATTAATACAATTTTCATGGTTGATTTTCGCATGGATTGTATCAGCCACAAGCTATCTATAATGGGTTTACATGGGGCAAACTGGTTTAAAAATGGTGCGACGGTTGGCGAGGTTAGGCTGCTTAATTTGGATGTTAACGGGTTGCAATAACACGCCCGACGAGATTATCATCGAAACACCCAATGCGCCAGCCACCCGTGTTTTGCGCGAAACACGCCCCACCCAACGCCCAGTCAACACGGTTGCGCCCACCGCCACCACAGTGCCGATCAGACCGACGGCGACGCCACGCCAAACACCCATCCCCGTCAAAATCAACATTAACAAGGCCGGAGTTGAAGGGCTGGCAAGCCTGCCGCGCATCGGTAATGTCACCGCCGAACGTATCGTGCAATATCGTCAGCAAAAAGGCCTTTTTCGCAATATTGACGAGATCAAAAACGTTGCCGGAATCGGCGATGCGACATTCGAGGCCATTAAAGATCGCATTACGATTTCAGACTAGGGCTACAATTGCCCGACGTGAAACTCGCTGTTATTGCCGATATCCATTCAAATTTTAGGGCGCTAGAGGCTGTTGCCGAGCACCTTGCACATTGGCGTGCTGACCTCGTGGTGGTGGCGGGCGATGTGGTGAACCGAGGCGCAATGCCGCAGGCTTGCTTCGATTTTGTCACGGCGCGTCGTCAAGATCAAGGCTGGCATATTTTGCGTGGCAACCACGAAGATTATGTCATTGAACATCTGGGAGCCAAAAGGCATCTGGGCGGAATCGAGCTTGAGATTTACCGCATGTCGTATTGGACCTTTTGTCAATTGGGCGACACCGTGCATGAGTTGGCAAAATGGCCGCTGCATTTCGTAGATAAAGCCGATGCCATTCGCGGCGAAATTCGCATTACCCATGCCTCAATGCGCGGCAACCGGGATAGCATGATCGCAGCCTCGCCCGATTCGATTTTGATGAACCAAGTTGGTTTGCCTTTGCCAAGATTATTTTGCTCGGCGCATACCCATTTGCCATTTGTGCGCCAATTAAATGACACGTGTGTGGTCAATGCTGGTTCGGTCGGAATGCCATTTGACCACGATACACGCGCTTGCTATGCACAATTGACGTGGCAACACGGGCGTTGGAACGCGCAAATTGTGCGGGTGAATTATGATCGTGACGCGGCTCGCCGCGATTTTTACACCAGTGGTTATGTGGATACAGCAGGCGGGCTTTCGCCATTGGTGCTCGATGAATTTGAAAATGGCTGTTCGCATTTGTTCACATGGAACGAAGTCTATCGCGCGGCGGTCATGCGCGGTGAAATTAGTATTGATGCTTCGGTCAAGGCCCATCTCGAAGCCTATAAACGACGCTAATTTAGTTTTCATTCATCTTTGAGAACAAAGATTGAACAAAAGCAAATCAAAAATTCACACAAAACTCATTTAAAGCCGTAAAGTTTGTAAAACGGAGGACATCATGATCTTAATTACAGGCGGCAACGGTTATGTCGCGTCATATACCATCGAACAACTGAAAAAAAGCAGCAGCGAGACAATTCGCGTTTTAGTGCGCAAAGCAGCCCATAGCGAGAAATTGCAGCAACGTGGCATCCAAGCTGTCGTTGGCGATGTCACAGACCTCGCCTCGCTAAAACACGCCTGCACAGGCGTTGACAAAATAATTCACTTGGCGGCTGTCAACCGCGACAAAGGCAACGTAACCATGCAACGTGTCAATGCCGAAGGCACAATCAACGTGGTCGAAGCAGCCAAAGCCGCGGGCGTCAAGCACATTATCACTGTCGTTGGGCTGGGCGCAGATGCAAAGCGCCCTTACCCACTCGCCAGCACACAAGGCGTGGGCGTTGATTCCATCATCAACAGCGGTATCCCATACACCATCCTCGAAGCCTCGGTCATTTTTGGGGCTGGCGACGAATTCCTCAATACCCTCGCTGGGCTGGCGCGTATTCCACCTGTCATGGTCGTGCCCGGCGATGGACAGTCGCGCTTTCAGCCTATCGCGGCGCAAGATGTAGCGGCCTGTGCGGTAAAAGCGCTGCATTTGCCAGCCGCACTTAATCAACGGCTACAAATTTGTGGGGCAGAGGTGCTAACATTAGAGCAGATTATTGACGCTATTTTGGCAGAAATGCAGCTTAAGCGCATCAAGATCAAGATGCCCGTGCCCATCTTGAAAATTGCAGTTGGGCTAATGGACAAAACACTGCCCAAACCCCCTGTAACGCCTAGCCTGCTGGCGCAACTGGGGGTTGACAATGTGGCAACCAACAACAGCACCGAGCGTATTTTTGGCGTCACTCCCATCAAGCTAACGGAGGGCATCGGGTTTGTGAAACAGATGACCCTCGGCAAATTGATTCGCCGAACCTTAAACAAATAACGGTCACCCTGTCAGGCTTAGGTAATTTGTCAAAAAAATTTAAGGTTTATCTAAGAAATCACCCTATACAAAGTGTTAATTTCAAGTAGAATATAAAGTGTTAAGCGCAATACTTCTGCAAGTAAAAAGTATCTGTGTTTAATCAAAAGCACACAACGGCCACCCCCTCCCCCCACCCCGCTATGTGCCTTTCCTTTAATTTTTCCTCCAAAATA
>JAHBAL020000270.1 GCA_018500105.2 Anaerolineae bacterium
AGATGTGTATAAGAGACAGGCCCGCAAGAACACACCGAACATGATTTTGCCTATGCCCGCACCACCGATTTTTGCACATGGGAAGACCTCGGCAATATTTTGGGTGTCGGGCTGCCCGACGAGCCAGACGAATCGGCCATTTGGGCGCCCCACGTCATCGAAGAAAACGGCATTTATTACATGTTTTACACCGGCGTCAACCGCAACGTGGCGCAAAGCATCATGCTGGCGGTGTCTGATAATCCAGCCAAACCAGCCAGTTGGGTAAAAAAAGGCGTGGTTTTTCGGCCAAATCACACCAATATGATCTATCACGGGCCGCACAAATGGTCAGATGCGCGTGACCCGATGGTTCTGAAGCAAAAAGACCAATATTACCTGTATTACACCGGCAAAGACACCACAGGCGGTGTCGTCGGGATGGCCATTGCCCATAGTTTGAATGGCCCTTGGCGCGACTGGGGCGCGGTAGCAACCGCATCGCCACGGGCAATGGCCGAATCGCCCTATGTCATCGAAAAAGATGGCGTGTATTATTTGATGTTTAACGACACTGGCGGTCATGGCCCCATCTGGTCATGGTCGGTGTCGCCGTTAGGGCCTTGGCAAAGCACGCGCAAAGAATTGATCGGGTGGGCGCATGATTTTTTTCGCCCTGCCAATAGCGATCAATGGTGGGTTTCGTATGTGCTCGGCAATGGCGAGGCCATTCGCGTGCAGCCGCTTAATTGGTTTGATAGCGGGTATCCGCTGCGCGCCCCGCTCATTGGCTACCGCATTTACCTGCCAGTAGCGACCCACGAACTCCGTGTCGAAACACCACCCAACAATGTGATAAAACTATCTCCATGAGACAGTTACACATCGTTTGGGCGGGCATGGTTGGGCTGGCATGGTTGATGGGGCAAGCGACGGGCAACGCGGCCTACCCCATGCCAACCAGATCGGCAGCAAACAACCAACTTTTCATGCCACTCGTCGAAAATTTAGCCAATTGGCCCAACCCGTTTAGCGTCGAGGTTGAAATTGGGGCCAATGTAAAATCTAGCGGCACTGTATTGGCACGCGCACAAGAATTGGGTGTCGGTTCAATTCGGTTGCATCGGCGTTTGTCGTGGCGGCTCGCCCAGCCCAATCTGGGCGATGAAATCAACTTTGGCCCATTCGCCGAGTTTGAAGCCGAGCTACGCGGCTTGGCCTCGGCCAATATCACCCCAATGGTCACCATTTGGGACTCGCCGCTATGGGCGACGGCACAGCCCAAAAATTGCAGCGCCATTCGCCAAGACCGCCTCAGCCATTTCGCCACTTTTCTCACTGCCGTTGTCAATCGCTACAAAACCCCCGAATTCAATGTGCACATCTGGGAAATCGGCAACGAAGTAGACATTGACCCACGCGCCGTGCCAGCCGAGTCATTTTATGGCTGCTGGGGCAACGCCGACGATAAAACATTTTACGGCGGCAAACAATATGGAGAGGCGCTCAAAGCCGCCGGAGCCGCCATTCGCGCCGCCGACCCCAGCGCAAAAATTGTGATCGGCGGCCTAATTACCCATCAATGGGAAGGTTCGCCCCAATTTAGCTACACCGACCGATTTTTGCGTGGTGTTTTGAGCACGGGCGCAGGCCCATATTTCGATGTCATCGGCTTTCACGGTCACTTTACCTATTACAATCAAGTGCTTGACTACGGCAGCGCCCCATACGGCGGCTGGTCAAACACCGATCCGGCAAAGAATGGGCCAATCAAGGGCAAAATTTCGGTGCTACGCTCGGCGCTAAATGCCTACGGCATCAATAAACCATTGTGGCTAAACGAAGTGTCAATGGGTTGCCCGCTCAAAGATTTTGACGGCAGCACCTTGGCTTGGTGCAACCCCACCCCACAGGCCGGTTTCTACACCGCAATGGCCGATCATCTCCCACGCATGATGGTGCGCTATTTACACGCTGGTGTCGAGCAATTCGTGTGGTATTCACTGGCAGGCGCGGGTTGGCGCTTCTCCGATTTGCTCGGCAGCGATAACCAAACCATCACGCCCGGCTTCACCGCCTACAAAAATCTCATCGCCCAGTTAAATGGCGCAAACTTATTGCCGACGCAAGTCAATTATGCCAGCGGGGTCGAAGCATATCGGTTTAACCGCGTTGGCGCGTTTGTCGAGGTGGTGTTTGCCACCGACAATTCGAGCAAGACGATCACCATTCCCCAAGCCCAATTTGTCCGTGCCATTGACCGCGATGGCAATGTCATTTCACCCCAATTTACCGGCGGCAACGCCCAAATTAGCGTCGGCTTTAGCCCAATTTACATTCATCGCCGCTAAACGTTGGGGGGAGATTAGGAATGGGCGCTCGGCGATTGGCGATTGGCATCTATAATTTGCCGCATATCATGCTACACACACTTGCTATTGGCCTTGTTATTGTCTTTTTGGTCATGCTATTACGCGAAGACAGCCAACCCAAAACGCCAATCTCTTTGCGTAAGCGGGTTTTCTGGAAAGGCGGGGCCACATTTTTCGCCTTTTTGCTGGCGATGTTGACTTTTGCACAGCCGGGCACAGGCAATCATTTGCCCTACACCTTGCTCATCGGCGGCGGGCTGATTTTATCGCTCATCGGCGATGTAGCGCTGGTTTACGATCAGCCTCGCGCCTTTTTGTTGGGAATGGTGGCCTTTGCGCTGGCGCACATCAGCTATATCTTGGCGTTTTTAGCCGCGCAAACCTACCTCACCGTCACCTCAAATATTTGGCGCGATCTTGGCTCGGCGGCAGCCTTGTTCGGCTTGGCATTTTTGGTCTATCGCTATTTGCGCCCCCACTTGGGCGACCTAAACAAGCCGGTGTTGCTTTACATCGCCATCATCTCACTCATGCTGCATCGCGCCATCTCGTCGGCAGATTATGGCGCAGGCGTGCCATTGCAACCCGTGCTGGCGCTGGCAGGCGCAACCCTGTTTTATGTCTCCGACTTCATCCTCGCCATCAACAAATTTGTGTTCGAGGCCGATACTGTGCCCGATCACGCACTCGTGCTTGGCTTTTACTACGCCGCCCAAGTCTTGCTGGCGCTGTCCACGTCGTTTTTATAGATCAATTAACAATCGCAATAACGTATATAAAACAAGTTTTTTCAAATTCAGGATCTCTCTAATGTTATCGCTATTAGAGAGATCCTGAATTATTTTTGCCTTACAGCTTCTCGGACCACATCTATAATCACAACTAATACCACCATGATTAAAACACAGGGATTTTGTCAAATTTTCAAGCACAAAAAAAGTTTTTTTTGCGGTAAAATAGTTTACAAATCGATAAATCACACTAAATTATTACTAAGCATGCAATCCAAATGCTTGGCATTAATTTCTCGAAAACTGAATTCCATCTTGCCTAAAGATGCAAATATTGAATTACATCAAACCAATTATGCAAAAATCTTTTTTAGCCTATAAAACTGAAATATTAATTATTATCGCTGCAACAGTTTTAAGTGCATGCTCGGTCAGCACACCCCCGGTCATACAAACAACGCCAATTGCGAATAACATACCACTGACAAATACCCCATCCCCAACACTCATATCACCAACAAACACACTCATTGCGCCGACCAATACCGCTCTACCACCCACCGCCACTGCGGTTCCGCCGACGTCAACACCCATTCCACCAACGAATATACCAACCGCAACGGCAACGCCAATTTCAACATCTACCAAACCTCAAGTTACTGCAACACTACCCCCCACAAAAGTAGCTGTAAAAAATACATCTGTGCCAAACGTGCAAACAAAGCCCCTCATAACAATTACACCTACCCCGACTGCTTTGATTGTGCCAATCCAGCCAACGTCACCAGCTACAACC
>JAHBAL020000074.1 GCA_018500105.2 Anaerolineae bacterium
AGTCGTTTCGTCATTCCCGCGAAAGCGGGAATCTATAACCAGATGGGTGTAGTTTGACTGGTTTGCCGCATTTTGACCCGCCTCGTTATGGATCTCCGCGTTCGCGGAGATGACGAGTTAAGTGAAGTGCTGACTTTTGAACAGCCTTGCTTTACTCTTTATTCTTCATTTCTTCATTCCTTGAGCCTGCTATAATTCCTAACGTGTTGCTGGGTCTTGCGCGGCGAAAGACTTCGAACCCCGCCAGGATCGAGAGGTAGCAACGGTAAGGAGACCCTTTCGGGTGTCGCAGGGTGCCTGGCAACACATTTAAACGTGCACGATATAACAGACAGTTCACAACACTACTCTGCGCCATTTACCCAACCGAAACCCCGCCGCCAAATAAGTCGGGTGTGGCTTGTCTTACCTGTCGTGTTTGCAATTGCCGTTGTATTGGCAGTTGGCTATTATTTAACCTTCCGCGATATCAAAATTATTGACGGCGAGCGTTTTGTCGAACTGCGCACCCGCCAAAGCACCATCGAAGCCGCACTGCGCGAGGCCAATGTGCAGTTGCGCCCCGAAGATAGCGTGTTGCCGGGCATTAGCACAGCGATCAAACAAAATGATTTGGTGGTGGTTAAACGCGCTCGCCCGGTGCGGGTGCAAATTGACGACGAAACGCCCAAACTCATCCTCACCCAAAGCCAATCCGCCAACGACGTGTTGAGTCAAATGGGGATTAAAGCAACGGCGTTTGACCGTTTGTTGGTCAATGGGCAGGCGATTGATATTTTCCCTGCGTCGGAATCAACCACGCCCTCAACGGTGGATGTCGCATTGCGGCGATCACTCGAAATTGACATTACCGAGAAAGACAAACCGCTCAAAAAAGCCAAGACCTCGGCTCAAACTGTCGGCGAAGCCCTGATGCAAAATGGCTATCTCATTCGGCTGGCAGATCGAATTAGCCCCTCGCCCGCCGAGCGGGTGACGCCGGGCATGCGTATTCAGATCGAACCTGCCAAATTGGTGAGCATGTTGGTGGATGGGCGGCGGGTGCGCACCCGCACCCACAGCGAAAAAGTGAGTGATGTGCTGGCCGAGTTAAATGTGGCACTATATGACCAAGATTACACCAAACCCGGCATCAATACGCCTGTTGTAGATGGGTTAGAGGTGCAAGTGGTGCGGGTGCGGCGCGAATTGGTGGTTGAACAAAGCCCGATTCCTTTTCGCAATCGGTTTGAGGCCAACGCCAATTTGGAGCTAGATACACAAGTTTTGGCGCACGAGGGCACGCCCGGTGTGCAAGAAAAACGCCGTATTGTGATCTATGAAAATGGGGTTGAGGTGAAGCGGCAATTGGTGGCCGATTTTGTGGCGCGTCAGCCGCGTGATCGCATTCGCAATTACGGCACAAAAGTTGTCATGCGCACGCTCGACACGCCGAGTGGCCCGATCAAATATTGGCGCAAAATTCGCGTATACACCACCTCATATTCACCCAGTTCAGCCGGGGTGTCGCCCAGTTCGCCTTATTATGGCATTGTACGCTGTGGCTATAAATTTAGGCCGGGCACAATCGCGGTTGACCCCGATCTTATTCCGCTCAAAACCAATGTTTATGTGCCCGGCTATGGGCTTGGGGTGGCGTGCGACACGGGCGGCGGCATTATCGGCAAACATATTGACTTGGGTTATGAAGATCGTAGCTTCAGGTCATGGGCGACCTATACAGATATTTACCTGCTGACGCCGGTTCCGGCCAACATTCCTTACGTGATTGATTAAATTGCGTCAACAATAATGTTGAACCAGAAGGTCGAGCCGTGCCCCAGCTCGCTGGTAACGCCAATTTCGCCATCCATCATTTCGACCAAATTGCGGCAAATGGCTAAACCCAAACCCGTGCCGCCATACGTGCGCGAGGTGTTTTGCTCGGCTTGTATAAATGGCTCAAAAATCGTCTTTTGGGCTTCTTTGCTAATCCCGATGCCGGTGTCGCTGATTTCGCAGCGGATGCTGATTTGCCCGCGCTCCTCGTTTGGCATTCGCCACATGCGCAAGTTAATCATGCCTTGAGCGGTGAATTTGATGGCATTGCCGCACAAATTGAGCAAAATTTGGCGCAAACGTTTCGGGTCGCCATGCACTTTGCGCGGCAAATCGTAGGCGATTTTGTGGAAAAAGAAAAGATGTTTTTCTTGGGCACGCACCTTAAGCAAATTGACCACATGTTCAACCGTTTCAACCAGATCAAAATCTTCGGGATCAAGCCGAAAACGCCCGGCCTCCATGCGTGAGAATTCGAGCAATTCATTAATGTATTCGAGCAAATTATTGCCCGAATCGTAAATGGTTTTGACGAAATCGTTTTGCTCGCTGGTCAAAGGCGTGTCAAAAAGCAAATCGGCGTAGCCCAAAATGGCGTTCATGGGGGTGCGCAATTCGTGGCTCATGATGGCGATGAATTGCGACTTCATCAGTGAGGCTTCTTCAGCCTTGTTTTTCGCCTCTTGCAAAATTTCTTCTGCGCGATGCCGGTCGGTGGTGTCACGCATGACAATCACCCAATGGGTAAAAACGTCTTTGTCATTTTTCACCGGCACATAGCTGCTTTCTTGCCAAAATGGGCGGCCATCTTTGCGAAAATTGATAAAGTCAACCCGAATTGGCTCGCGGCGTTGATGAGCGCGATTGATTTCTTGCAGCTTGTCGCGGTCAACCCTTGGCCCTTGCAGTGACCCCAATGATCGCCCCATGACTTCGGATGGCTCATAACCGGTCATGCGGGTAAAGGCATCATTGACATAGAGAATGCGGCGACCTCGATTTGGTGCGCTTGGCTCGATCTCCGTCATCACAATGGCATCGTTTGCATTGACCACTGCCGATTCGAGCAAATGCAAGTCGGTTTCTTTTTGCTTGCGCTCGGTGAGATCGGTCACCACAATTACCGTGCCGATATAAATGCCATCAGCATACATGGGCACGCCGGTGATCAAGGTGTAGACAATCCCGCCATTGCGATGGACAAAGCGACATTCGTAGGTGCTGGTGATGCCTTTTTCACGCAGCGCATTTTGTTTTTCTATCTCAGCGCGGTCGTCTTTGTAAACATGCGCCAATAGGCTCGTGTCAATTGTTTCATCGGGCAAATACCCCAACATGCGCAAAAAGGCTGGGTTAATATAGTCAATTGCCCGCGCAGATGTAGATGCTGCCGCTTGATGGTTGTATAAAATTGCCAACCCTTGCCCGATGGATTGCATAATGCGTTGATCAAACTCGCGTTGATCGCGCAAATTGCGCATCAATTCGGCTTTTTGATACACCACCGATGCCAACTCGGCGAATTGATCGAGGATGTTGATTTGCTCTTTTTTAAAGATATCGCCGATTTGGGCACGCATGAGCGCCAAGGCCCCAACCGGTACACCATTTAAAAAGAGCGGCGCAATCGCAACCGGATAGCGATGATCGCGCACCGGCAAACGCAAACGCGCCCCATAACCGGCATAAGAGTCAACCGCAGTGGTTTTGCCCGATACCAGCACTTCGCCAGTCATGCCTGCGTTTTTGGGCTGGTTGGTAAAACGCATGGCTTCGTAGATCTCGCCTCGCCCCGCGACCATGCGCCGGTTTTCGCCATCGGGCAAAACCAGCGAAATATAGCCTTGCGAACAATCTAGCAAGCGACAGGCTTCATCAACAATATACTGAAAAAGATTGGTCGAATCTAAGTTGTTTAACAAACCAAGCGTGAGTTCATGTAGCGCCTTAAAATAGTTTTCTTGCGAGTTTTGATTGTTCGTATCTGTAGATGCCGCATTTGTGTCGCGTTGCAAGGTTTGGGGTTGTGTTAAATTTTTATGTTCGGTAATATCTCGTAACAAGACAAGGCTGTTTTGCTCAGCCAAGGGCGAGAAAGTCACCTCGAATGTCAACGGCGGCTCACGATCCGTTAGCTCGCACTTAATCATCGCTACGCGCCGGTGATTGGTTAATTGTTGATAGGCCGCCAGCATCGGCGCGGCAATGGCGGCGGGGAGGATCTGCTCAAACGGGGCGTTGATGAATGCTTGACCCAACTCAGCCGTCAAATCGTCTCCTGTGACACTGATTTGACACAGTTTGCCTTGCGCATCGAGTTGCAAGATCGTTTCTGAATGTGCCGTAAAAATCGGTTCAAGAGACTGACACGGCGATGTTTGTTCGAGCGATTGAGTCATTATTGCTTTCTTCGATCTTAGGATGATACTGTTGCGCAACCCGCGAATCACACACTTCGTTTAGGTTTGCGCTGGCAAATTGGGCCGTAAACCAAAATATTGATCCTTGGCCTTCTTGGCTATATAACCCAATTGTACCGCCCATCATTTCGACCAACCCTTTGCAAATAGACAAGCCCAGACCCGTGCCGCCATGCGGGCGGGTGTGCGAACTGTCACCTTGCGAAAAAGGCTGGAAGAGACGGGCCTTGATCGTATCACTAATGCCTAAGCCTGTATCCTCAATTTCAAAATATAACTCATGTTTGTCAAATGTCAACCTATGATTGGGATAGTCTGTTGAAATTCTATGCACATCGGCCATGCGCACGGTAAGTTTTACCTTGCCTCTTGGGGTGAATTTAATGGCATTATTAATAAGGTTGACCAAAATCTGGCGCAGGCGTTTGCCATCCCCCCACAATATATGCGGCACATCTGGCGCAATCGCCATCTCAAGCGCCAAATTTTTGCTAATCGCACGCGGGCGCAGCATCTCAATGGTGCGCTGGCAAACATCGGTCACATCAAATTCATAATAATCGAGCACAAATTTGCCGGCTTCGATACGGGCAAAGTCAAGAATCTCGTTGATGATATCGAGCAACGATTCGCCTGCCTCGTAGGCCGTGCGGGCAAAATCGCGCTGGGTCTCGTCGAGTTCGGTGTCGAGTAGCAGCTCGGTGTAGCCCAGAATGGCGTTCATGGGGGTGCGCAATTCGTGGCTGACTGTCGCCAAAAATTGCGATTTTAGTTTTGAGGCTTCTTCGGCCTTGTCGCGGGCCAATTTGAGCGCTGCCTCGGTTTGCTTCGAGGCGGTGAGGTCGGTGAGCGTGACGATGAGTTTGTTGCTGCTTGATACGTCTTTTACCAACCCATAGCTGACCAACACATCTTTTTGTTGCCCCGATTTCATGATAAGACGCGAGTGGTAGGGTTTGACTTCTTGCCCTGCAATGGCCTGTTGCCGGTAACGCATCACTTTTTCGACATCGTCAGGGTGAAGAATTGCTGACAGTTTGAGATTATTCTGTCCCATAATTTCTTGTTGGGTGTGTTCGACCAACTGGCAATAAGCCTCATTGACATAATAGTAAATCGTTCCCTCGACATTGGATACACATAAGGGTTGAGCGGTCGCATTAATGACTGACTTGACAAATTCATGCTCTATAGCAAACGCCTTTTCTGCTTTTTTGCGGGCGGTAATATCGTAGGCGTTGATGATCATGCCGCGAATGAGCGGCTCGTTTGGCTTCTTTACACCCATGCCGGTAAAATGCAAAATATGGCCGTTTTTGTGGATTAAGCGAAATTCAATGGGTCGTCCAGTCTCGTTTTCGTTATACAAACTTTCGGCAAATCGTTGTTGCACAACGGGCCGATCTTCTTTGTACATAATCGCAAAGGCGTTTTTGCCCAATAATTCAGCGTCGGTATAGCCCAATACATGATAAAACGACGGACTCATGTAGCGTAATAACCCTTTTTGATCAATAATGCAGGTTAGGTCATTGGCGTTTTGCACCAAAGCGCGGTAGTAGCTATCTTTTTGTCGCTGATACGAAGCTAACCGATAAATGACTTCATAGCTAAACACCCCAATAAGAACAATCCACCAAGTTGCGCTCCATGCCGTATTGACATCTGGTTCTAAAACGTGCATTAATGGGGCATAGGTAAAGAACATGACAAAAGCGCTGACGAGATAGGCACGCCAAGCCACGAACAAAGCCAAAATGCCGGGCAACAAAACAACAATCGTGTTCGCTTGTTTGGGCACAACAAAAATGCCAAACAACGACAATGCGATAGAGGCCAGCACAATTAATGCAATATTCACCCATGTCGGTGTTGCAAAATATGAAAAGAATAAAGATTGAAATTTTTTAAACACGTTTATTCTTATAAAAAAAATTAACGAATGTAGTCCATGAAGCGAATATCAAGCTCGTCTTCGGCGCTATAAGCGGATTCAAACGGTAGGGTAAACCAGAAAGTTGAACCCTGACCCTCTGTGCTTTCAATGCCAATTTCGCCGCCCATCAGCTCGACCAGTTGCTTGTAAATAGATAAACCCAAGCCGACGCCTGTATGACGACGGCTGAATGAGCCATCGGCCTGCAAAAAAGGTTGAAAAATTTTCTCGCGGGCCTCGGATGTAATGCCAACACCGGTATCGCTGACGGCAAAATATAGTTTGGGTGTGACAGAATCGCTTTGACGCGCCACCTTTTTGACATGTAGCTGAACTGAGCCAGCTGGCGTAAATTTCACGCTATTGCTCACCAGCGCCGCTAACGCTTGGCGCACCCGTTGTGGATCACCAATAATGGTGTGGGGCACATCCTCAGCCACCACACTGAACAAGGTCAAATTATTTTCAGCCGCACGCATCTGAAATTGGTTAATCACCTCAATCACCACCTCTGCCGGAGAAAATGGCACACGTTCCAACTGAATTTCGTTGGTCGCCATGCGCGAAAAGTCAAGGATGCTGACAATGACCTCTAGCAACGATTGCGCCGACTTGTAAGACGTTTGGGCATAATCGCGCTGCTCATCGTCGAGCGTTGTCATCAGCAACAATTCGGTAAACCCCATAATGCCATTGAGTGGGGTGCGCAACTCATGCCCGATCATGGCTAAGAATTGCGATTTCATCCGTGAGATTTCTTGGACTTCGTTGTGGGCCACCCGCAGCGCTTCTTCGGTGCGCTTAATATCAGTGAGATCGGTGATGACCGAAAATACTGCCAGCAGTTTGCCATTTGCCTTGCGCGGGGTAGACGACACAAGCGCGTGTAAATAGCTGCCGTCTTTGCGCAACAATCGGCGCTCCCAAATAATTGGCTCGTCCGTCAGCAGCATTTGTTGGCGGCGTGCCTCGATTTCGCCCCGATCTTCAGATGGGTAAATCTGGGTGTAGGTCACATTGAGCAGATCGCTGAGGCTATAGCCAAGCCAGTGGGCCAAGGTTGGGTTGACATAACTAAATTTGCCGTCAAGCGTTTCTACCGCCATGCCTTGGTTGATCGAATCGGTAATTTGTTTGGCAAAATCGCGCTCAGACCGCAACGCTTCATACAAATTGGCGTTGTCGAGCGCCACACTCACCCAGCGTGCAAGTTGGGTGAGCAGCGAAATCTGCCCGGCATTAAACTTTTTGCTTGGGTCACTATGCACCATGCCAATTGTGCCGACCACCCGTTGGTTGCTCATAATGGGCGTTACCACCATCGCGTGCATGGCATCGCCATTGCTCAGCCGCCCAATTCGGCATGATGAAATGGCATAATCAGCTTCATACAGCGTTTGCCCCGTTTGCCAAACAATGCCGGTCATGCCCTCACCTTTCTTGACCCGAAAGCCAATACGATCAACGATCAAAGGTCCCATGCCATGACGCATGGTCATGGTGCGTTCGTGATCGTCGAGCAAATACACAAACCCATTTTCAGCGTTGAGCAATTCGCCTGCCTTGGTGACGATATTTTTTAGCAAATCATCTTTATTTAATCGGTTGTGCAGGTTTTGCGCCATATTATTCAGCGCTTCCAAATAATTATTGCGTTGGCGCAACTGCTTTTCAATCTCTTGTTGTTTTTTAACCGTTTGTATTTCGGTGTAAATGGCAGACGCTTGCTGCGCCAATTTGTTTAACAAGTCAAATTCTATCGGCGCAAGTGCGGCAGTAGGCCGGTCATAGCCGATGACCAGCACGCCAATCACTTTGTTCGCAGCCGTTAGCGGAAAACCATAACATGATTTCAGCGTGTCATCTGCCCCGGGAAAGCGCTGTTGCCAATCAAGATAGTTGGGAACCATGACTGGCTGACCGCTTGCAATAACAGAACCACCCACTCCAAAGCCAATGGTGATGTAATGGCCTTGGGTTTTTTTAAACAACCCCGCTGCATGAACCAGTTTAAATCGGTCATCATCTTCTTTAAGACCCAAATAAACATGCGGTGTATCTACCAATGAAATGGTGTGCTTAACAATGATTTCGAATAGCTCGTGGGTCTGTTTTTTTGCGGTTAAATTGCGCGAAATATCATGAAAAGCCTCGATATAAATTTGCTGTTTTTGCAATAACCGTTCGCTTTCCTGCAAGCGCTGCTCGATTGTCGTTGTCGCATCAATATTGCCAATTGGCGATAACGAAAACGCCAGCGGTGCAGCTAATGTGGTGTTGTCTATTGAGGCGGCGCGAGTGGCGGGGGAAGAGGGGGGCCGAAAGCTTTTCGCGGCGCGGCACCCGCGCACCAAACGCCCGGTGGTTTGTGGTTTTTTGGGCTTGTCCTCTTTTTCGTTAAAAATTTTCA
>JAHBAL020000356.1 GCA_018500105.2 Anaerolineae bacterium
AGACAGATCAAGAATCGAGAGTCAAGAATCAAGCACTAATCACCAAACCCTCCCTCCCCAGTATCATTCACCCATGCACTCATCCACGCATTCACTCATTTCCCCAAAAACGGCGACGGGTGAAACGCTGCGGGCGGATGAGGTGGTGATTGCGGGTGGGGCGTTTTCGCCGTACGTGGTGCGCGGGCTAAAGCTCAATTTGCCGATGCAGGGCGGCAAGGGCTATAGCCTGACACTCAGGCAGCCCAAGAAGCTGCCCGAAATTTGCGCCATTTTTGCCGAAGCGCGGGTGGCGATGACGCCGATGCAAGGCGCGTTGCGGCTGGGCGGCACGATGGAAATTGCGGGCCTCGACCCAAAAATTAATCCGGCGCGGATTCGCGGTATCTTGAAATCGGTGCCCAAATACATGCCCGAATTCACGCCCGACGATTTTAAAGATGTGCAACCTTGGGCCGGTTTTCGCCCATGTTCGCCCGATGGCTTGCCCTATGTTGGGCGCAGCCGCAATTATGCCAATCTCAGCGTCGCCACCGGCCACGCCATGCTCGGCATCAGCCTTGGTCCCATCACCGGCAAACTGATGGCGCAAATTGTGTCGGATGAACAACCAGAAATTGATTTGGCGATGCTGAACCCCGACCGATATTGCTAAATATGCCAATGCAAACCTTTGCGTTCTTTGTGTGCTTTGTGGTGAAAATGTGGTGAAAATAAAGTTAACGCTTCAGCTTAAAGATCGTGCTGAGGTAAAACTTGGTTGCGCTGGTGAGTCGGCGAATCGCGTTGTTACCGGTATCAGCCACCAACACGAGCTTGCCGTCTAGGCTGGTGACAAGGTTGGTTGGTTGGCTAAACCGTGCGCCCGTGCCAGCCGAATCCGACGAACCCGACTGACCGGCCTTGCCCAATAGCGTCTCGAGGCGGCTGTCGGCCAGCGTTAGGCGACGAACCGTATGATTGCCGGTGTCGGCAATCAGCGCATAGCCGCCGTCGGGGCTGAGCCAAATACCTTGCGGCAAATTGAGGCGCGAGGTCGGCACAATCCCATCGGTGCTGCCAGAACTGCCGCTCAGGCCAGCGACCGTTTTCACCTCACGGGTGAGCAAATTGATCCGGCGAATGGTGTGATTATTGGTGTCGGCGACCAATGCCATAGTCCCATCACCACTAATGGCGATGCCGGTTGGGTTATTGAACAAGGCGGTTGCGCCCATGCCATTGATGCCGGCCGCAATTCCGGCGGTACCCGCAATCGTGGTCACTTCTTGGGTCTCTAAGTTGATGCGGCGAATGGTGTGATTGCCGGTGTCGCTAACAAGCGCAAACATGCCATCGGCGCTAATGGCAACCCCTTGCGGCTTAAAGAAACGCGCAGCTTGTCCGCTGCCATCGGTGCTGCCCGATTGCCCCAAGTTCCCCGCCAAGGTGGTTACTGCGCCTGTGCTTAGGTCTATCTTTCGGATGGCGTGGTTGCCTGTATCGGCGACCAAGGCAAATTTACCATCGCTGCTAATCGCAATGGCGCTTGGCTCATTGAAACGAGCCGCCGAACTTGTGCCATCGCTGGCCCCGCTGATGCCCGCCGAGCCAGCCACGATCGTAATTGCCCCCGTCGCCACATCAATGCGACGGATGGTGTGGTTTTTGGTATCGGCGACCAAAACAAATTTTGAATCAGCGCTCATGGCAAGCCCAGAAGGCGCGTTAAATGCCGCGCTACCGCCCGACCCGTTGCCGCTATTATCGGCAAATGCGGCGGGCACAGTGGGCCGCACTGGCCCTACGCCCGAAGTTGCCCGCACTTTGGTGAGCGGGTCGCCCAAAATGGTATACGTCCACAGTGGCGCAGTGCAGCATGAATTTTCGGAGAGGCGCTGAAGCCCAGCCAACGTCAAGTCGCCCATGGTTTGTGAGTTGGCCGGTGAATTCCATAATTTCTGGTAAAAACCAATCGCCATCTTTTCATGGCCTTCAATCACATCCCAGCCAGTCGGCGCCCACACCAAAACGGCCCCGCCAGTGGGGTGCAACAAGAATTTCTCATCCATCACGGCGGTGCCATCCACCGGGTTTTGAAATTGCCCGGCCAAACAGGTCCATTCGAGCAACACGGTTGGTTTGTTGGTGTTTTTTATTTTGTCAATATCATTAATGTCAAGCAAAGTTGGCGCGGCCCAGACTTTCCAGTTGCCGTGTCCGTTGTAGTTGGTGATGCTGTTGCCATCGCTGATGATCTTCGTGAGCTTGAGGTTGGCCTTGACCGAGTCATATTCATACCACGTCTTATTGGCGGCTGGGCGCACAGGGCTAACTTCGCTTTGCTCGAAGTAATACATGCGCTTGTTCGATACGGTCGCGGGTTGCAACGCCATCAAACGCTCATTCGACAATTCAAATGAGCCAGCCTCGTCGGTGTTATCGGCAAAAAAGGCGATTGAACTACGCCAGCCGCCATTATCGGTCGAGGTTTCATAGGCAACGATTTTATTAACCAAGGTGGTCAGTTGTTGGGCCGTATTGACTGGCAATCGCCCAATTGCGGCATCGGGCATGGCATCTTCCTTGATACTGTTACAGCTAAACCGAACATAACACGTATCGCAAGCTGTTTCGTTAATAAATTGATCAACTTCCGCCAAATAGGGCGGAATAATATTCGGCACATTTTTCTTGCTGTAATTAAGCGGATCGTTTGTGCCATCGCCGACCAACGTAACAGACTTGAGTTGTAAAGGCCAATTGGCAGCCACATGCCGCAAAAAGCTGCGAATGGCCTCGGGGTCTACCTTGCCATAGCTAAACCAATCGTAAATCAGTTGTGGTTCAACCACTTGCACGTTATAGCCTTGATATTGGCGATGCGCAACCAGTGGTGTCAATGCGCTTTGAAGTGCGAGCGGCGCAATATAGATGACATTGGCGTTTTTAGATTGCACCAAATTGCTATAGGCATACATCGAGACCGTCGGCTTAGCGACGATATTTGCGCCCGACAACACATAGACCCCGCCGTTACTGCCGCTCTGAAATTCGGTATTGCTGCCGCCTTGCAGCGTCACAATTTTGGGCGCGGCTGGGGTGGTCACGTCGTAAAGGGTTCGGGTGGCTGAGGTGTTGGTCAGTTGATAGCGCTTTGCCCCACTTGGCACAACAAACCTGCCGCCCGCGCCACGAAAATCGAGGGTGACTGGGCGCTGCCAAGTGACTTTATCGAGCCAAAAACCCGAAGGGCGGGTGGCGCGGTTAAGATAAACCGTCAGGTTGTTGGCGGTGCTATTCACCTGAAAAGAGGGCGACCAATTGCCCAAACCGGTTTTGCTTTGAATACCCGATGTGGTGCTGCCCAATTTGACCGAAAGCCGATAATCGCCTTTGGTGTAACCTGTGCCATGCACCGTGACCGAAATATTGCCCGATGCGATCGGCAACACATTGGTCATGGTGAGCAAATATGAGGCTTCGGGCGATTGGCTATTGGTGTCGGTTTTCATGTCTTTTGAAAACCAGTGATCTTCGCTTGTGCCTTTCAGCAACGAATCGTAGTCTTTGGCTTGTCGCCATTGACCCTCTTCAAATGCGGTGTTGGCCGTTGCAACGCCAGAGCCGATCGCGTTTGTGCCATTGGTCATACGCAAGCCAGCAATGGTGTCGGTGGCGAGCCAATACACATCGCTCGCGTTCCAACGATCGCCGACAGTGGCGGCGTAAAAAATCAATTCTTCTGTCGCGTCGAGCTTGTTGTTATTATTCGTGTCTCGAATCTCAATGGCAACTTCGCTGCCATTATGAAACAAACGCAACTTGTTGGCTTCGGCGTTATTGGTGTTTAGCCCAGCGGCGGCCAACTCTGCGCCCGTCACCGATTGCAATCCGGCCTTCGCAACGGTGATTTTCCACGAATTTGCTTTGGCTAAGTTATTCGTGGGTTGAGGAATATTATTCACACAAGCCGCATTTTCATCATTGACCTGATTGCGATAACGCGCGGCCCCATTGACCACACTGCCGCTGATCGCCAAGAGGTCATCCAACGCATTTTCGGGGCTGTTGGCATTGCGTGTCAACAAATTGCCATCGTCAATTTGCGCACTCAGTTGTTCTAGTTCATGCGCCACCCCATTGCGCTGAAAAATCTGCGATACGGCGACTACGACCCAGCGGGCGTCGCCCATTTGCATATCGCGCAGCACAAAAATAGGCGCATCCGGCAATTGGCTCACGGTGACCGGCTCGGCTTCGGCGGCCCGTTCGGGCAGCGGCTGCCCATCTGGCCCACGCGGCACAATGGCTTTGGACGGCACAAGCTCGCCGGTGTATGCGCGGCTCTCGAAACCCAGCACCCGCGGCTGCACTTTTTGCCAATGCTTCACTTGCACGGTGAGCAATCGCACCGGCAATTGCACCCCCTGATGGTCGAGCATGGCCCAAGGGTTAGGCTGATTGCCATCTGGGCTAAACAAAGCTGACTGCCAGTCAATACGCACATCGCCATTTTGGTTGCGGGTTTGCCAGCCGCTGTCGTCGGCAAATTGGGGGTTGGCAGGTTGGCGAATCGAAGTTGAGGCTAAATTTGAGGGAGTATTTAGATTTTCCGCAGAAAATACTTGGTTATTGGTTAGTGTTGTAACCGAAGCAACTAACAGCAAGGCGGCGATTCGGGAAGCGAAGGAAGCTGTTTGCATATTGATTTTGTAGGCCCCAAAAGAAGGAGTACATCAGCCGATTTGGCTGGCGATGTGGCTCGTATTGCGAGACCCATCGCCAGCCGAATCATCAAACGCTTATTTTCTCCCCTTATTTGAGCAAAGAGACATTACACCGTGTGGTGTAACCTTGCATTGTAAAAGCAAATTGAATCAAACCGTATCAATCGAAAGCCTTAATTGAGTTGCGATTTTGGGATGAGTAACATTGTGCCCGGCAGCAAGCTATTCGGGTCGGTAATGTGCGGGTTGGCTTTGCTCATGCGATACGAATTGACGTTAAATTGCCGGATGAGGCCGGCGAATGTATCGCCCGCCTTAGCAAGATAGACTTCACCGGGGCTGAAATCTGGGATTGCTTGCGCTTCCAGTTTTTCGCCTTCGACCGCATGCAATTCCATACCCGCAGGCAAGCTGATCTCTTGCTCGCCCATTTTCACTGCCACAACCCCTTCTGTCACCGCCACATACGAATCGGTGGGCGAAATCACATCGGCCACAAATTCTGTGCCGTGCGCCTGCACTTGGGCGGTTGGCATGCGCACCAAAAACAAATCGTCTTGACCGAGCGATTTTGTAATGCTTGAAACGGCGCGCCCAAGCACGATGCGCAAATCGAATTGCGTATTGCCTTGCGTTTGCGCCACCGCTTCAATTTTGGCATGAGCGCCGGAGGCAATCAGCACATCTTGGTGGGCAAATGGGGTGAGGTTTAGCTGGCCTTGTTCGGTAATGATTTCATCGCCAGCGTGGGTCGCCGCCAAATAACCCTCGCGCACGCGATAATCCACTTTGCCGCGCCGGATGATTGCACCCGCGCTCAAAATTCGCGCTTTGGCATAGGCAAATGGGCTAAGCTTAATCTCTGGTTCTTCAGGCTCAGGCGTTGGCCCTTGAATAAAATCGCCAAACCGAGAAAGCACCCGATTCACATCGTAGACCATTTCTTGCAATGCGCCAACAACCGGATGCGTCGCGCGAGTTTCGCGCAATACATTGCGCATGGCCTCGCGGGCCACATTTAGGGCGCGACCAGAGGGCGCTTCGGCTTGGGTTTGTTTTGCAAATGTGTTGCGCAAAAATTCTTCGTTCATCATCACGCCACCCCCTCTGCCAAAATCCCGCTATCGCGCAGCGCAATTTTCAGCGCTGCCCGTGCGCGGCTTAATAACGATTCGGTCGCTTTGTAGGTTTTACCCATCACTTTCGCAACTTCGTCTACGCCTAACCCTTCACGGTAGCGCAGCAATAAGGCTTGCTGGGCATCGCTGGGCAAACGATTTAACGACTCTTGAAAATCTAAGCCGCTTTCTTCTTCAGAAACCGACAAATTTAAGGGCAATTCTTCTGTCGCTTGGTGTGACCGCCAAAAATCAACCATTTTGTTGTGTGCCAATGTATACAGCCATGTTGACAGGGCCGACTTTCCATCAAAATGATGGATTGATTTCACCGCTGCCATAAAGGTTTCACTGAGTAAATCTTCCGCATCTTCACTGGTTGGCAAATTGAAGCGCAAATACGAGAATATTTTTTGCGACCATTCTCGATAAACTTCGTCCCACGCATTTTGATCGCCATCTCGCAAACGCATCAGCAATTGTGCTCTGGCCGCACGGTTGACTTTTGTGCTGGCATTTTTGCCAGCCACAAGATCATCACGCTCATCCGTTGCTACACCATTAACCCCCTCGCCGATATTTGCCGCTGGTTGTGTTGCGGTAATTTCTAACCTTATTAATCGTTTGAACCAGCGAAATCCTTCGCATAATGCAAAGATCAACCGCTGTTTAAGCGAGAAGTCAGTCTTTGGTCGGAAGCCCGATGCGATCAAATTTGTTGTCATGTGTTAATCCCCCTGACGCGGTATGTAGTCCCCTTCAATCCAAGCGCTACCATCGGGGCGTATTTCTTTTTTCCATACCGGCACAATTTGTTTTAAGCGATCAATGCCATAACGGGCGGCCTCGAATGCGCCATCGCCGCGATGGGCGGCGCTGGCGACGACGGCAATGGTTGGCTCACCGGCTTGCAGCAACCCAATTCGCTGCACCAAAGCCACCCCATGCACGCCTAAAAATTTGCTGCGCATTTCATCGGCGACTTGCTGCAATTTGCTTTCGGCCATCGCCTGATATGCCTCATATTCCAGTTGCGTGGTGATATCGTTGCCCGTCACCTTTCGCACTGTGCCGATAAAAAGCACCGCCGATCCGTCTAATTCGGTGGTGACCGTGCGTTGCAAAAAGTCCAAATCAATTGGCTCGTTCGTCACGGCCAAATAGGTGGGATACCCCGCATCATTCCCGCCGCTTACAGGCGGAAATAACGCCACTTCGTCGCTGGCGGTGAGCATATCTTCATCAAATGCAAATTCTTGGTTGACGGCCACCACTGCGTGCGGCGTGAGCGAGGCCAGCGCCGGGTATTGCTGGGCCACCCATTCACGCAGCTCAGCAACGCTAAAGGTGGGGTTACTCAACGGGATTTCAAGGCTGATGATCGGTTTTTTTGCGCGCTCTTTGAGCGTGGCGAATAATCTAATTTGCATTTGGAATTGGTCGTTATTTTAATGGCTACTTGGCAAGCCCATTTCTTTATTGGCATGAAACCCAACGCCACTATTGATTGCGATGATAGTCGCCACGTTGACCGCCGCTTTTGTGCATCAATTCAATATTGCCGATGGTCATGGTGCGGTCAATGGCTTTTACCATGTCATAAATGGTAAGCGCGGCCACACTTACGGCGGTGAGCGCCTCCATTTCAACCCCCGTTTTGCCACGACACTCGACTCGGGCCACAATATCCACTTGCCCATAGTCTGAGTTAGGGCGACTTGCCTCGCAGCGCACATCTACTTTGGTTAATGCGATTGGGTGGCAAAGCGGGATCAATTCGCTGGTGCGTTTGGCGGCCATGATGCCAGCGACTCTGGCAACGCCGAGGGCATCCCCTTTTTTTAAATCGCCGCGCACCAACGCCTCATAAGCCGCGACCGTCATACGAATGCAGCCGCGGGCTTCGGCAACGCGATGATTATCGGGCTTGTCACCCACATCTACCATATGCACCTCGCCAGCGGCATTTAAATGCGTTAATTCTGCCATTGTGTAACTACTCGGCGGTTATTATAGGGGAGATATTTAAGCAATATTGCGCCTTGGTATAACACAGGGTTGCAGATACGCACCTTTTGAGAATTTATCGCTATGCGATATACTGAACGCACCCCAAACGAGAAGTTAACCTAGGCGAGGCAAATAGCATTATGTGCAGAAGTATTAAACAATTGCGACAACCCGAAACCCCTGCAACTGAGGCCGAAGTGCGGGCCGCAGCGTTACAATTCGTGCGTAAGGTGAGTGGCTATCGTGCCCCATCTCGAAATAATCGAGCTGCATTTGAGAACGCGGTAGATGAAATTAGCGCAGCGACACAACGCTTGCTCGCCCAGTTACAACCCGCCGTTTCACCCAAAACACCGCAAGCCATTTCGGCTCCAATGCCCAATGAAGCGTCTGCGCAGTGATTATGAGTGCGGGTATGCGCGGCTGGCGCGAGCAAGCGCAATCAGCTTTTGGGCAAGGTCGGGCGTATGCTCTAGTCCCAATGCCTTGACAAACTGAGTCTTTACCACATCAACATCGGGGCGGCGTGCACTAGATTCGAGGCGTGCGATTGAGGCCGTGCAATAGCCTGTCAAGCCCCCCAATTCAGCCTGTGTCATCTTGCGGCTGCAACGGAGTTTTCTTAACAAATCGCCAAAGTTTTCATCTGCGTTGTTCGGCCTTGCCATGAGAAGTGATCTGAGGCGCTGGCCTATGCAAGCGAACGCCTCATTACTTTTCGCGATCCTTGGCTACCATGAGAATGTTGATGAAATTCGCTACTTTGGACAAGCATATCAAAAGAATTGTCTCAACGTAAAGGGTTAGCCAGTCCCTATAAATAAGGACAAATTGACTCAATTTGCACCCATAAATAAGGTAAAAAAAACTATAGACGCAATCAGTCTTTTGGGGTATAAATGCCTACGAATCACCCAGAGCTAGGATAATATCGCTACATGCAAGACAAACAAATTCAGTCCCCTTTTGCTGAGAGCGATATCGCCGTGCGAAATCAACTTTTGAGTTATGTCAAAGGATTGCTTATCGCAACGGTAGTCATCATTGCTGGTCAGGTTGTGGTTGTTTGGAATACACCAACACAAGCCCCATTCATCATCTTGAGCGCGGTGGTTTTGTTGTTGATTACCAGCAGCATCGGATACGATCAAATAAAGAATAAATCGCCTAGACGAGGAACGGTATATGTCGCGTTAGGGCTTTTCCTTTCCGCCATCATCTGCGCGATTGCCGACCCGAAACTGATGACAGTTAGCGTGTTCGCGTCGCTGCTGGCGGTGGCATTTGCGATGTCATTCACCACGAGCCAAGAATTGAAACTAACTTGTTATGCGGGTGAGCTTATTATTATCGTCATCGGTGTTTTAGGGGTATTCTTTGATTTTTTTGATCATAAGTCATCTCAGGTTAGCAATGGCGCAATGTTAGTGGCCTTGGCGCTTTCAGCCGGAGTGCTATTTTCATGGTTGCATAATTTTCATTTGCGGCTTTATTCACTCGTAACTGAGTTGCGGGTCGCTCGGCAAAATTTGTCTGTGCAAGTGGCTGAACGCACACAACAATTAAGCGCCGAGTTATCACACGCCAAAGCGCTGGAACAAGAATTGCGGCAAGCGCGTGAGGCGCTGGTGCTCGCAAACGAGGATGCACGGCGAGAACTACGCCGCAGCTTGCACGATGAGTTTTCCCCTGCCATCAGTGGGTGTTTGTTGGCCTTGAATAGCCAAAAAGACAACCTCACCCGCAATGCGCCGGATTCACTGGCTTCAATTGAACGGGTTAGTCAGAGCTTGCAAGACTTGCGCACCGAAGTTCGCCAACTCGCCTATCGCCTTGTGCCCGAATTTTTAGATTTAGGCTTAATTCCAGCCATTGAGCAATTGGCAGATCGGTTTAGCAGCCAAAAGCCCCGTGTGCGCGTAGCGTTAAATCTGCCAACCGAAGCACCAGAATTGCCAGCAGCGGTTGAAAGTGCGGCTTATCATTTTGTTGCAGGGGCATTGCAAAACATTGACCGGCATTCGCAAGCACACTGGTGTGAAATCTGCGTGAATGTTGTCATGGCAGCCGCGACTGGGCAGAATGATAACGACAGCACCGCCGGTAAATTACACATTCAAATTACCGATGATGGCATCGGTTTTGCAGCCGGTCGTCGCCCCGGCGTCGGCATGAACTCAATGCGTGAACGAGCCGAAATGCTAGGCGGGCAATTTGCTTATAGAAACAACCAACCCAGTGGATTACAACTGGAAATGCAAATTCCATTTGCGTATTCCAAACCAAAATAAACAAGGCAGATAACACAGAAAAACAAGGATATAAAAATGAATTTGATACCAACACCAACTATGGACACACCGATTAAAGTGATGATCGTTGATGATCACCCCATGTTTCGCAGTGGCCTGCGAGATGCTTTAGGAAGTGAGCGGAAAATTAAATGTGTGGGCGAATGTGGCGTGGCGGCTGAGGTCATGGACTCAGTCCGCCATTACGACCCAGATGTTGTGCTGATGGATATCGCGTTGGCTGGCAAGTCTGGTTCGCGCACCATTGGGATTGATTTGACACGTCAGATTAAAGCCCAATGGCCCGAAGTTGAAGTGATTATGTTATCGGCGACAGACACTCCGACAGTGGTGAAGGAGTCATTAAAGGCGGGCGCATCAGGTTATCTGTCAAAAGATGCCGACAAAGCCGAAATTATTGGCGCGATCGAGCAGGCGCTTAATGATGGCATGCCAATCAGCCCATCAATCAACAAGAGTCTTTATCTTGACCAACACCGCCCAATTCAATTTGACTCGTTTGTCTCGCCCCCCAACAACCCGCCCAAATACTTGATCCCAGTAATGCATCTGTTGGCCGAAGGTTTGACCAATGATGAAATTTGGCAGCGCTTGCGCAAAGAACGTGGCGAGGCTTATCTAGAACGCAAGACGGTGCGCAACTACATTTACAACATCTCAATATGGTTGGGTATTAATGGACGCCGCGAAGTAATTGAACAACTGAGAAAAATGGGTTACGGCAAAAGTTTTTAAACCATTACAATAATGCACCCAAAGGATATTCCCCTAAAGTTTGAGAAGATTGAGATCTTCTTTCGAACCTTGTTACGCTTAGTTGCGGCTGGTTATGTGTTGGCAGCCTTAGTCTATGTGTGGGTTGGCGTTCAATCCGCAATGACTGAGCTGGCCCCACCCATGCTGACGGCAACGCTGGTGACCAAGGTGCTGCTGTTGGCGTTGTTGGCGCTAACAGCAGCGGGGAATATTCGTCACGCACGTGTGCCGGTTTATTTGCTCATTGCGGCCAATTTAATTACCGCACTCATTGCATTGGTATTATGGCGAGCCGGTATCTTAGCACCGCCAATGTCATTGGTGACCATCCCAGAGCTATACATCCCGCTGCCCGCGTGGCTAGGCAGGGCCGACCCGCGATTTGTCTTGAGCCACGCTCAATCCTATGACACGGCACAAATGCTGCAAGGCTCCGTCATTTACGATATTATCGTGTGTGTCGTGGCCTATTATTTGCAATGGCGGGTTGAAAAGACGCAATACCGCTTTTGCAAATTTTTACAGCCGGTGGAATATGATGTTGTTTACGCGCTGGCCGATGTGTTAATTCACGATGGCACAAACTGCAAACGCGAACGCCTAACGCCAGCGGATATCGCCAACAATGTTGACCAGTTTTTGCACGACTTTCCGGGTAAACGAACCGCTACATTGGCAATGGCCGTGCGCTTAATGGAATATTTGCCATTCATTTGGAATTTCGCCACCTTCTCATACCTCAATGCCGCCGATCGCCGTGCGACCCTCGAAGGGCATTTCATCAAATCGCAACGCAACTGGCGCATATCGTGGCTCAAACCTGGTTTTAGGGCATTCCGCCGCATATCCAGACAGATTGAAAATCGCTATCGCCGCTGGATGCAACGCGCCCGCGATGCCATACCTCATTCAGGATTATGGCTCTCGTTTATCAACTTGATCACGTCGCCAATTTGGCTCGCCGTTTGGCTGATTCGGTTTATTCCAAATGCGATATCGTTGTGGCGTTTTGTCATGCGGGGTCTAATCACGTCTGTGAAGCAGTTGGTCTATACCGGTTATTACCAAGATCGTAATGTGCAAACAGACCTTGGCTATGTTGCGCCAAGCCAACGCATTACACAGCAACCCACAAAGACGTCGCCAAACCTCAACGTCATCCCAGCCCACCAATTTCGCTGTGCTGACTGGCAAGCAACGCAAAAACGTCATACCGAACCTTGCAACAATTCGCCCGATAATCCCGTTATCATTGTTGGCACGGGCGCTGCGGCCAGCATCATTGCCTACTATTTGGTGCATCAAAAATGGCACGTGCTCATGCTCGAACGCGGCCCGTATATCTCGCCAGCCCAGTTCTCTGAAAATGAGGTGGAGGGCAGTTCAAAGCTCTATGCCGATGGCTTATTGCAAATTTCGACCAATTTGCAATTGCAAGTGGCCCAAGGGCGTTGCGTTGGTGGCGGCACAACTGTTAATAACGGAATATGTTTTGCACCACCTGCTGATATTATTGCCGATTGGCACAACCGAATGGGCGGTCAATTGGATGTGGCGCAGCTAGATGCTGCGATTGCCGAAGTTGAGAGCCTACTGCATGTGCAGCGCCAGCAGCAAAACTTGAACCCAAGCGGCGAGTTATTCGTGGCGGGGGTTAAGCTGGCAGAAGGCGATCAGGCCGAAGCGCCCGCCGTGACAGCGAACATCGAAGATTGTTTGGGGTGTGGGCTATGCAATACCGGCTGCCAATATGACCGCAAAAAATCGGCGCTCATTTGGCTATTGCCCAAAGCCAGCCAAACTGGCCGCCTAACCATCATCTCAGATTGCGAGGTCACGCGCATTAATACGCGGAAATCGGACAAGGGCGACCAAGCGACCGACCTCGAATGTGCCATCACGAGCGGTGGGCAGTTGCGACTAAGCGGTTGCGCCTATATCATCTCGGCGGGGGCAATTGCATCGCTGTCTCTTATACACATCT
>JAHBAL020000352.1 GCA_018500105.2 Anaerolineae bacterium
CTACACCCCCAATCGCTACATGCTGTCGAATGGGTTGTCGTCAATGGGATTTGGGTTGCCTGCGGCGGCAGCGGCGGCCCTTGTGCTCGAGCAGCCAACGCTGTGCATTACTGGCGATGCTGGCATGGCGATGGTGCTGGGTGAGTTGGGCTTGGTGGCCGAGTCGGGTTTGCCTGTCATCACCGTCATCATGAACGACAACGCGCTTGACTTGATTCGATCGCATCAAAAACGGATGGGGAAACAGCCGTATGGCGTGGAATTTGCCAACCCCGACTGGATGCAAATTGCCAGCGCCTTTGGCATAGATGGCTATCGGGCGAGCAGCGAGGCCGAGATGCAAGCCGCGATTGAGGCGGCAGTGTCGGCAGCGTTGGCGCAAGGCAAGCCCGCCTTGATCGAGGCTGTCATTGACCCAATCTCGTATCCAACCACGCCGAAGCTGGCGTAAACGTCGCAGATGATGATTACAGCGCAATTTGGCAACACATTTGCAGATCACTGGATCGAGGCGTGGAACGCGCATGACCTCGACGAAATCCTGTCGCACTATACGGATGATTTTGAGATGTCGTCACCAGTGATCGTTGGCGCAATGAACGAGCCTTCGGGTAAGCTCAAAGGCAAAGCGATGATTCGCGTTTATTGGGCAAAGGCTTTAGCAAAGTATCCGCAGCTTCGCTTTGAGAAATTACACGTTTTGGTAGGGGCAAACAGTGTGACCATTATTTACACTGGCGTGCGCGGTTTGTCTGCTGAGGTGTTCCATTTCAACAGCCAAGGAAAAGTCTATGCAGCGTATGCTCACTACACCACTGACGCAATATAGAGCTAATTCCTATTTAGTATCTGAACTCGGAGCAGCGGTGTATAAAAAAGTCATTTTTCGCTATCTCCGCAACTTCCGCTCCTCCGAGTTAAATGATGAAGCAGGTGACTCATGACGTATATCAACGAGGAATCTGCTCTAAAGCCCGTTGGTCAAGGTGTTTTGCTTCCAAGCATCCGAAAATAAATGAGCGGTCTGGCCTTAGCCTTTGACATAGGCAAACTTTTCAGCCACCTTGCCATCGCGCACCCGAAAGACATCTACCCCGCGAATATGCCCGCGCTGACCGTTGGCTTCGACCCAGTTGTAGCGCCACAGCACCACGCAGCGGTCGCCACTGGCAAATATGTCTTCGGTTTCAAACAGAGCATGGGGTGAGCCAGCAAAAAATTGCTGCCAAAATGCCCGCACAGCAGCTTGACCCGAATATCGTTCACCGTCTGGGAAGGGCGATGTGTTCTCAAACACACAGTCATCGGTCATGGCCGCCATGACGGCGTCTACATCATGCCGATTGAAGGCGGCGTTAAATCGTTCAACGGCATCCAAGGTCGCTTGGGTCTGGTCTGGGTGGGTGTTTTCACTCATTGTGTTGGGTCTCCGTTGCTACACCACACAGATGTAAATATAGCTGTGGCTGCGTGGTTTTTGTATATTATCCACCATATAGATATTGCCACACCTAATCATTTAGCCCTAACTTAGCCCATATTAGTAAAATCACCACGACCGCAACGGTTTACGCCGCAGGTTTGCGTCGCCCGACATCCAGCGAAATACTGACGATTTGCCCTGCTTCGAGCGCTTCAGCTTGCTTGATGACGGCGCGAATGGGGACCAAATAAGCGCCATCTTTTGGAAAAAGCGAGGTAAACCATTCACTTTCGCCGATTTTTGCCCACACCGGAATGACACCCCAGCCATAGCTGACGAGTTTGGCGATGGCGCGAATGGCATCACTTTCGCCTGCGGGCACGCTGACGAAATAATATGGTGCTGGCCCGCGCCAATGGATGACTTCGCCGTTAAAGTTGAGGTGCATGGCTTCGTCAAGATCCTTGCGCCAAGTTTTGCGTGCGCATTGACCAGAGAAAGGCAAGGGCGAAAATAAGATTGATGCTGGCTGGCATTAACCCTGCCAACCCCGCTCCACCAAACACCGCCCACACGTCAAGTATGGCCCCGCCCCCATAAATAATGAGATTTGCCAACAAAATGGCTCGCAGTGCCGCCGATGGGGCCGAGTTGCGGGCCAACCAATTCATCGCGGCGATGGCGATGAACAAGGCGGCATAATGCCGTAAAAACGCGATTAGCCCTGTGGATGCGACTGAAACGGGGATCGCACCGGCACTCATTTCAACCGGTGCAAGCAAATGCCCGATGCCAATCAATGCCATGTATACGGCGGAAATGCTCATTAAAAGGTTGCGTCTCATTTTGTTGTCTTGCTTTGTTGGCTCAAGAAAATTTTAGCATTGCTTTTGCTAATTTGCATTTAGGCACAATTACCTTGTAATTTGGTGCATTACGGCTGGCAATGGCGCATCGGTGACCCAAGCACGAAGCATATCGGCAAACACATCGGGGAACTGCAAATGCCAAACATGCCCCCCAGCCGGCATCATTGCGCCGTGTGCCGATGGGTATTGTTTGAGCGGACGCAGCGAAATTTGCCCATATCGTTTGGCTGCGCCCGGCTCTCTTTCGCCCACACACACCAACAATGGGCAATCAATGGCTTTTGGCACATCGAGCATAGTCAACTCTGTATACATGAGTCGCAAAAATTGCGGGGCGCTGCTGGCAACCACATCATCGAACAAGTCGGCATAATATTGGCTGGGGATGCCTTGTTGGCGCAAAGTGCTTTGCACAAGCATATCTGGATTCATCCACTTCAGCATGCCAAACATCGGCAGACTCATTTGCACCAGCCAGTTGGGCAATCGCCCCGAACTGCCGCACAAAATGACATGATCGGCGACGTCGGGACAGAGCCGCAACAGCGTCAAAACAACCGCGCCGCTCAGTGAATGCGCCACCAAATGGGCCTTGCTGTGTGGTGTCTTGGTGCGAATCAGATCAGCCACTGCATTTGCCGCGCCCACCAAACTAAACGGCATGTGTCGGCTGCGCCCATGACCGGGCAGATCGGGAGCCAAACAATAAAAATCGGGCAAACGGTCGAGGATAGGCCGCCACGCCTTGTGGCTTAGCCCGCCGCCATGCAGCAAAACAATCGGCGGGTTCACAGGCGACCCTTGCTCAAAAGTGAATAACATCTCAAAATAGATCAATTTCAGCCGAGTCATCATGATGGGTGAGAACCTGGCTGCATGAAACTAGCTCAAACCTCCGATGTCTTAGCGCAAGTTGTGGCGACAACATCAAGCCGAGCTAAGACATCGGAGGTTTAGTCGCTATTTTTACCTCAGGCGATATTTCACTTCGTCGAGGTGAACCGATATACTAGACAATCATACTACCAAAGCCGAACGTGAAAGCAGCGGCGCAACACACAAGTTGCGTTTTTCATGGTGCGGTTTGCATTCAAATTGCATTCAAAAGGAGACAATGATGAAAATAGCAGTTATAGGATTAGGAATTATGGGCGGCGGCATCGCCAAAAACATATTGAAGGCGGGTTATGACTTGACAGTGCATAACCGCACCCGCGCCAAGGCCGACGAGATTTGTGCGGCTGGGGCCAAATGGGCCGACACGCCGCGTTTGGCAGCCACCGGAGCCGATGTCGTGATCAGCGTGATCGGCGATGATGCCGCCTCGAAAGCGACGTGGCTGGGCGAAAATGGCGCATTTGCCGCCATGCCCGCCCACAGCATCGCCATTGAGTGCAGTACCTTGTCGGCAGAATGGATGCGCGAATGGCTAGCCACTGCCGCCGCGCAGCAGATCGGCACGATTGATGCGCCCTTGGCGGGCAGCAAAGACGCCGCCGCCGCCGGAACGTTGCGGTTGCTAATCGGAGCCGAAACTGAGGTGCTAGATCGCGCCATGCCGCTGCTGAAAGCGTTTAGCGCCGAGCAAATTCATTTTGGCGGGCCGGGCACGGGCGCATTTTACAAACTCATCAACAATATGTGGGCGGCGTCGCAGGTGATGGCCTTGGCCGAGGGTTTGGTGTTGGCCGAAAAGGCGGGGCTAAATATGGACGCCGTGCTCAAGGCGGTCAATATTGGCGCGAGTTCTAGCCCAATCGTCAAAGGCAAGGCCGCGCAAATTGTGGATCGTAGCTACGATAATGTCAATTTTGCGCTGCGCTGGATGCACAAGGATGTGTCATATGCCTTACGCGCCGCCGACGAAGCGGGCGCGACGCTGCCCAGTATCGCCATTACCCGCGAAGTGCTGCGCATGGCGCTGCAACGCGGTTGGGGCGATCTCGACTGGCCGATTTTCGCCGAGGTGCTGCGCGGGAAATAACTTATACATACCCCCGTAACGCCGGCCAAAACGCCTCGCCTGCCTGTGGAATAGGCAGTGCGAGGTCGAAGGGCAGCGTCACCACCCGCTTGTTGCCCAGCACAAAGGGCGCGTGCGAAATAGCGCACGGATAGATCAACACGCCGGTATCGCAGCCCTTTAGCTCGGCATAGGTCACAATTTGTTGAATATCGTTTGGCGCGGGCGTGAGCGCGGCCTTGTATTTGGTGTCGAGCACACAGCGCACCCGCCCGCCCAATTCACGTATCACCAAGTCAATCTTGAAATGCAGCGCCCCGCCCGCGCCAATCTCCACCCGCTCTTGGGGCGTCACGTGCAAATGGGCGGGCAAATGCTGGCGCAGCCACGCCGCCACAAACCGCTCGAATAAACGCGCCATATCCACCTGAAATGGCAAACCGGTGTATTCGCCACTTTGGTGCGATGGGCTGATGTGTTCGAGGAAAAACTGACACAGCGCGTGCATGGGCCGATAATCCGCTGTCAAGCGGTCGTAGCGCCGCCCGACGCAATCGGCGGGACCAAAGGGCCGCAGCGATACCGTGCCTGCCAAGGCGTGATAAGCCTTGCGCACCAGCGCTTGCGCCGCCGCATCACATTCGCCCCCGCGTAACACCAACTGCAACACCCACGCGATCAGTTGGTTGTCGGGGATGTCGGCGATGTGGTCTTCGTAATCGCATGGCAAGGTGCTTTGCCAAGGCGACCGCGCCTGTTCACGCACATTTAGTTTGCCGGTCAAATAGGGCAAGCGCTCGCTGTGTGGCACATAGGCCCGCGCCAAGCCCTTGCGCACGCGGCTAAGCAGGCGTTGCGCCAAAGCCGAGGCCAAGCGGCTGTAAAACGCCGTCACCGTGTCACAGGCATACAATTCGCGTCGGTCAATCAGTAAATTGAGGTCGTAGACATAATCCCACATGCCAAACAGCGAATGCAGCGGCACTTTGGGTTGCACATGAATACGTAAGCCATCGTGCAGCGGAAAAGCGCCCACCCAGCCATCCGACAACAATTGCCACTGCCATTGCGTTTGGCGCGTTGGCTCGCGTAGCTCGATTTGTTTGCCATACCGCGCCCAAATCAATTCGGCATCGGCCTCGCTCAGCGCCTCACGCGGCAATCGCGTGGCTTGTTGCTCGACGATTGAAATGCTAGGCATGAGAGTTGAGAGTTGAGAGTTGAGAGTTGAGAGTTGAGAGTTGAGAGTTGAGGGTTCTCTCAACTCTCAACTCTTAACTCTCAACTCATAGAAACGGTTGTGCCAAGCGGCTCGCCTGCCATGACACGGGTGAGGTTGCCGGGGATGAGGCCGGAGAAAATATGGATGCGGAGATGCGGGTAAGTTTGGACCAGTTTGAGCATGTCGCCGACCTTGCTTGCCATGCCGCCGGTCACATCGGCCCCGCGTGAGCCGCCCACGCCGCCGCGCACGGCTTGCCAATTGGCTGGGGTGATATTGGGAATGATTGGCCCATCAGGATAACGCTCATACACGCCCTCGGTTTCGCCCGCCAGCAACACCCGCGTCACCGGCAACGATTGCGCCAAAAACGCAAATTCTTCTTCGGTCGAAGTGATGGTTCCGCCGCGCACTTCGTCAAAAGCCACATCGCCCATAATCAGCGGCACGAGCTTATGCGCCAACGCCGCCTCAATGCCGTCGCGTTTCATCTCGACAATTTGCCCATCGCGGCAGCGCACCCACGACGACGGCAAGAAGCTCATGACCGGCACGCCCGCCGTAAATAGCGCATCGGCCACAATGCGGTTAATCTGGGCCGCCGCCACCGACACATGCCCAAATCCGCGCCAACCCTCGGCGTCATACACGCCATTGCGTGTGCCATGCTGTTTGGCGGCAGCATGCCCAAACGAGCCGCTGCCATGCCCCAGCAAAATTGGGGGCGGGAGTGTTTGGCGTTTAGATGGGTCGGGGTTGATAAATTCAGCAATTTCTTGGGCGAGGCGGGCCAAAACATCGTGGCGCGGGGTGTTGGGGCGGGTTTTATCGGTAATGAGTGAGCCGCCCAGTTTGATAAACAACATAACGTTAAATAAGTTCGGCCAAGCGCACAAGGCTGTGCCCCATTTGTTCTAGTTCATCGGCAGGCAAGGTGTGCAATTGCACCGCTGTATTGACATAGGCTTCGGCATTGGGATCATTCATCAGTTGACGCACCGATTCGGGCAATTGGGGCAAGGCCATAGCGGGTTGCGCTTGTTCGAGCGACTCGTCCACACCCAAATCGAGCAATTCGCTGGTGGTGACGCCCAGATAGGCGCTCAGTGTTTCGAGGGTGGTCAGGGGGATGTCGCGTTCGCCCGCCTCAAGTTCTTCGAGGCGGCGCGGTTTTAGCCCTGCCGCCGCCGCCGCCGCCTCAATCGAAACGCCTTTGCTCAGCCGTGCCATGAGTAACTTCAACCCAATGATGCGCGTGCGCAATTGCATGGCATCGGCGGCATCGTCACGCGGCAAAAATTGCGCCTCGACCGCTTGCGCGTCGCCTTTCAAGATCAACTCGGCGGGTACACGCAAAAATCCCGCCAATGCCTCTAATTCGGGCAAAGTTGGCTCGCGTTCGCCGCTTTCATATGCGCCCACTCGCGCCGTTGTCACCCCGATGGTCTCGGCGCATTCTTTGCGTGTGCGGCGCGCCAAATCACGGGCGCGTTGCAACGCCGCGCCCACCAGCACCGCACGGGCATTGGGTGGCGTTGGTGACGCTTGTTCGCTTGGGGCGGCGTCTGGCATTTCAGGCATTAGTTCATCCATTGACAATATTGACAAACAAGGTGCAATTTTACGCGGAACTTTAACGACACAAAAGTATAATCATAATCATAATAGATATGAAGATCGCCGATGGGACGAGTCAAAAGCCTCAACTGAATGACGACCAAAGTTTGGTTCGACAAGCAATGATTCAAGTTGCCCAGCTTCCAGATGATGATCTGGTTATTCTGATTGATTTTTTACATCAATTGAAAATTAAACGCATTAATCCCACCAATCGTAAATTAGCTCAGCAAATTGTTGCTGAGGCATTTAATCAAGCCGAAGTTTTGCAAGGATTGTCTTCATCTGCAAAAGCGGCGAGGCTCAACGAAAATTTAGCCAAATTGAGCGCAGATGCCATTGCAAAAGGCGCAAGTATCGAAGGGGAATGGCATGGCGACCAAACATTTGCGATCTGTCTTTGATATGAAAATCGCCGTTAACGCCTGGTTCGCCGATATGCCCACCAATGGCACGGGCCAATATACCCACCACCTCATCAACGCCCTGCGCGAAGTTGCGCCGCATATCGAGCTAGAATTGGTGCGCCCGCGTCGCGTGCCCAGCGGCCTGATAGGCGATTTGGCAAAAATTTATTTTGAGCAGGTCGAATTTCCGCGCCAAGTGAAGGCGCTGAAAGCCGATGTGGCCTTTGTGCCCTATTGGGGGCCGCCCATGAGTTGCGCTGCGCCGGTCGTTTGCACCGTGCATGATGTCATCTCGCTGGCGATGTCGGCCTATCGCGGCAAAATGCAACACCGTGCCTATAGCAGCCTTGCGCGGGCCGCCGCTGCCAATGCCGCCGCCATCATTACCGATTCTGAATTTAGCAAGGCCGATATTTTGCGGCTGATGCTGCAAAACGCGCCCCAAGGCGGCCCCTCGGTCACCGTTGTGCCGCTGGCCGCCGAAGCGCGATTCCCCCCCGCCGTGCCCAGCGCCGACCAAGACCGCGCCCGCGAGCGCTACCAATTGCCAGAGCGCTACGTGTTGTATTTGGGCGGGCTAGATACGCGCAAAAATATCGAAACGTTGCTGCAAGTGTATACCTGGTGCGGTGAAAGTATCGGCGACGAATACCCGCTGGTTATGAACGCCTTGGCGCATGACCGCGCCATTGCCGCCGACGGCAGCGCCACCACACTCGGCGAGATGCTCAAGGCGCTCGAACTAGAGGATGTGGTGCGCCTGATTGGGCGGGTGGACGAGGCCGATAAACCGGCCTTGTATGCCGGTGCGCGTTGCTTCTTATTCGCTTCTATCTACGAGGGGTTTGGCCTGCCGCCGCTCGAGGCGATGTCGTGCGGGGTTCCGGTGGTGGGCAGCAACGCCACCAGCCTGCCCGAAGTGGTGGGCAATGCCGGCATGTTGGTGGACGCAATGGACGCTCGCGCCATGTCGGGTGCGTTGATCGCCACTTGTATTGAGGATGATTTGCACGACCGGCTGGCGCAACGGGCGCTGTTGCGGGCGGCGCAATTCTCTTGGCAGCGCACGGCGTTAGAGACGTTGACGGTGTTTAAACGGGTTTTGGAGAAGTAATATCATGTTCGATATGCTCGCCCTCGGGGTTTGTTCGGTAGACGACTTGCTGTATGTGGATGTTTACCCGCCTGCCAATGGCAAAAGCCGCGTGAATCATGCCGAGCGGCAATGCGGTGGGTTGAGTGCCAACGCGCTGGTGGCGGCGGCGCGGCTGGGCGCACGCTGCGCCTTTGCTGGGCAATTGGGCGCCGATCCGCTGTCGCAAACCGTGATTAACAATTTTAGCGCTCAAGGCATTGATCTGACCCACCTCAAACGCGACCCCAGCGCCCAGCCAGTTCACAGCACCATCGTCATCAGCGATGGCGGCAAAGCCCGCGCCATTTTCCCCTATCGGCCCGGCAACTATGGCGCCCCCGACGACTGGCCCGCCCCCGATGTCATTCGCAATACCCGAGTGTTGTTTGTAGACCACATGGGCGCACGCGGCCAAGCGCGGGCGGCGCGGATTGCGCGTGAGGCGGGGATTCCGGTGGTGTCGGATTTGGAGCGCGACGAATCGCCCCGTTTTGCCGAGCTAAATGGGCTGGTGGATCATGCCATTTTTTCGCATGAATTTGCGACACATCTGACCAAACAACCCGACGCTACCCAAGCCGTGTTGCAATTGTCGCAAGGCCGCGCCGTGACCATCGTCACCGTCGGCGAACAAGGGTGTTTTGTGGTAGATGCCACCGCGCCCGACGTGGTTCAGCACGTGCCCGCCTTCAAGGTCGAGGTCGTTGACACCACCGGTTGTGGCGATTGTTTTCACGGCGGCTATGCCTATGGCCTCGCGCTTGGCTTGCCACTCATGGCGCGGATTCGCCTCGCCGCAGCAACGGCGGCGCTCAAGGCCACCCAGCGGGGCGGTCAGGCCGGTTGCCCAACCATGACGCAGGTGCAAACGCTTTTAGCCTGACGGGCGACACAAATACACGGTATCCAGCACTTCGAACCCACGCCGTTCTAAGATGGGGCGGCTGCTGGCGGCGGCCTCGATGGTGATGAAGCGCACGCTCCGCGACATGGCCTCGTGAATGCGGGCGGCGACGAGGGTGGTATATAGCCCTTGGCTGCGAAATTCGGTGCGAGTGGCCCCGCCCCATAGCCCGCAAAAGGCGCTGTGGGGGTGAAAACTGGCGCGGGCGCAACTGGCCGGTTCGCCATCCACATACGCTACATACAGGCTGATGTATTCGGAGGCATTATGCAGCAACGCGAGCCATCGCTGACGCTCGCCCTCATCCCATACCGCCTCTTCCACCGCCACATAATCGTCTAATGTCGCATAACTGTCCACCTTGCGCACCTCTTTTTGCACCGGCGCACGCCACACATCGGCAGCCGACGACCAAGTATCGAGCACCATAAACGCCATTTCTGGGCCAACGCCAAACCCCGCCGCCGCCAAATGATCACGCAAATAGGGCGGATGGTCGTGACCAAACACTTTCCAATCGAATTGCCTTTGGCGAAGGCCAAAATAGCGCAACTCATCGGCGATGACGCGATCGGCGATGGCAGGGTCAAAGTTGGCCCATGTCACATTGCTGCGCCAAAACGGGTTAATGCTGATATCCCGCGAGACAAACTCGCCGACTTCATGCTCATATCCCGGCGTCGCCAACCATTGGCGATCGTGGTCGTAGCGGGCTAGAATTTCATCTCGGTGGGGCATAAGAAGCTTAGGAGCCATGAGCCATGAGCCTAAAGGCGCTAGCTCAAGGCCCAAGGCTCATGGCTCTTCATCTTTTATACATCTTACATTGCCAATCGTGCGAGCGCTTAATCGCCTGCCACAAAATGTGGGTGGCGCGGTGCATCGGCGTTTGATGGAAGATCGGGCGACCATCGGGCGTCGAGGTGAAATTGCGCACCGAGTTGTATTTGGCGTTGACGAGCAAGGCGATGCGGTCAATGCCACGATACAGCGCGGCATTTTTATAGTCTGATTTGGCGGTGTGTAAATCGGCGGGGCGATACGGCCAGTTATACGTATGCTCGGAGCGAATGCGATAGGCCACCACCGGATGATCTACATAGCCGAAGCGGTTGGGTTTGGCGAGCAAACGGGTGGCGAGATAGCGATCTTCGTAGATGATGTTTTCGTCATACGGCCCCACATCGGGCATGGCGTAGGCATCTTTGCGCACCATCATGAATTGAAACGGAATGCCGATGCGGATGATTTGCTCACGCGGCAGCAACGGCGACGACAAAATTTCGCGGCGGCGTCCGGTAAATTCGACCCCGCTGGTGTGAACCAATTGGCTGTCTTCGCTGATGAGGTGGCAATCGCCAAACGCCGCCAGCCATTCGGGATGGGCCTCGAGCGCCTCGACCCGTTTGCTGATGCTTTGCGGCAAATGGCAGTCATCGCTTTGCAATTGGGTGATGTATTTGCCTTGCGAGGCTGCCACCAAACGGTTTAGGGTGCGGCACAGGCCAGCATTGGGTTGGCGCAGCAAATGAAAACGGCGAAAAGCCTTAGGGTTGGCCTCGCGCCAACGCTGCGCCGTCTCAAACGAGTTATCCTTCGACCCGTCATCAATCATCACAATCTCGATTTCGGGGTAGTGATGCTCCCATTCATACAAAATGCTATTCAGCCCCTCTTCGATGTAGCGGGCATGGTTGTATAGCGGCGTAATAATGCTAACCAGCGGTAACGACATTACCCCAATTGTAGTGTAGTGCTAAATGTTCGGTTAAGGCTACGACTCTACGACTAACTACTCAAAGATTCATCCAACATCACCGACGCAAGTGGGGCGGGCTGGGCCAATAAAGCCAAGGTAGCGCTTAAAACACGGCGTTGCTGAGCCACATCGTGTGGCTTGCCCAACGTTGCGCCACGCCCAAGTTTGGTATAGGTAGCGCGGGGCGGGTTGGTTGGCAAGGTGCGTTTGGGGTTCCAACTGGTCAATACGGTGGCAATGCCATTCATCTCAAGCGCACGGGCAATCAGTCCGACGGACTGAGCACACAACGGTCAGCTCGGCACCAACAAGGCCGCATTTGCCCGTTCGCGCTGGGCCGCTGCCACAATGGCGGGAATACATTCATGGATCACTCGACCAAGATCAGGCTGATAGCCCATAAAGCTGATCATATTATCGGCTAAATCACCGATTTCACCTGCTGCCAGCATGTCATCTAAATGATTGAGCGGCAACAGCACTTGCGGGTCAGCATTCACCGCCGTATGATCATAATGGGTGTGAGCATAGGCAATTTGCCGCAAGGGCGTTGTTAATGGGATAAGGCGAATGTCATAGTCGCCGAGATCATTTTCGGCGTCAAATGCTGCTTGTGATGCTGGCAAATAAGCGCCTGCTGACGAAATCAACACCAAGCGTGCCTTGCGCACATCAATTCCCGGCCCTGTTACATCACTATTTTTGCTCGGCCAAGGGTAAAGATCCCAATTTATTTTACCGGTCTGTTGAAACGCAGCCAACCAACTGGCTGAGTAGTTGTTTTGCCACTGAGTAAGGTTATCTAAGATCGTCATGGAATTACCAATAAAGTCAATTGCAGATCAATATTTTTGCATTATAAACCCGCCATTCACCCCAAAATTCTGCCAGACAACCCTCAGCGATAATACGCACCATGCTTGCTGCCCGCGCCAATATCCCAAAATACATTGCCTACATCATTTTCAAACACATCGGGTTTGGCATGTTTATCGCCGTGTGGTCTACGTATCTGTTGCAAGTGCGCGGCTGGTCGCTGGCCCAAATTGCGTTGGTAGATGCCACCTTTTTCATCGCCTCCACCTTCGGCGAAATCCCAACCGGCATCGTGGCCGACCGCGTCAGCCGCAAAATCTCGCTCCTCATCGGCTGTTTGTTGATGGGGTTGAGCGTGTTGGCTTGGCTGCTGGCCCCCAACATGATCTTGGTGATCGCGGCGTATTTGCTGATGGGTTTGGCATTCACCTTTCAATCGGGGGCCGAAGATGCCTTTTTCTACGAAAGCCTACAGCGGGCCGAACGCGGGGCTGATTATGCGCGGCTGAATGGGCGGCTGATGGCGCTGAGCGCCGGTGGCATGATGTTGGGCAATGTGTTGGGTGGGTTGCTCGCCAATGTGCGTCTCGACTTGCCCTTTTTCACCTCAGCCGCCTTGGCGTTTGGGGCGCTGGGCTGCGTTGTGCTGTTCGACGACCCGCGACGTGGCGAACACGCCCATGCCCACGCCCCCAGTCTGGCTGGCATTGTGCGGCAAGCGGTGGCCTTGATGCGCTCGAACCCAGCCCTGCGCACCCTCATGCTGTTTATGCCGGTGTTGGCAATGGGGTCCTATGTGGCCGAATACGTCTTTTTGCAGCCGCAGGCGCGGGCGCTGGGTGTGCCGGTGGCGGCCATCGGCTTTGTGCAAGCCGGTGTGCAAGCCATCAGCATGACCGCCTCGGCGCTGTCGTCGCGGGTGGCGGGTTGGGCGGGGGAAAATCGCGTCATCACTTTCGCGCCCGTCGTCGTCATCGGCAGTTTGTTGCTCATGTCGGCCTTTCAAGTGTTGCCGGTGCTGTCGTGCGTGGGCGCGATTGCCTTCGCCAGCACGGTGGTGCGCCCGCTCATTTCGGCCAAAACCCAAGCCCTTGTGCCAAATGAGGTGCGGGCCACCATCCTCAGCACCAGCAGCATGATGTTTAGCGTGGTGGCTGGCATCACCCAGCCCATCGTCGGCTTGGTCGCCGACAATTTCGGCTTTTCGGCGGCCTATGCCGCGTTGGCGGCACTGCTGACGCTGGTGCTGGGCAGCATTTTTGCGCGTGGGCGGGGGCATTTGCTGGGTGTAGCTAACCCTCCGAGGTCTTAAAGACCTTGGAGGGTTGGCAGGATGACGGCGCTACAAAACAGCGGCTTGGTCGGGCGCAACCGCCAACTGGAGTAAGGCCCCATAGGCCGCGTCACGCACATTGGGAGCCTGATCTTCGATCATGAGGCGGCGCAAGCGAACAAAGATTGCCTCGTCTCGATAGAGCGGCTCTAGCTTGCCCAAAATTTGGGCGGACTGTGAGCGCACTTGCGGGCCTGCACCAGGTTGATACACCCAAGGTTCGGTGGCGTAATCGAGCGCCTCAAGCGCCACCCGAATGGCGTGTTGGCTGAGGCTTTGATCACGGTGGTTGATAAAAAATTCGGCCACTTGTAAACGTTCGGGCCAGCTTTCGTCGCCCCGTTGCACGTCTATCAAGTCAATCACCGTTGGGCGTAAATGCGGTGGAATGCTCTGCGGCAAGGCCATGAGCATTTTGGCGGCGGCGATGCGGGTGGGGCTGTTGCGCACACTCAGCATGTGCTGTAATTGGGTGAGATAGTGCGCCGAATGTTGAACTTTGGGGGCGTAGTCAGCAATGAGTTGAGCTTGAAATAGCTGACAATCTTCCATTTCATTACTGGGTGTATAACGATGATCAACATCCAAGATAATCCAATAAAACAATTGCTCGAAAAGCCCGTCTTGTATATATATGTGAGGGTATAGGGTTTGGGCTGCGGCAAATCTGACAAACCAGCTTTCGTCAGCCAATCGCGCGGCGATCTTTAAGCGCACCCCCTCATCGCTCGCCACCAGGCTGCCCAAGGCCGCCACCGCCGCGCGACGCACATCCCAATTTGCATCGTCCAGCTTGGCGAGGATGCGCCC
>JAHBAL020000258.1 GCA_018500105.2 Anaerolineae bacterium
AGATGTGTATAAGAGACAGAAGTGAAGGCGGCGGCTTTTCAGGTGGTGGCCGAAGATGAAGTGGTGTATGGCGGCACATTGCGCTTGGCGATGACCGACGAAGCCAAATTGTTGGTGCTGCCCGAATTGGCCTTTTTGCCAGCGGGCGTGGTGACGGATGTGGCCGCCGCCGAGCGTCAATCGGCTGAATTTGTAGCGATGCTGAGCCGTATTTTGCATGGCAGCGAGGCTATTGTTGCCACCAGCGTGGTGGAAAATGGCGCACATGTCGGCGTGTTGATTGATGCCAATGGCATTTGTTTGCGGCAGCCGCAACTGCACGCCAGCCAGCGCCACGCTTGGCACACGGCGTTGGGGGATGGGGTGCGCTGGCTCGACACCGCGTGGGGGCGGCTGGCGGTTTTGCCCGCCGCCGATGCCCTTTACCCCGAAACGTGCCGTTTGTTGGCAATCGAAGGCGTAAACGTCTTGGCGGTTTGCACTCATGTGCAAGAGGCGTGGGAAATGCACTATGGCCTGCCCGAACGCGCCGCCGAGAATCGCATCAATGCCGTGATCGCCACGCGCCCAAGTGCGCTTGGCACGAGCCGCGTGTGCGCCGCCAGCCCCGATTTTACGCTGTGGGCCGAATGGAGCAAGCCGTTTGATGGCAATATTTCGACCCCCGATACCTTGGCCGCCGATGCAAATTCGGCTTTTGTGATCTACACGATTTATCCAGCGGCCTCGGCCAACCGATTCGTGTCGCAAAAAACTAACTTGGTCGAGGGCCGGCCTTGGTGGCTGTGTGGGCCAATTGTGGCCGCACCTTAGGCTGTTTAGCCAAAATAAATATCGGAATCGTCCTTTAAAACGCCCTCCGATTTTCCGCCAATTCCGCGTCTCCGCGATCACAGAATTTGGATCGCGGAGACGCGGAATTGGTAAAGAATCGAAGAATTATTTTTTCTGAATGGCCTTAGCGCCGCCTCAGCTTTGTCAGATACACTTTAAGCTTATGGATGCATCTTCTCCTCCCGATTGCAAATTGATTCATGCCGGCGATGCTTATCGCGGCAAACAAGGCTTCAATTATTTTCCGGGCGTCACCAGCGAAACGGCTGGGGCGCGTGGCTTGTGTATGCACCTTATTTCTGTGCCGCCGGGCGCAAAGGCCAAGGCGCATCGTCACGATGCCCACGAGACCACCATTTACGTGCTGACCGGGCAGGTGAAGATGTGGTATGGCGAACGGCTGGAGAAGTGCATGGAATGTAAGCCGGGCGATTTTATTTATATCCCCGCCGGAATGCCGCATTTGCCGATGAATATGAGCGCAACCGAACCTGCAACGGCGGTGGTCGCCCGCACCGACCCCAATGAGCAAGAAAGCGTGGTGCTGTTGCCAGCGCTAGACGCGCTGGTGTCAGCTTAGAGGGTTAACGATGTTAGATCGCACTATTCGCCGCGTCAAAGATGCGTGGCTTCATCCGCTGGTGTTGTTGTTTGGCAATACCTCGCCCTATGTTGTTAGCCTTACGGCTTTTTTGATCGGGCTAATTGCGGCATGGCTGGCGTGGACGCAATGCTACGAATGGGCCATTCCGCTGTGGCTGCTCAACCGCTTGTTGGATGGCGTGGACGGTGCATTGGCGCGACAGCAAGGCCGACAAAGTGATTTTGGCGGCTATGTAGACATTTTGCTCGACTTTGCGGTGTATGCGGCTGTGCCGTTGGGGGTGGCGTTCAGCCTCGACAACCCCAATAATATGTTGGCCGTTGGCGTGTTGCTGGCGACTTATTACGTCAATTCGGCGTCGTGGATGTATTTATCGGCCTTGCTCGAAAAGCGTCAAAATGGGGTCTTTGCCACCCAAGAGCAAACCTCGGTCACCATGCCCGAAGCCATCATCGGTGGCACTGAGACGGTGGTCGCGTATGTGCTTTTTTTGGCCTTGCCGACCCATTTCGCAGGCTTGGCGTTGCTTTTTAGCTTGCTCATCGCCGTCGGTGTTGCCCAGCGTTTGCTTTGGGCACGGCGGCATTTGCAATAACAGCGGCAAAAGAACAAAATTAGAACTGTCCCTCTTTTCAACAAATAATCTCTAGCTTGTCTGTATATTCTCTCTAAGCAAAGCAACCATTTTATCCTTCTAAAGTTGCAAATGTATCACGGCTGGCGAAGGATGATGCTATCACTGAAATTGACCATGATGATAACGGGTTCACGCCTTTTCATCTATGGCAACGTCACTCAGCACAACTCAGGGTAAACAACGCCGGATTCGGCTCGTTAATTTAGTTTGCTTGTCGGCATTGGTCGCAACGTTTTTCGTGCCACAGGCCAAGCTCAGCTTGGCGGGCCGTCACGAAGGCGATCCCATTTTGCCACCGACCTTGATCAACAAGGCGTATTTGCCCATCATCAATATGCCCGCCAACATCAATCGCGGGGTGTCAGATTTGCCAACGGGCGCGTCGTTGCCGCGTGGGTTTGTGAGCGAAGTGGTGGCGGCGGGGCTGGATTTGCCCACCGCCATTGATTTTAGCAACGATGGACGCATGTTTATTGCCGAGAAAAACGGCGTGGTGCGGGTGTGGCACAACAATGTGCTGCAAGCTCAGCCCTTCATTGACCTGAGCGCAGAAGTAAACTCGGCCCGTGATCGTGGCTTGTTGGGCATCGCGGTGCATCCACAGTTTCCAGTTGCGCCCTATGTTTATGTGCTGTTTGCCTACGACCCGCCCGGTGTCAAGATTGATGGCACGGGGTCGCGCATCATTCGTTTGCTACGGCTGACCGCCGACGCCGAGCAAAATCATAGCGTTGCGCTCGCCGACCCAGCCTCGCGGGTGGTGATTTTGGGCAAAAATGGCGACCGCAGCACCTTGGGCAACGAAAACGAGGGCGACGATCTGGAGCGTGTGGCGTGCCAAGTGGGGCCAGCCGGACGTGCCACCAGTTACACCAACGATTGTGTGCCCGCTGACTCAGCGGTGCATTCTAATGGCGGGCTGCGGTTTGGGCCAGACGGCATGTTGTATGTCGGCATTGGCGATAACGCCAGCCCCTGGATGATTGACCCTCGCGCCTTGCGGGTGCAATCGCTCGACAACTTGGCAGGCAAAATTTTGCGCATTGACCCGATGACCGGCGCGGGGCTGCGCGACAATCCTTTTTTTGACGGCAATGTGAACAGCAATCGCGCCAAGGTGTTTAATTATGGGTTGCGCAATCCGGTGCGATTTTCGTTTAAGCCCGGCCCGGCCAATGCCGCGCCCGAAGTGGTGATCGGCGATGTGGGCTGGAACACCGCCGAGGAAGTCAATATTGGGCGCGGCAAAAATTTTGGCTGGCCATGCTATGAGGGCCGCGACAAAGAAGCCAGCTACGCCAACAACCCACGCACCAGCGCCCTCTGCGGCGAGGTGTATCGCAAGACAAACAGTGACGCCCAAAAACCGGCCTACGAATATGACACCTTGCCCGAAGGCGGTGCGGTGATGGTGGGCGATGCTTATCTCGGCACAAATTACCCCGCCGAATATCGCTCGGCGCTGTTTTTTGCCGATTACGAGCGCCAATGGATTAAGTTTGGGCAGATTGGGGCGAATGGAGCGCTGACTGTGAAAAATTTTGCCCAATTTGTTGGGCCGGTGGTAGATATTACCGCTGGGCCAAACCAAGATTTGTTTTATGTGGTGATTGGGCAAAAGCCAAATGGTGAGGTGCGCCGCATTCGCTATGTGGGGGTTAATGCTGGCCCGCAAGCCAACGTTTCTGTAAATACAAACTCAGGTCCCATCCCGCTCACGCTGCAATTTTCTAGCTTTGGTTCAGCGCATCCGGCGGGGTTGGCGCTGCGCTATGCGTGGGATTTTGGCGACGGCAGCACCTCGACCGAAGCGAACCCGATCAAAATCTATACGGTGGCGGGGCAATACAAGGCCAAATTGGTCGTGACCGACTCGGCGGGCAAAAGCGCTGAGGCCAGCGTGATGATTTCGGCGGGCAGCCAGCGCCCAACCTTAAAAATCACTTCGCCGCGCACCGGCTCAACCTATTGGGTGGGCGACCGCATTGAGGTGAGCGCGACAGCCATTGACCCCGAAGACGGCGACATCAGCGCCAATATTCGTTGGCAAGTGGTTCAATTCCACAACGACCACGCCCATTACGACGCTTATCCCATCTCGAATGGGCCTGTGGGTGGGTTTACGGTCGAGAATCATGGCACGAATACCTATTTGCAAATTTGCGCCTTTGTTGCTGACAGTTCGGGAGTGAAATCGGAGCAAGATTGTGTGACACTTCGCCCCGAAACCGTTCAATATACGTTTGAAACCGAGCCGTCGGGGATGCAAATTTTGTTCGAGGGCGCGAGCCGCATCACGCCGTTTAGTGTGGATGTCATTATCAATTCGCAGGTTGAAATTGGCGTGCCTGAATCACAGAAAGGCATGAATTTTGCTGGTTGGTCGGATGGCGGCAGCCGCACGCGCATCATCTCGGTTGAGAATGGGCAACGCAAATATGTGGCGCGATATAACGCCCCGCCGCCGCCCGAACCTGCTGCATTGCCCGCGCCATCCGCATCGCCGCCGTCATCGGCATTGCCTGCGTCGTCTGGCAATGTGTGTGTCAATAACTTGTTGGGCAATGGCGGGTTTGAAAATGGGCTTGCGGTGTGGAATAGCTCGGATGCGATTGCAAAAATTGTCGGCGACAGCCACAATGGCAAAAACGCGCTTTATTTAAACACAGGCAGCGGCAGCGCCGGCCAAAATATGCCCGCGATTGCCACGCAAACGTATCGTCTGAGTGGATGGGGCAAAGTGACCGAGGGCACAGTGGCGCAAGTTGGCATTAATTTCTACGACCTCAAGTGGAATCTATTGAAGCAACAAGTGGTGGACGTGAGCACACTCGACTACAACGAGTTTAATTTGCAGGCGTTGGCCCCAGAGAATGCGGCTTTGATCGAAATTTGGGGCTATAAAAATGCGGGCGGTGGTTTTTGGCTCGATGATATGTGTTTAACCAAATAAACGCGATACAATTTGCTGTATATGGCAACAGCAATAAATCCTATTTTGGTGGCAAAAGCAGGCAATAAAGATGTTTCCCTGCTGCCCAATAAAGCAAACCGACACGGGTTGATTACCGGCGCAACCGGCACTGGCAAAACGGTGACGCTGCAAAAAATCGCCGAGAGTTTTAGTCACATTGGTGTGCCAGTCTTCATGGCCGATATCAAGGGTGACTTGTCGGGCCTGAGCCAACCGGCGGGCAATAATCCCAAAGTCGCGGCGCGGCTCGAGCAATTGGGAATGGCCGATTCGTTTACGCCGACCGGCTGCCCTGTCATGTTTTGGGATGTGTTTGGCGAGAATGGTCATCCCTTGCGCTCAACCATCTCAGAGATGGGGCCGCTGCTGCTTTCGCGGATGCTCAATTTGAACGAGACCCAAGAAGGCGTGCTGAACATCTGTTTTAAGATTGCCGACGACGGCGGCCTGTTGTTGATTGACACCAAAGATTTGCGGGCCTTGCTGCAATATATCGGCGACAATGCCAAGCAATTTACGACCGAATATGGCAACGTGTCTGCCGCCAGCATCGGCGCCATTCAACGCGGCTTGCTCACGCTCGACAGCCAAGGCGGCGACAAATTTTTTGGCGAGCCGGCGCTCGACCTGAGTGACATGATGCAAACTGATCGCCGCAAGGGTTATATCAATATTTTGGCCGCCGACAAGTTGATGCAATCGCCCTTGCTATATGCCACCTTTTTGTTGTGGATGTTGTCGGAGTTGTATGAAAACATGCCCGAAGTGGGCGATCTCGACAAGCCCAAGATGGTGTTTTTCTTCGACGAAGCCCATTTGTTGTTTGATGATGCGCCGGATGCGCTCATGACTAAGATCGAGCAAGTGGTGCGGCTGATCCGCTCGAAGGGCATTGGTGTGTATTTTGTTACCCAAAACCCGCTCGATGTGCCCGAAAAAGTGTTGGGGCAATTGGGCAATCGGGTGCAGCATGCGTTGCGTGCCTTTACCCCGCGTGACCAAAAAGCCGTTCGCACCGCCGCCGAGACGTTCCGTCAAAACCCCGCCATTGACACGGCGACGGCCATTACCGAACTACAGGTGGGCGAGGCGTTGCTGTCATTTTTGGACGAGCGCGGTGCGCCAACGATGGTCGAGCGGGGCTTTGTGGTGCCGCCGTCGAGTTTCATTGGGCCGGTGACCGCCGACCAGCGCGAAAATCTGATCAAAGAGTCGTTGGTGTATGGGCATTATGAAAAATTCAAAGATCGTCGCTCGGCATACGAAGTGCTAAAAGACAAGACAGAAGAAGAAATGGAAGCGGCGGAGCAGGCCAAACGCGATGCCGAAGATGCCAAGCGCCGTGCTAAAGAAGATGCTGTGCAGGCCAAGGCCGCCGAGCGTGAGCGCATTGCCGCCGAGCGCGAAGCCGAACGCCAACGCCGCATTGCTGAAAAAGAGGCCGCCAAGCCGGGGATGGCTGAGCAAATTTTGACCGGTATGGCGAAGAGCGCCTGTCTCTTATACACATCTCC
>JAHBAL020000080.1 GCA_018500105.2 Anaerolineae bacterium
GTGGATGAGGGGCGGGTGGCGGTGTTGCGGGGCATCAATTGGCGGATGCTGGCAGGCGAGAATTGGCTCGGGTATGGGCATAATGGCGCGGGCAAAAGCACACTGCTCAAGCTCATTTTGGGCGAGTGGTGGCCGGCGGCGGGCGGTAGTATTACGCGCTTTGGCGAAGATTTTAATAATGTTTGGGAGATTAAAAACCGAATTGGTTTCTTTTCTTCTGAATTACAAACTCGGTATGCGGTTGATTTGCCAGCGCGGGATGTCATTATTACGGGCTTCTATTCGAGCATCGGTTGGCTGCAAAACACAACCCCTGCTCAGCGTGAACGCGCTGATGAATTGATTGAGCAATTTAATTTACAGGCTTTAGCCAAACGCAATTTGCTGCAAATGTCGTTTGGGCAGGCGCGGAAGGTGTTGATTGCGCGGGCATTGGTTAATCGGCCTCGCCTGATGTTGTTGGATGAGCCATTTGACGGGCTGGATGTGAATTTTAAGGCTGAGCTGAGCGATATTTTGAGCAGCGCGGCGACACTGCGAGTTAATGGCAGGAATCAGGATGCCGGATTAACTAATCTCATTTTGGTCAGTCATTATGAATCAGATACATTGCCTTGCATCACGCATCAGATGGAGTTGGCACAAGGGCAAATTGTGGGGCAAGGAGAACTTGCTTATCAAGGGAGGTTATTAAAGAATGGCACTGTTAATTGATCAATTAGAAGGGCAAATTTCATCGCTTCCGGTCATTGAACAACTTGAGTTAGTGGCACGTATTACTCGGAGATTAACCCAAATAAAAATTTTTAATAACAATGATGTAAAAAAAATACAACCAAGCCAAACAACAACCCTTCAAGAAGTATCGCCTATTTATACGATTCATGAATTAGCGATTGATGCCGGGCCAGAAGATATGTCAGATCAGTTTGATCACTATGTTTATGGCACCGATAAACACCAATGATAAGGACAGTATTTTGGGATTCTGCCGCTTTTGTTGCTTTAATTAATCAGCGCGACACATTTAATCAGCAAGCTAAAATGTTGGCTTTTGAACTGGGGAAACAACAAGCAAAATTAATCACAACTGATGCGGTCTTATCTGAAACGATTAGTGGATTAAGTTCAGTAATTTGGCGAGCTACTGTAACTGAAATGATTAATCGCTTGCAGCAATCGGCAAAAACAAATGTTGTGGAAATTGTTCACATAGACCCTACATTGTGGCATCGTGGCTGGCAATTATGGAAGCAAAGGCTCGATAAAGATTGGAGTTTAATTGATTGCATAAGTTTTATTGTTATGCAAGATTATGGAGTGACAGAGGCCTTTACCAGTGATCATCATTTTGAGCAAGCTGGGTTTACGCGGTTAATGAAAAAATAGCCCTGTTCTTTCATTGAAAGTCTTATGCGTAAACAGTCACGCAAGCAGTCGAATGATCAACTTGCCTTGCCATTGCCAATCGAGCCAGAACCGGATGAGGCGTTAGAAGCACGGGTAGATCGGGCTGAGCAAACGGCGCGTAATATTGAGCAATTCGAAGAGGCCCAACGCCAAGCCGAGGCGGAGGAATTGGCGAATCAACAGCAACGGCGGGCAAAAAAATATGGCGTGGTGGCTGAGGCGCTGCAATTGGCGCGTCGGCACGATGAAAACATTGCACGGGCATTGCGGGCCTATGGTGAGGGACGCGGCGGGCGCGACATCAAGGTGTCGAAGTGGTGGCTGCACAAAACCAAGCAGCCAAATGCAGATGAATTGGTGCATTTGTTTAAGTTAGATGAGCGCGATGCGTTGCATTTTGATGATCGTTATTGGCAAGTGGTGGCCGAGTTGGTTGAGCAGACGCGGTATACGGTTTATACCCGCGACGAGCAAGGCTTTGTCACCGGTTCGCAAATGCGCAGCAGCGAGCATCGCGGGGTATATACGCTGGCAACGGTGGGCTTGTGGGCAAATTTGGGCCAAGATTGGCAAAGCGCTGTCGCTGACAAAATTGAGTGGCGGTGGCGCATTCGGTTTGGGCGAATTGAAGCGATTGGCGATGACGAAAAGGCAATTGTTGCAACATTAAAAAGCAGCGGCTTAAGGGCTAAGGTAGAAATTGAAAATGACGACAAATAATTGGAATACCTCACTTTACGATGGCAAACACAACTTTGTCACCAAATATGGCGAAGATTTGCTTGGGTTGCTCAATGCCCAGTCGGGCGAGCGCATCTTAGACATCGGTTGCGGGACTGGGCATTTGACCGCCAAAATCGCTGAATGTGGCGCGACTGTGATTGGGCTAGACAACTCGGCGCAAATGCTCGACAAGGCCCGCGAAACGTATCCGCACATGACTTGGGTGAACGCCAGCGCCAGCGATTTTGCTTTTGGCCAGCCATTCGACGCGATTTATTCTAACGCCACGTTGCATTGGGTGAGCGATGCCGAAGGCGCGGTGCGGTGTATGACGGCGGCCTTAAAGCTGGGTGGGCGCTTGGTGGTCGAGCTTGGCGGCAAGCGCAATATTGGCACGATTGCGGATGTGGTTCGGCAAGCGATCAAGGTTCAGACAGGGCGCGATTCACAACATGGCTGGTTTTTTCCGTCTATTGGTGAATATGCGCCGTTGTTAGAGAAGCATGGCTTTGAGGTCAACGCGGCTTGGCTGTTTGATCGCCCGACCAAGCTGGAGGGCGAAGACGGCATGGCGAATTGGATTCGCATGTTTAGCGGAGGGCTGTTGCGCGGCTTGCCCGCCGATGCCATCGAGCCGATTATTGCTGCATCGGTTGCGCAATTGCGTGCCACGCAATATGTTGACGGCGTTTGGTATGCCGATTATCGGCGGTTGCGGGTGGTGGGGCGACGAGCGACTTAAGTAATGTTGCAAATTATCATTGACACCAATGTGCTGATATCCGGTTTTAAGTCTAGCGCGGGTGCATCTTTTCAATTATTGAGGCGATTAAAAGACCCACGATGGCAGGTGAATTTGTCTTCCGCTTTGGTTCTTGAATACGAAGAGCAACTTAGACAAGCTTCAGTTGAAATAGGTTTAGACGCAAAAGAAATTTCACAAATTATCGAAGATTTGTGTAGTATTTCTAAGTTGCATAGCAAGTTGCCATTTAATTGGCGGGCCATATCGCGTGACCCCGATGATGACTTTATTCTAGAGTTAGCAATTCACGCCAATGCAGATATCATAATTAGCTATAACAAACATGATATAAGCATTGTGACGAAATATGGCATAGCAGTGTTAACACCGTTAGAGTTTTTAATAAAAATAGGAGCTTTATGACGCAATTACAAACAAAAATCCCAGATTATCTATATCAACAAGTGTCTCAGCTTTCGGAGCGTGAGCATATAGAGATTGATCAAATTGTGGCGATGGCTTTGTCTGCACATGTGGCTTTGTGGCTCAATGAAGATTTTTTACAAAAACGCGGACGGCGTGGAAGTTGGGAACGCTTTCAACAACGACTCGAGAACGTGCCCAATGTTGAGCCAGATGATTACGATAAGTTACCCATCCCTTTACAATGATTTTAGAAATAGCGACCCTAGACGTTATTCCCGGCCAAGAAGCCGCATTTGAAGCCGATTTTAAAATTGCACAGCAATATATTGTGCAGATTGATGGCTATCAATGGCATGAATTGCGCCGTTGCATCGAGCGCCAGAATCGCTATGTGCTGCTGGTTGGCTGGCGTGATCTTGAAAGCCACACCATCGGGTTTCGCGGTTCGCCGCAATACCAAGATTGGAAGCGCTTGCTGCATCATTATTACGACCCTTTTCCGACGGTTGAGCATTTTGCGAAAGCTATTCATCCATGAGAAATGTTACTTAAATAAAACAGAGGTAATGATGTTAACAAGATTGAAAATATCTGGGTTTAAAAACTTAATGGATGTTGATATTAGATTTGGTACTTTTACTTGCATCGCCGGAGCAAATGGGGTTGGTAAATCTAATTTATTTGATGCGATTAGATTTTTGAGTTTGCTTGCAGATCGCCCATTAATGGATGCTGTTTTATCCGTTAGAGACGAATCTGGACGAACAAGCGATGTCCGTAGTATTTTTCACCATATTGGAGATCGCTATGAAACGAAGATCTCATTTGAGGCCGAAATGATAGTACCTGAAAGGGCAGTTGATGATTTGGGTCAAGAGGCAGTTGCTAGCATTACCTTTTTAAAATACAAAGTTTCTTTAGCGTATCGCGCTGGTGATGTTTCATCCCCGCCCGGGATCGAACTTGTAGAAGAAGAGTTGACCCATATTAATAAAAGCGATGCTAAAACTGCGCTGCCATTTAAGCACACTAAAGAATGGCGGGATACGATTATTTCAGGACAACATCGCGCCCCTTATTTCATCTCTACAAGCTATGAAAATGATAAAGTTGTAATTAAACAACACCAGGATGGTGGAAATACAGGTAGACCGTTAATTCGCCTTGCTGCTACATTGCCAAGAACTGTGTTATCGGTAGCAAATGCTTCAGAAATGCCTACTGCGTTGTTAGCACGCCGTGAAATGCAATCTTGGCGGTTGTTACAACTTGAACCCTCTGCGATGCGGCAGCCTAACAACTTTACGGCTCCTATACGGCTTGGAGTTAATGGCGCTAATTTGGCGTCAACTTTATATCATTTGGCACGAACAATTGCTCCCGATAATGCAGAAAATGTATATGCAAAAGTTGCTAATCGTTTAAGTGAATTATTGGAAAATGTGCGCGATGTGGGTATTGACCGTGACGAAAAAAGGGAGTTGTTAACCTTGCAAATCTCTGATGACACCGAAACAATTTATCCAGCACGAGCCTTATCTGATGGAACCCTTCGTTTTATAGCATTGGCTGTTTTAGAGCTAGATGTTAATACACGAGGATTAATTTGCTTAGAGGAACCAGAAAACGGCATCCATCCGATAAGAATTCCATCAATGTTGAGATTATTACAAGATATTGCATGTGATACGTCTTTACCCGTTGATAACAATAATCCGCTACGTCAGGTAATTATCAATACCCATTCTCCATCTGTTGTTAAACAAGTTCCACAAGATAGTCTTATTATTGCTGAAAAAGTGGAAGAAGTGCAAGATGAGAAACGATTTGAAAAAGTCTCTTTTGGCGCTGTGCCAGACACTTGGCGTGTAAAAAAAGGCGGAAGTAAAGAAGTTACTAAAGGAGTGTTGCTAGATTATTTAAATCCAGACGCTTTAGTGGAAAATCGCCATTTAAATGAAAATTCACGTATGGATGATTTAGTAAAACCCCCAAAACGCCTTATGGATCGAACCGATTTGCAATCGATGTTTGAATTTGAGTCATGACAACACCACTGACTTACACCTTGCTTTCTGATGGCAGCTCGGATTGGACAATGAGGCATATATTAAATTGGTTGTTGCGTAAGCATGGCTTGCAAAAAGCAGTTCATCCTCAGTGGGCTGATTTAAGAAAATTACGGAAACCGCCAAGCAAACTTAACGAAAAGATAGAGGTTGCACTTCGTTTGTACCCCTGTCAATTATTATTTATCCATCGTGATTCGGAAAATCAATCACGCGAGAAGCGTATTGAGGAAATTTTAGCGGCAACGAAGGAAATAAAAATTTCTGAGGCTATGCCCCCGATTGTATATGTTATTCCAATTCGTATGCAGGAGGCTTGGTTATTAGGTGATGAAAAAATCATTCGGCGCGCCGCTGGCAACCCGAACGGCAAAATTAATTTGAATTTTCCACAGTTATCAGAATTAGAAGATTTGCCGGACCCGAAAGAGCGTGTATTTAATTTGCTCCGCGAAGCAAGTGAATTAGGTGGGCGGCGCAGAAGAGATTTAAATGTTCATCAATTGCTGCATCGAATTGCAGAATTGACAGATGACTTCTCTCCATTGGAGCAGCTTTCAGCTTTTAGGATGTTAAGTGAAGATGTAAAACAAATAGTTAAAAGATTAAAGTAAATGGGACCCATTGACACAATAAAAAATTTTTGTCGGGAAACCTTATAACCAATCATGAACAAACAAGACCAATTAATCATATTTGATACCACCCTGCGTGATGGCGAGCAATCGCCGGGCGCAACCTTGAATTTTCCTGAAAAATTGGAAATTGCGCGACAGTTGGCACGGCTTGGCGTTGATATTATCGAAGCTGGCTTTGCTATTGCCAGCCCCGGCGATTTCGACGCGGTGAGCCGGATCGCGCAAGAAGTCGGGCAATTTGATAATGCGCCGGTGATTGCCAGCTTGGCCCGCACCAACAAGGCCGATATTGACCGCGCATGGGGGGCGGTGCAACACGCTCGTCGCCCACGCATTCACACCTTTCTCGCCACCAGCGATATTCACCTGCAATACAAGCTCAAAATTAGCCGCAGCGACTGTTTGGAGCAGGCCGGTGACATGGTGCAATATGCCCGCAGCTTGTGCAGCGATATCGAATTTTCGCCCGAAGATGCGGGCCGCAGTGACCCTGCATTTTTATACGAGGTGCTCAAAGTGGCAGTCGAGGCGGGCGCAACCACGCTCAATATTCCCGACACGGTCGGATATGTCACCCCTACCGAATATTACAACTTGATCAAGGGCATTATTGACAACGTGCCGAGTATCCGCGAGCGCGGGGTGATCTTGAGCACGCACTGCCACAACGATTTGGGTTTGGCGACTGCCAATACGTTGGCAGGGGTGTTGGCTGGGGCGCGACAAGTCGAAGTCACCGTGAACGGCATCGGTGAGCGAGCGGGGAATACGAGCCTTGAAGAAGTGGTGATGGCGATGCACACCCGAAAGCAATTTTATGCACCTGTGTATACCCGTGTTGACACCACACAATTAGTACGCACCAGCCGCATGGTCAGCAGCCTAACTTCGATTGCAGTGCAACCCAATAAGGCCATTGTCGGGGCAAATGCGTTTGCGCACGAGGCTGGCATTCACCAAGACGGCATGTTGAAAAACCCGCTGACCTATGAAATTATGCGCCCCGAAAGTGTGGGCTGGAACAGCACCAACTTGGTGTTGGGCAAACATAGCGGGCGGGCGGCATTGAATGATCGCCTGAAGCAATTGGGTTATGAACTCACCCGCGATGAGCTAGACAAGGTGTTTGCGCGGTTTAAAGACCTGTGCGACAAGAAGAAAGTGGTGGCCGACGCCGACCTTGAGGCGTTGTTGACCGACCAATTCGAATCGTTAGATAACGACTTGTTCAAGGTCGAGGAAATTCACGTGACCAGCGGCACGGGCAATACACCCATTGCCAGCGTGCGGCTGACCGATAGCGATGGTGAAATTCGCGCCGACGCGGCCTTGGGCAATGGCCCTGTTAACGCCATTTGTAACTGCATCAATCGTCTGACCGGTGTGGATGCCAAACTGGTTGAATTTCAAGTTCACGCCGTGACCGAAGGCATTGACGCAATCGCCAATGTCACCATTCGGGTTGAGCTAAGCGGCGCTGATGGTAAAAAATATATTTACAGCGGGCGCAGTGCCGATACCGACACCTTGGTGGCGAGCGGCAAGGCTTACTTAGCGGCGGTCAATAAAGGCTTGTCGCGGGCGAATAAGAACATCACACCTGACCGCCAAAAGATCGGCAGTGTGTAGTTTGTTGGCATACCCCAGTTAGTTTTTCACCACAAAGCACACAAAGAAAAGGGAATTTTAGTCATTAATCTTTGAGTTTTGCGTTCTTTGTGGTGAAATTCATCATATTGAGCCATAATGCAACTATGATAATTGGTTTAATCTCTGATACCCATTTGCCAGACCGACTTGACCAAATACCGCCTGTTGCATTTGAAGTGTTGGATGGGGCGGATTTGATTTTGCATGCCGGCGATGTTGGTGAGCTTCGTGTGTTGGATCAGCTGTGCAAGATTGCGCCTGTTATCGCGGTTCATGGCAATGATGATACGGAGGAATCCCAACGAGAATTACCTTATGCACAGGTTGTGTTTGCGTATGGGCAGCGCATATTGCTGACACACGCGCATTATCCAAATCGTCCCGAAGAATTGGCATCACGCCGTTCAGACGATTGGGAAAGCCGTTTGGAGCGGCGGGCAAAGATGGCGCAACGGGCTGGGGCCTCAATTGTCGTATTTGGACATACCCATATTCCAATGTTGACCGAATATTTGGGCGTAACGTGTATTAATCCGGGTGCAATTGCTGCCGGTAATTTTGTCACACGACAAGCAATTCAAACAGTCGCGATGATGGAAATTACACCAAACGGTCGCTCAAAAGTTGTTCACTATAATTTAGAAAACCCCAAATGCCCATTTGATGTCTCATTTGACCTTAGTCTTGGTTTCCGAGCACAGTCACAACGTTATACACCATTTATCATCTCGCCCGAACTGCAAGCAAAGGGGCGAGAATTGGCAAATGATTACATAGCAAAGTTTGGCGAATACGCATTTTGGCGGCGTCTACGGCCTTTGGCTTTTAAATGCTGGCGAGGCGAGGTGACCGAGATATCCGACGCAGACATAATGGCGGCATTGGAATGGAATGACAACGAGCACAGCGGTTAGCTGTGCTCGTTTGCGCTTGCACAAGTCAACATTAAACCCACTCGCCGTTAACCATTGTACGTAAAACCTTGACTTTTAGAAGTTCGTCGGCTGGAATTTGGGTGATGTCACGCGAGAGCACGGTGATATCGGCCAATTTGCCCGGCTCAATCGAGCCGACCAAATGATCCATGCCACCGGCATAGGCCGCACCGATGGTATAGGCTTGAATGGCATCATATACCGTCACCCGTTGGTCTGCGTGCCAACCATCTGGGCCCGGGCTACCGTCGGCGCGGCGGCGAGTTACGGCGGCATGAATGCCGACAATTGGGTCAAAGGTTTCGATGGGCGTGTCTGAGCCAAACGCCAGCCGTGCGCCGCTATCGCGGATAGAGCGGGTGGCATAAGACAGCTTTGACCGTTCGGGACCGAGGTACTTCTCGACCACATACATGTCTTGGGTGGCGTGAATGGGTTGCACCGAGGCGATGACATCCAGTTTTGCCAAGCGCGGTAAATCGCAGGCGTTAATATGCTGCACATGCTCAATACGGTTGCGCAACTTCATACTTGGGTGTCTGCCATTGGTATGCCCAGCGCCATTGCCATTTAAGCGATTTTTGCCCACCAACTCAAGCGCGTCAAGCACATCGCGGTTGGCACGGTCGCCAATGGCGTGTATGACAGTCGCTAGCCCGTTTGAATGGCAACGCTGCATGGCATCACATAACGCTTCTTTCTCATAGGTCACGATGCCGCGATTGCGCGGCTCATCTTCGTATGAATCGAGCATGGCGGCAGTGCGAGCACCCAACGCACCGTCGGCGAAGATTTTGATACCGCCCACGCGCAGCCAATTGTCGCCAAACCCGCTGTGAATCCCCGCCCCGATTACTGTGTCGAGGTCTTGCACGGGCAATTGCTTGACGATACGCACCGAAAGTTTACCCTGACGATGCAGGCTTTGATAGGTGTTAAATGACTGAATTCCCCCAGCCCCGTCCATACAATGCACACCGGTTAGCCCGCAGCGATTCATTTTTCGCATGGCTTTGACCACGCCCGATTCAGCACGTGCCGCTGTTGGCGCGGGCAAATAGTTGTCAACCAAATACATGGCGTTTTCGAGCAAAACACCGGTCGGGTCGCCATTTTCATCGCGCACCACATGCCCGCCAATCGGGTCTGGGGTGTAGCGGTCAATTTCGCAAATCTTTAGCGCCAACGAATTCACCCACACTGCGTGGGCGCTTTTGGCAGTTAATACCACCGGATGTTGATTTGTGGCTGGGTCAAGGTCTGCCGCAGTGGGGAACCGATTTTCCTTCCACACACTTTGCGTCCAGCCTCGCCCCGTAATCCATTCTCCGGCTGGGGTTTGCTCGGCGGCCACAGCCACCCGATAGGTTGCTTCTTGGATGCTGGGAACCTCGAACAAATCAACTTCGAGAAGTCCCAAACCGGTCCATTGCAGATGCACATGCGCATCAATCATGCCGGGCATAATGAACGCGCCGCCGAGGTTAAGGCGGGTCGCATCAGGCAGGCTAATTGATTTGATTTCGTCGTCACTGCCTACTGCAAGAATCCGATCATTGGCAATCACCATCGCCGAGGCACGCGGACGTTTTGGATCAACGGTATAAATGTTGGCATTGGTAATGATCGTATTCATATTCTGTTGCTAAGTTGCGCGTTGGTAAAGATTGCTATCTATTCAAATATCCACTCTGATATCTTCAAAATACGCGCAAGACGTTTAATAGTCTCGTTAAATCTGCACTTTTCGTCTACAGGCGAAAGTCGGATACGGTACCGGAAAAACGTCCTTAAGTGCTTAGAAATGCGCGTATCTTCAGTGTTTGCAACTGACGGTTTTTTGTACTCAAAAAAGTGTGTTTTGCTCGGTAAAATGTGCGGCGCGACCCACAAATTGCCTGCAAATTTTGGCAAAAAAAATGTTGTGGGGCAAGTGACAACATCGGCCTTGGGCCGAGGCGGCAACCGAGCCGTGTTCTAAGTAACCTGCAAATAATTAGGCGCTTTTAAATCCCGTTACAATAAAAACCGAAAAATTTTATGCAGTGTGTATGGGTGCTGAGCGAGCAATACTATCCAGAACAAACATCAACCGGACGCCTGATTACCCAAACGGCTGAGGGGCTGGCTGCGCATTTTTGCACCCGCGTGATTAGTGGCCCGCCGACCGATCGTTTGGTGCGCACCGATGCCCCGCGTTACGAAACCCGCAATCGGGTCGAAATTTATCGTTGCCATGGCACGGTGCTAGACAAAAATCGCTTGCTCGGTCGCATCGTAAATATGGTCACGCAGTCGCTGTCTATTTTTTTTAAGGCGTTGGGGGCAGTTAAACCGGGCGATGCGGTGTTGGTGGTAACCAATCCGCCTTTGTTACCTTTCATCGCCTTGCTCGTATGTCTGTTTAAACGCGCCAAATTGGTATTGCTCATCCACGATGTTTACCCCGAAGCGCTCGTCGCATCTGGCATTTTAGACGCAAAATCGGCAGCAGTGGCCTTGCTCAATTGGCTGCATCGCCAACTTTATCGCCGTGCCGATCGCATCGTCACGCTGGGCCGCGATATGTCGGCCTTGGTCAATCAACGTCTTGCGCAAACGCCGCAGGCCGCACTTGCGCCCAAAATCTGCTGCATTCCGCATTGGGCCGAAATCGAAGATGTCTTTCCCACCGATCGCGCCAACAACCCGCTTTTGCAAAAGCTCGGCATTGCCGATAAGTTTGTGGTGCTGTATGCCGGAAATTTGGGGCGCACCCATGCCATTGAAGCGTTGGCCGACGCCGCGACGCAATTGCATGCCGAGCCAATTCACTTTTTGGTGTTGGGGCCGGGGGTAAAACGCAAATGGTTGCACACACAGGTCAGCGAACGCCAATTGCACAACGTGACTTTATTGCCCATGCTGCCCGCCGACCAAATTAACGACGCGCTCAATGCCTGCGATGCCGGTTTAATTTTGTTTGTGCCGGGCATGGCCGGCATTTCTGTGCCTAGCCGCATGTATAACCAACTGGCCGCTGCCAAGCCCATTATCGGCATGTGTGATGCAACGTCAGAGCTTGGGCTGGTGCTCGCCGAAGAGGAAATTGGCTGGGTGATTGCGCCCAATGATGCAAACGGTTTGGCGAAATGTATTCGCTTTGCCGCCCAGCATCCCGACTTGTGCCAAAATATGGGCCAACGTGCCCAGGCTGTTGTTCAACAAAAATATACATTCAAACAAGCTGACGAAGCATATCGTCGCTTATTTGCTCAATTATTTAATGCCAACTCGTAAAATTTCCCTGATTCTTGCGGTGGTGCTGGCCTTGCTGCTTGCGCCGTTGACGATTCGCGCCGCCGCCAATAATCTTGCCAATTACCGCGCTTATGCCGACAAGGCGTGTGCTGAGTCGTTTGAGGTCATGCCGATTGACGATTTTGAAGGCACGCTTTCGCCCTTTATCCCCATCCCCGGCAATGTCAGCATTGCCAATGCCCGCCGCAGTTCATTTAGCCAACAAATTGTGCAGCCCGACCAGCCTTATAGCGGTGGCAATGCGGTGCGTATTACCGCCAGTTATGCCGAAAAAGCAGTGGGCGCGTATGATCATTGGGTGTTGCGAATGCCGCCGCTGCCGTTTCGCGGAATCTCACTCGACCGTCGCACACACTTTTCGCTGGCGTGGCGCGGCAGTTATATTTCGATGGTGGTGCAAATTGAATATGCCGACGGTAAACATCAGGCGTTATATTACACCGATCAAACCGGCCCGCGTTTATCGCATCGCACCGAAGACGCGCTGCGCCAAAACACGACATGGAAAGTGATCACCACTGGCGACATTTACGCATGGGCCAAACAACGCGCCGCAGCACTGGGCACAAGCGACAAAGACATGTATGTGCATTATGTTGGTCTTACCACCGTTTCGCCCAACCCATTCGACATTACTGTTGACCGGATGACCGTGTGGCAAGAATCGCACGCCAATTGCAAAAAGTAAATATGATCATGCCTCAATCTAAAACCGATACCCCTAGCCGCGTTTGGTCGCTGATCGGGGTTGCCATCGAATTGGGCGTGTGGGGCGCATTGGCCTTTCTCATCATCGCCCGCCGCAATTTCAGCCCGCTGCCCATCATTGGGCTGGTGGCGGCGCTTATTTTGGCGCGGCTGGGGTTAAATTTATGGCACAACGGCAAAATACGCTTTGATGGCCCGCTGGCCTTGCTTTTTCCATCTGCATTGCGTTGGCCGTTGCGCCTGTGGGCCATCTTGCTGGCGATAAGTTTTTACCTCACCTTTCAATACGACCTCGCTGTGCCGCGTCTAAGCATGTTTGTAATGGGTTTCGTGACGCTGGGCAGCTTGTATAACATGACGCAATTGTCGCGGCGTGGGGCTGGCTGGCTGTGGACCATTGCGCTGGGCTGGCTGCTTTTGGCGACTGCCATCGCATCGGGCGGGGCACTCACCGCGTCGTGGGTTTTCCTCAAAGTATCACTTTTGCAGCGGCTATATCCGGGCTACGAGGTGCAAGTGGTGCAATTGGCGAACGACCAAACCACCAACGTCAACATTTTGGCCGGAGTGGTATCGCCCATCATCATGCCGCCCATCGGCATGGCGCTGGGGCTGATCTGGCATTCGTCCGACGGGTTGGTAAATCATTGGTTGCGGCGGCTGTTGATCCTCAGCTTTATTGTTTTGGCGATCTTCTTAACTGGCTTAATGCTGCTGACACAATCGTTTGGGGGGTATGGGGCCTTGGCAGCGGGTGTGGCGGTGTTTGCCGCCTTGCGCTATCGCAAAATTGGCTGGCTATTGGCGGTTGTCGTCGCCTTGGGCGTCGTCGGCGCATTGCTCTATTTGCCCACGCTGATGGCGCTTTCGCCTGCCGAACTGGATGTGTTGTTGCGCAAACGCTATTTTATTTGGCTACGCGCCGTCACAATGATTGCCGATATGCCGTTTTCGGGCATCGGGTTGGGCATGTTCCCCTATGCCTCGCGGCTGATGTTTGCCAACATGATCAGCAGCATCACCGACCAGCCGCCGCACGCTCACAACTTGTTGCTTGAATTGGGGCTAGATTTTGGCATTGTGGGGATGGCGTGTTTTGTGGCGTTACAGGTTTTGCTGTGGCGAATTGGGTTGCGGGCGATCAACGCCACGCCCGCTTCGGCAGATGCGTGGGCTTTGCGCGGCTTGTTGGCCGGGCAAGCCATGTGGCTGGTGTTCAACCTCACCGATTTGGCCTACCCGGGCACACGCGCCTCGTTCATTTATTGGGGCGCATGGGCGCTCATTTTGGCCTTTGCCCAAGCCCAAAGCCGCAAGACAACCGTCGTTGCTTCTGCATAATACCGAAGTGGCAGCGCGAAATTGGCGAAAACTTGTCTGTTTTGCTTCAACCCCATGAATGTGACATTGTCAAGGTAAACAAGATACCCAAAATGAGTTTTTTGCAATTTTAATTTGACAGTTGACACTCAAACCTTCTTAGTCGGCTATAATCCTACTACCTTAGCCTTATGGCAAGCCAGACTTCGTCGCACTCTCGTGAATTACATCGTGTGGTGTTGGTTGGAACCGCCTCACACCTTGGCCCTGCCTTGCAAAAATTAGAGGGTTATACATGGCCGAATGTGCAAATGTTGGGCTACATTACCGACGACCCGCCGCTTGAGCAGACCGCATTACCCAAATTGGGCGGGTTAAACAGCATCGAAGACATCATTCTCTTCCAAAAAGTAAACGATGTCTTGCTCGCCTTGCCCAATGACGCCTCCATTGAAACCCATCAACTGCTTGGTCGCATCATGAGCAAGCCGTGCAATGTATGGGTTGTGCCCGATTATTTCAAATTGCTCATCGCCAGCGCCCGCGCCGATGATCTAAACGGTGTGCCGATGCTCAGCCTGACCAAACCCGCCATGACGCCTGTCGAACGGGCCATCAAACGCACATTTGACTTTATCGCCGCCAGCATCCTCATTCCGCTCATCATGCCGGTGCTGATCGCCATTGCCATTGCCATCAAACTTGATTCGCCCGGCCCGGTTTTATTTAAGCAAAAACGAGCCGGCGAACACGGCAAATTATTCGATATTTATAAGTTTCGTTCAATGAGCGCCCCCGCCAGCCACAAACAAGAACGCGGTGAAGACATGCCCAAAGAAGGCTACCTCAAACGACCTGACGATCCACGTGTCACCCGCGTCGGCAAATTTATCCGCCGCACCAGCCTCGACGAATTGCCCAATTTGTTTAACGTGTGGCTGGGGCAAATGAGCTTGGTCGGCCCGCGTCCCGAATTGCCCTATTTTGTAGATCGCTATCAGGCGTGGCAACACCGCCGCATGATTGTGCCGCAAGGCATGACCGGCTGGTGGCAAATCAATGGCCGCAGCGATCGCCCCATGCACCTCCACACCGAAGACGACATCTATTATGTGCAAAATTATTCGCTTTGGCTCGACCTGCGCATTTTGCTGCGCACCGCCGCCGTCGTCGTCTTGGGCAAAGGTGCGTTCTAGGTTGTGGATCGGCATCTAATTTCAAACACGCTGGCCGCCATCATTCTGCGCGGCTCGGTCATGGCGGCCCAATTGGGCATCGTATTGCTGCCCAGTTTGTTTGTCGAAGTCGGCACATTTGGGGCAATTGCCTTCGTGATCGGCATCGTCGAGCTATTTAAGACTTTCGCCGATTTTGGCGTTGACACCCTCGCCACCCGCGAATTTGCCCGCAGCGCCACGCCCAACGCCCCATTTGCCCAACACGTGATGGCGCAAAAATGGCTGAGCGGTGGCTTGGGCTATGCCGCAGTGTTGTTGTTTTATGCCTTCACCCAACCAGCCGACCAATTTGGGCTGGCTGCGCTGGGCGGATTGCTCATTTTCACCGGTTTGTGGTCGGGCTTACCCCTCAGCTTTTTTCAGGCCAAATTGCGCACGCATGACATCGCCTTGCCGATTGTGCTGGTGAATTTGGTCACGTTGGCGCTGGCGGCAGTTGCATTAACCCAATGGCCCTTGCCACAGGTGGCTTTGCTCAGTTTGTTGCTCAGCGAAATGGTGAGCGGGGCATTGCTCTGGCGGGCGATGCGGCGAGATGTGGCGGGTGTGGCGCTTGCGCCCGTGCCCGCTCTGCTAACTCACGGCTGGTCACTCATGCGCTTGGCCTTTCCCATCGGCATCACCGTCGCCATTATTGCGCTGTATGGGCAAGTGAGCGCCTTGGCGCTCAAAACGTGGTTCGGTGACATCGCTACCGGTAATTATTTGTTTGCCGAGCGGCTCACCCAGCCGCCTTTGCTGGTGGCGGGCGCGTTTGCCTATTCGGTGTTTAGCCGCCTCTCGACGCTTATTGCCAACGGGGCCAATGCCCACACGCTGCAACGCCAAATTGCCCGCTTTGTGTGGTTGGCCGTTGGCTTTGGCGTGTTATGCGCCTTGCTCATTTCGCAACTGGGCATGTTAATTGTGCCCATCGTCGCGCCCAAATTTGTCACCGCTGTGCCGGTGCTGCAATTAATGGCGATTGTGCTGGGCTTGCGCATCGTCAATAGCTGCCTCACGCGCATTATTCATGCCTACGGGCATTTCAATTGGACCATGTGGTGTTCGTTGCTGAATTTGGTGGTGGTGCTGGTGCTTACGCCCATTGGCCTGTGGCGGGCCAGCAGCATCGGCGCTGCCGCTGCCCTCATTCTCAGTGAAACTGTTAATTTAATCGTGCAGGCTTGGTTGGTGGGCAAGGGATTGCGGAATCGAGAATCGTAGCGCCGTCGTCTCGACGGCCTCCGCGCCCGTTTGCCATGTGCATATTCACAATATTTCTTGTGTGCCACTATGAAATCGCTTGCGTGGTTACGAGGCCGCCGGGACGACGGCGCTACCAATCGCACATTTCTCGTGTGCCATTATGAAACGTCACTCGCGTGGTTACGAGGCCGTCGGGACGACGGCGCTACCAATCGCGCATTTCTTAGGTGCGATTATGAAACGTCGCTTGCGTGGTTATGGGCCGTCGGGACGACGGCGCTACCAATCGCTAACGCCCCTCTCGCCGACGCAAAAAGCGGGCGAGGACGAGGCTGGCGACAAACATGAGTGCGCCGAGCGCCAGTGTGGGCAAGCTGAGCGTGGGCAATTGCTCGCCAAAATTGCCTTGGATGCCCGCACCAAATAGCACAAACGAAATTGTGCCCGGAATGGAGCCGATGACCGTCGCCGCAAGGAAGCCTTTCCAATTGATTTTGAGAAAACCAGCCAGATAGCTTACTAAATCGTAGGGTAAAAACAAGAAGCGCATCGTCAGCACGGCCTCGAAACTGTTGCTTCTCATCCGCTCGGCATAGCGATTAATGAGCGCTGCTCCGCCCGCCCCGCGCAATAACCCTTCGCCAAAATAGCGGCCAATGCCATAGGCCACCATTGACGAGGCGTTGCTGGCGACGATCGTGTAGAGCACACCCAATACCGGCCCAAACAAGTATCCCGCCGCCACCGTGAGCAAGGTGGCCGAGAAAAACAACAACGGGCGCAGCAAATACAGCAACAAGTAAATCAGCGGCCCTGCGACGCTACTCGACATCAAGTCAATCAGTTGGCGCACTGTTTGCAAAGGCGTGATATTGTTGGTGTAGCTATAGGCAAAATAGGCCACAAGCAAGATTGCCCATATGCCAAGGCCCAGCCATTTTTGGTTATTCATAAGATCGGTAAGCTTAGGACTTACGCGCATTAAAAATATTTCACCACAAAGAACACAAAGCCCGCAAAGAAAAGAAAGGTTTACCAATGCAAACCTTCGAGTTCTTTGTGCGCTTTGTGGTGAAAATCAAACTTTCACGTAAGCCCTAAGCTTTTAAGAAGTTTCCCAAAATAAATGTATCTATTTGTTAAGACGTAGTCTCAGCTATACGGTCAAAACTTACCTCATTACATCAAACGATCTGACACACGTTTGGGGCTAACGGGTGGGTAAACTTGCGAATGCCACTCTGTGCTTTGCCCGCGCCGGAAAAACAGCCGTGCAAATAAACTGGTGCGTTGGGTGCTGGGCGGTTGCTGGCTGCGATGGCAGGCTGAAGCGCGAATTTTGGTTTCGGCGTGGGCCTTGGTGTTTAGCTTGGCCGTAATCGGCAATTCCCACGAGGCAATTTTGACCAAATCAATATCTTTGTTGCGCCCAAATTTTCTGGGGTCTTGTCCAAATAGTGGCATGATGCGCACGCCAAACTTGATTAACCCACGTGGGAAAACAGGGAAAAACAAGGCTGGCGCGTCTGGATGCGAACCCGTCACCGTGACCGACGGATTTTTATTCATCGAGGCCCAATTTGACACGTCAATGTGAATGCCCCACTTGAGTTGGTAGGCCCGCAATGTGGCGTGATGTAGTTTGATGTGATCGGGGTGACCATAGCCGCCAAATTGGTCGTGGGTCAAAATGACGCTTGGTCGCAGTTCGTCAATTTTGGCGATGATACGCTGCGCTACATCGTCGAGCGGGGCCTGAAAAAGCGAGTCAGCGTGCTCATTATCGGCGCTGCCTACCATGCCAGAGTCGCGGTAGCCGAGAAAATGCACGCCCGCCAAGCCCAATTCTTTGGCGGCGCACATCAATTCGGCGGTGCGCAATTCGCCCACATCGGCGTAGCCGTTAAGCAATTCCGCATCCACCGTCCCCGATTCGCCACGTGTGCCGCACAAATAATGCACTGCCACGCCCTCGCTGGCATATTTCGCCAGCGTGCCGCCCGGACCAAATGATTCATCGTCGGGATGGGCAAGAATTACGAGTAAGGTGTTCATAAGAAGGATGAAGGATGAAGGATGAAGGATGAATTAATTCATCCTGTCAAAAGTTCGGTGGTTTGTAATTTTTGAATGTTGTCGGCGGCGACACAAAGCATGGCGACGCGCAATTGGCCCAAAATGACACGCATTTCTTCACACACGGCGTCGGCGGATTGGGTGGCCGCCAGCAAAAGCGGTCGTGCGAGGCCAAACAGCGTGGCCCCCAAAGCCAAACATTTTGCGCCGTCCACGCCATTTTTTAGCCCGCCGCTGGCAAAAACGGGCAAATGGGGCGCAGCCTCACGGCAATAGCGAATCGAATGGGCGGTGGGGATGCCCCAATCGGCAAACGCCTCGGCGATGCGGCGCTGGACGCTGGTTTGAGCGCGATACATCTCGACTTGGCTCCACGATGTGCCGCCCGCGCCGGCCACATCAATGGCGGCCACGCCGGCGTTTGCCAAATCGCGGGCGGCCTGCCGCGAAATACCCGCGCCGACCTCTTTGGCGATGATGGGCACAGGCAACGCTCGCGCCAATGCCGCAATTTTGCCCAGCAAACCGGCCCAATTGACATCGCCTTCTGGTTGCACCGCCTCTTGTAATGGATTGAGGTGCAAAATGAGCGCGTCTGCCGCCACCATCTCTACCAAACGCCGACAATCGTCGTTCGAGAAGCCATAATTAAGCTGCACCGCGCCAACATTGGCAAACAGCATAATATCGGGCGCGACATCGCGCACATTAAATGTGTTAATAATTTCGGGGTGGGCAATGGCGGCCCGCATCGAGCCAAGCCCCATTGCAAGGCCAAGTTGCTGGGCCGCAATGGCGAGATTGCGGTTGATGTTGGCTGCCTGCGCCGTGCCGCCAGTCATGGATGAGACGAACAGCGGCGCATTGAGCCGTTTGCCAAAGAGCGCCACCGATAGATCAATGGCGTGCATATCAATTTCGGGCACAGCCTGATGCACAAATCGCACCCGTTCTAGCCCGCTGCTCACACGTGACGCCACGTCTTCTTCGAGGTTGATGCGAATATGATCGGCCTTGCGCTGCGTTAAAATGGTCTCAGACACGAGGCAATATTGTAAGCACAATTGTGATAGTGGGGTGAATCTCGTTGCAATAATTGCTGGTGAGTTCGACTATTAATTAACGAATCAACCAACCAATCAACCAGTTGATTAGTTGATCGGTTGATTGGTTGATTCAGGCGTCAGATGCTTGGCCTTTAGTCGGGCGCTCTATGGCTTAATATCTGCTAAACTAGCATTGTTTGGCAGAATAGCGTAAAAATAATATTCTGAAATTAATTTTTTGAAGGACAAAAAATCGAATGAGAAACATTGTCGTTGTTGGGGTGGGCTATGTTGGCCTGCCCATGGCCGCCGGATTTGCTGATTTCGGCAATTACGTCACCTGCGTTGACGTGAACGAAGATAAGGTTGAAGGGTTGAAAAAAGGGGTCATGCCGATCTATGAACCCGGCTTAGAAGAATTGATTCGCCGCAATGTGACCGCGGGTCGGCTTGTTTTTACAACCTCGTATGAGCATGCCCTCAATAACAAAGATACGCCCGCTGAGTATGTGTTTATTGCCGTCGGCACACCCGAAGGCGTAGATGGCGAAGCCGATTTGCGTTATGTGCGGGCGGTGGCCGAAACCATCGCCGTGACGATGGATCACCCGCTGATTATCATCAACAAAAGCACCGTGCCCGTCGGCACAGGCGATTGGGTGTCAGACATTGTGCGCAATAAGCAACCCAAGCCGATTCAATTTAGCGTGGTGAGCAACCCCGAATTTTTGCGCGAAGGCGCAGCCGTGACCGACTTTATGTATCCCGATCGCGTGGTATTGGGGTCAATGGACGAAAATGCTGCTCAAAAAGTGGCGCAATTATATTTGCCGCTCCGCGCCCCGCTCATCATCACCGATTTGCGCACCGCCGAGATGATCAAATATGCCAGCAACGCCTTCTTGGCGACCAAAATTTCGTTCATCAACGAAATCGCCAATATTTGCGAAGCGTTGGGGGCCGATGTCAAAGAAGTGGCGGCGGGTATGGGATATGACAAACGCATTGGCCGCGCCTTCCTCGACGCTGGTTTGGGGTATGGCGGTTCGTGCTTCCCGAAAGATGTGAAGGCGTTGTCGCATATGGCGAATATTCAAGGCAAGCACCCGCAATTGCTCGAGGCTGTAATGCAAATTAACGCCGATGCGCGGCGCAGTATTGTGTCAAAAGTGCGCGATTTGGTGTGTGCCGATGACAAGCGCACCGGCGGCAGGCTCAATCGCTTGGAAGGCAAGACGATTGGGGTGCTGGGGTTGGCGTTTAAGGCCAATACCGACGATATGCGCGAAAGCCAACCCGTAGATATCATTCGCATGTTGCAGGCCGATGGCGCGACGATCAAGGCGTATGATCCGGTGGCGATGGAAAACGCCCATCGTTTGCTCAAGAATGTCACCCTTTGCGAAGATTCGTATCATTTGGCCGACGGTTGTGATGCGATTGTGATTGGCACTGAGTGGAATGAGTTTAAGAATCTCGATTTGGCGAAATTGAAAAAGGCAATGAACAGCCCGATTATTGTGGATGGCCGCAATTTATATGACCCCGCCAAGATGCGCGAATTAGGTTTCATCTATCGCGGTGTCGGGCGCGGTTATCTTTAAGAAATAACAAAAATGTAGAGACGGGTCGGTGACCCGTCTTTTCGCTGTGACGGTATGACAACATGAGACGGGCCACCGGCCCGTCTCTACACATCAATTCGGTGTTGAAGATACCGCTTCGACTTTTATTTGACGGTGACGCGCTCAAGGTTGCCGCTGATTGTGCCCAATGAGGCGAAAACCCAAGCCTCATCCGCGCCATCGTAGCGAATTTGAACCCATGTGCTGTCGCTGTTACGCCCAATAATTTCGTAATTGCGGTTGCCGTAGGCCACGCCAACGACATTATTACCCGTGCCGGGGCCGCTGCGCACATTGGCGGCGGCAATGCGAATGGAGATGGAGGGCGTGCCGCTTGTGTTGGCGCTGCTTGGCGGGCTGTCAGAAGCTGGTTTGGGTGGGCGCGGAATTGGCTCGTTGTAGGTTGTGCCGAGCGCTTCGAATATCCAACCATAGCCGCCGCTGGGCAATGACACATACACCCAGCCGTTGCTGCGTGTGCCAATTTGGAAACGGTCGCCACTGCTGGCGCGACCAATAATCAAGCCGCTGGTGTTAGGGGCGTTGCGAATATTGACATTGGGCGCGGTGACGGTGAATAGGCCATTCACCGCCGACACGGCAGGCGGTGGGCTAGCGGGTTGTGGCGCTGCCGAGGCGGCAGGGGTTGGCGCGGGTGCAGGCGTTGGTGCGGGCGCTGGCGTGGGGACGCTGGCCGACAAACTGGGCAAACTGCCATACACCACCGCGTGCAAGGTCGCCAAAGTCATCACCATGCGCACGTCCATGCCTTCTTCGCTTAGGTGAAATTGCGGTGCGACTTCGTTTGCCAAGCCATTGTTGGGCAGATCGCGGGTGGCGAGGTGCAAGTCAATCACCGGCAAGCCATATTCATTGCCCAAACGCCGCACGACATTGTTGATGTATTCTTGCGGCGCGCCCCCCTGCCGATATTCCAATTCGTCGGCTTTGGTCATGAGCAATGGCAACACACCTTGGCTGAGCGCATAATCTAAGATGCGGCGATATTCGCCCTCAAATTCGCGCCAACGGTGTTGGTCGCCTGTGCCAAGCGAGACCACCAAAATGCTGGCACGTGAGGTTTTTAGCTCGCAGGCCAATGGGCCATCGCCCCCACATTTGCTGGGGTCGGCCCACGACGGATCGAAGGCGGTTGCAGCGTTAAAGCTGCCCGATGTCGCCATGCTGCCTCGGCTAAATGAGCCAGCGAAACGCTGATAAACGCCGACCAACCCCGGATAGGTGTTGACGCTGAATCCGCCGCTGGCGGCTCGACCTAAATACACATTGGGTTCAGAATTGCAGTCGCCGATGACGGTGACGACGCTGGCATTGCGGCCATAACTGGCGGCGTTGGCGTAAATTTGGCGGGCGCGGGCGCTGATGCTGGGAATGCCACGCGGGGGCGTGCGCACGACCGATGTTTGCGCAGTTACCACATTGTCGGTGATGGGCAGTGCATCGAGGCTGCCACGCCAACGCACATCTTGCGCATATACCCAAATCTTGCTGTTGCCTTCGCGCACCAGCAAAAAGCCATGTCGGCTGTCTTTGCCAATGGCGTAAAAGCATTGGAATTTGATCAGGCGCGTGACCACTGGCGCATCCCAACCGGGTGCGCCGCGTGCCAGCGTGCTATCAACATCCACCATCACTTGGGCGGTTTCGTTGCCAAGCGGGGGGCAATTGTCCATTGGCAGGGCCAACGGGGCTGCCATCAGCGGGGTTGCGGGACCTTGTGCGATGACGGTGCTGAGGAAGGCAAGGCTTAGGATTAATCTCACTTGCTTGGTGATCTGTGAGATTAAGGTTTGGAAGGGTTTTATACTTCGATTCATGCGAATTCTCTGTGTAAAGATTTTAATACTTTTAACTTTGGTTGGTTGCAGTTCTGCGCCAACGCCGATTGCACCAGCGGTGCAACTGACGACCGCCCCAACCGTAGCGCCACCGCCAAGCGTTGCGCCAACCGCAGCGCCATTGCCCACCGCCACCGCTGCTGCAAAGCCAACGAGTGCGCCGCCGCCGACAGCGGTAGCAACCGCAGCGGCAACGGCGACCACAGCCACCCAGACATCGGCAGCCACTGCCACCGTAGCCGCGCCCGCCGCAACAAAACCCAGCGCCGGGGGCGAGTTTGCGCCCAAGGTGCGATCAATTTGGAATACGGTGAATGGCTCGAATACGACCAGCGGCACATGCGCGGGCGGGGCCATTTTGCCGGTGTATGGCTTGGTCGAGATCACCCCGCAAGGCGGCGACACCTTGATTTGGAAGAGCCAAGAGCCACAACCGTATACGTTTAAAAAGCTAGCCGCCAATCAATACCAATTTAAAGGCCCCAGTGGCTTGGGATTGGGCGAGCAGACGATGACGGTGACGTTTGTAAATGAGAAATCGTTGCGTATGGTGCATCTGCTTGTGCCCACCAAAGACCCCAGCTGCACCCACACCTTCAACTATACCGGCGAGTATCGTTGGGATCGGCCTTAGACCACTATCGGCTATCCACTATCCACCGACTTTTATGCTCTTTAACTCGCTGGCGTTTTTTGCCTTTTTTCCCATCGTCACGGCAATCTATTTTGCATTGGGCACGGCGCAGCGTGCCTTGGGGCAACGATTGTGGGGGCAATGGCTGTGGCTGCTTGCCGCCAGCATTTACTTTTATCTGGCCGGTCCAATCCCGATTTACATCCTGATCTTGGTCATCACCATTGCGGTAGATTATGCGGCGGGATTGCTTATTGCCCATGCGCAAGGCACGGCGCGGCGCATATGGCTGATCTTAAGCGTCATTGTCAATATTGGCGCATTGATGTTATTCAAGTATGTGCATTTTTTTACCGATCAGCTCGGCTTGTCGCCGCTGCTGCGTGATTGGCTATTGACGGGGTTGAACGCCACCAACAGCATCGTTTACACATGGCTCGGCCTGCCCAGCCAGCTATTTACCGAGCTATTATTGCCCGTTGGCCTGTCTTTTCACACCTTTCAGTCGCTGTCTTACACCTTCGAGGTGTATTATCAGCGGCAGCCCGCCGAGCGCAATTTTGGTATTTTTGCGCTTTATGTCATGTTTTACCCGCAACTGGTGGCCGGGCCAATCGAGCGCCCGCAAAATTTGCTCGAACAATTTCGCACCCCGCACGCCTTCGACTACGCCCGCGTGACCGATGGCCTGCGCTTGATGGCATGGGGTTTGTTCAAGAAAATGGTCATCGCCGACCGCTTGGCGACTCTCGTCAACCCAGTTTACAACCATCCCACCCAATACCAAGGCATTCCCTTGGTGCTCGCCACCTTCTTTTTTACGTGGCAAATTTATTGCGACTTTTCGGGCTATAGCGATATCGCCATCGGTTCGGCCAAGGTGATGGGCTTTAAACTCATGGATAACTTTCGCGCCCCATATTTGGCCAGCTCCATCTCCGAGTTTTGGTCGCGTTGGCATATTTCACTTTCGACATGGTTCCGCGACTATCTTTACATTCCGTTGGGCGGCAATCGCGTGGCGTGGTGGCGTTGGCAACTCAATTTGCTCATCGTGTTTTTGGTGAGCGGTTTTTGGCATGGCGCAAATTGGACCTTTATCGTATGGGGCGGCTTGCATGGCGTGTATTCCATTGGCGAAATTTGGCTGCGGCGCTGGCGCATGCAGCGCTGGCGCGGTGGCAATGGTCGTGCCGCCTATGCTCGCAGCGTCATCAGTTGGGCTGTCACCTTTGTGTTGGTGGCGTTGGCGTGGGTGTTTTTTCGCGCCAACAATGTCGCCGATGGCATTTACATCATTCAGCACCTGTTTGTCGGCTGGAGCAACATTTTGACCAGCGCTGGACGCACCGCCATTTGGAACGGTATCGGGCAGCCGAGCGAGTTGCTCGCCGCCTTTGCGCTGATCGCGTTTTTGTGGCTGATCGAGGCTGCGCATCCGCGCGTGCGCTGGGGTGAATGGCTCAAACGCCAGCCGACATGGCTGCGCTGGGGCGTGTATTACGCCGCCGTGTTTAGCCTGCTCTTGCTTGGCCGCATCGGGGCCGAGCAATTCATCTATTTTCAGTTTTGAGTTTTTGGTCACACCTGAAGCACCATAAAAATCGGGTTTCTGAAAGAAACCCGATTTTTAATTTCGATAATCTGTCATCTGATGACAGATTATCGGTAGCTGTGCTAAACTAAGCCTATGTATCATCCTCGATTTTTGACTCAACGGCTGCAACATTTGCTGACACTCAGCCCAGTAGTGGTGCTGCAAGGGGCACGACAAACCGGCAAAAGTACGCTGGTGCAACACATCGCCAAATCGAGCGGGCGAATGCGTTATCGCAGCATGGATGACTTGACGGTTTTTGCGGCTGCTCAACAAGACCCGCAAGGCTTTGTGGCTTCGCATCAGGATGTAGACACGCTGATTTTGGACGAAATTCAACGCGCCCAACAGCTTTTGTTGCCGATCAAAGTCGAGGTGGATCGAGATCGGCGGGCGGGGCGCTTTTTATTGACCGGCTCTGCGCACACCATGATTTTGCCCCGCATTGCCGATTCGCTGGCCGGGCGCTTGCGCTTGTTGACATTGTGGGGGTTATCGCAAGATGAATTGCAAGGCACGCCCTCACACTTTCTGCAAGAGGCTTTTTCCGAGACGTTTGCTCAGCACGACGCCCCCAATTTGCAACGGGCCGATATTGTGCGCCGAATTACACGCGGGGGCTACCCCGAAATGACCACGCTCGCCCATACTCAAGATCGCGCCGATTGGGTGAATGCTTATATCACTGCGCTTTTGCAACGTGATGTGCGCGATTTGGCGCAGGTGGAAGGGCTGAGCCAATTTCCACGCTTGTTGTCGCTGATCGCCACGCGCTCATCCGGTTTGCTCAACACCGCCGATTTGTCGCGCAGTTTGGGTTTGTCGAATGCAACCTTGCGCCGCTATTTGACCTTGCTCGAAGCGACATTTTTGCTGATGACGCTGCCAGCCTATTTCAATAATTTGGGCAAACGCATCATCAAAATGCCCAAAATATATGTGTGCGATACCGGCATTTTGTGCGGGTTGCTGGGGCTAGATGAACAACGGCTGTTGCATGAGCCAACATTATTGGGTGCGCCGCTCGAAACCTTTGTCGTGACCGAGCTTTTGAAAATGAGCGAATGGAGTCAGATGCCTTTGCTCAAGCTGTATCATTTTCAAAATCACGATAACCGTGAGGTGGATGTCGTGCTGGAGCGGGCCGACGGCAAGATCGTCGGTATCGAGGTCAAAGCCGCCGCCTCGGCGAGCGCCGCCGATTTTAAGGGGCTGCACGCCCTCGCCGAGGCGGCTGGTGACCGCTTTATACGTGGGCTTGTGCTATATCTCGGCCCAACCCAAGCGCAATTTGCCCCCAATTTGTGGGCTGTGCCTTTGTCGCGGTTGTGGGGAAATTAGGGGTTTGGGATTAAGGAATTGGAAGGGGCATCGTTTATACCCACATCCAAAGCAAGGGTGGCTGTGATCGGGTGTTCTAAACTTTAGTCTGATACACCTTCTTAGCGAAGCGCCGACTGTATAATTTTGTCATGATTCGCTTTGGCTATGGCATGGCCCATTTTCCGGCGTTGCGCAATGAGGGCCGCTGGTATGTGGATCGCACCCGTTTTATTCGCCTGCTCGAAGACACAGTTAAAACGCCGGTGTTTTTGCGCCCGCGGCGCTTCGGCAAAAGCCTGTGGCTGAGCACACTCGCCAGCTATTATGACGTAGCGCAGGCCAAAGACTTTGAGCGCTTGTTCGGCGATCTGGACATTGGGCGCAACCCGACCCCGTTGCACAATCAATATTTCATTTTGCGCTGGGATTTTTCTCGTGTCGCGGCGTTTGGCAATTTGCACGACATTCAGCGTTCGCTTTACAATGAAATTAATGGCTCGATCGAGATTTTCAATGCGCAATACGCAGCTTTTCTAGCGCGGCCTATCGTGCTAAATGAACAAGACGCGATTCGTAGTTTTGTGTCATTACTCGCGGCCATTCAAACACAACCTTACAAATTGTATTTGCTGATAGACGAATACGACAATTTTGCCAACGAAATTGCATTTAGCGACACCCGCGAGGCCATCGAGCGATTTAACGCGCTCACCCAAACCGACGGGCTGGTGAAATCGTTGTTCAAGGCGATTAAAGGCGCGATTGGGATGGGCGTGCTTGAGCGGGTGTTCATCACAGGCGTATCACCAATGCTGTTAGCCGACATCACGTCTGGCTTCAATATTGCCCAAGATATTACACATTTGCCCGAATTTCACGATTTGTGCGGTCTACGGGAGGCAGAAGTGGCAGATGCGTTACGCCAAGTGATCACCGATTGCGGCATGAGTGAGGCCCAATTTACTGATGCGCTCGACACCATGCGCCGGTTTTATGATGGCTATACGTTCCATCAAAACGCCAAATATCGCTTATATAACCCAACCCTTGCCCTCTATTTTTTGCATCGTTTGGCGGTGGCATGTGAATACCCCGAAAATATGTTGGATATCAACTTGTCGCTCGACCAAGCCAAGTTGGCATATATGGCGCGGCGGGCGGGCGGCGAGCAATTTTTGTTTGACCTAACGCCCGATGACGGGGCGGTCGGGGTGCAAAAGATCATCCCCAGTTTTCGCTTGTCCGACATGATGGACATGCAAGCCGACAGCCTGACCTACCGCTCGTTGCTCTATTATCTGGGCGTCCTGACGCTGAATGGCTATTTGCCCGAAGAAGGCTTGCGTTTGCAGATTCCGAATTTGGTGACGCGCACGCTGTATTTTGAGCAAATTCGCCGCCTCACCCTGCCGACCGGCAAAATGAGCGACCAGATGAACGACGGGGCGCGGTTGTGGCGCTGGCGCGGCGACCCAGCCAAGTTGTGCGTCTTTGTCGAGCAACATTTTTTGCAGCAATTGAGCAACCGCGATTACCTGTATTTCAACGAACAAACGCTCAAGAGCATATTCATGGCGTATTTGTATGACGATTTGAACTACATTCTGCAATCAGAGCCAGAGTTGGGGCGCGGGTATGCCGATTTGGTCATGACGGTGCAGCCGCAGTCGCGGCCTCGTGGCATGTGCGATTTGTTGATCGAGTTTAAGTATGTGAAATTGGCCGAGCTTAAGCTGGATGGCGTAACCTTGAGGGCCATGTCGCATGAGGACGTGGCGGCTTTGCCCGCCGTGCAGGCAGCACTCGATGCGGCATCGGTGCAGGTGCAAACCTACGCGGCGCGGCTGCGGCAAATGATCGGCGTGGGCGAGAAGTTGCGCTGTGCCGTCGTCGTGGCGGTGGGGTTTGAGCGGTTGGTGTGGCGGGTAATCATTTAAAGAACGCCAATCCCTAATCCTTACCTGCCAGCAGCCCTGCCACCCGCGCCGCCTCAGCCGCGTTGCCCATCTCGTGATGCGCGGCGTAGCTGAGGCCGAGCAGGGTTTTGGCCTGCGCGATCTCGCCCAGCTTCAGCCACGCCTCGCCCAAAATGCGCAAAATATGCGCCTCTTCGGCGCGTTGCTGCAAATCTCGCGCATGAGTCAGCCCTTGCTCGGCCTCGCCGATGGCGCGTTGCCATTCGCCCGCCGTCAACGACGCATCGGCAAACAACCGCCACAATTCGGGCAAAAAATCACGCAGGTTGGCTTCGGCGAAAATGCCTTGGGCGGTGTTTAAGTGCTCACGGGCCAGCGCGATCTCGCGTTTTTGAATGAGCGCCGCGCCGATGTTATTGTTCAGCGCCCCCACCACCCATTGCGATGCGCCGATCTGCTGCATGGTGCGCAAGGCTTTTTGATACGCCTCAATCGCCTCGTCGGGGCGATTGAGTGTGCGGGCCACTTCGCCCAAATTGTTGTCTACCAACGCGCCGTGATAGTCATCGCCCAATTGCACAAACAAGGCGCGGGCCTGTTGCGCGGGTGCAATTGAGGCTTCGAGTTGACCCAAGGCGATGTAAGCGCGGGCCAATTGGTTGAGGGCCAGCGCTTGCCCGCTCAGATGCGAAATGGCTTGGTACAGACGCAAGCTGTGCTGAAAATGCGGTATTGCCGAGGTCGCTTTGCCCAGCGCCAAATCAACATGACCGAGCAAATTGTAGGTGCGGGCGATGGTGGCGCTGGGGTGCTGGTCGGCGCTGGCGGCAGCATCGGCATAGGGTGCGAGTTGTTCGGCAATGTGCAACGCTTGCTCGCAAATTTCGGCGACCTTGGCTTGCTGGCCTTGGCGCAAATAGATCATGGCGGCTTGCAATAGCAATTCGGCCATTTCGAGGCGCAAGCCAAGGCTGGGTTGGACGGCGGTTTGGGCCAGCGCCAAGCCGCGCTCGAACCACACCAGATTTTGCGCATAATCGCCGCGCAATTCGCACAAACGTGCCAACCAACGGCAAGCACGTGTCTCGGCTTCGAGGTTGCCTTGCGTTTTCGCCAAACTCAAGGCGTGCTGCAAATGCTCGGCGGCGGCATCATATTGGCTGGTCGAGACGCATAGCTCGCCCAAATTGAGCCGGAGGCGCAGTGAGGCGGCAGTGATTTCATCGCCATTAATGTGTGGCTCAAGTTGGCCCGCGCAATGCAAAGCACGTTCAAAATGACCGATGGCACGTTGGTTCAAAAATCGCCGTTTGGCTTGTTCGCCAGCTTGCGTTTGATAATGTAACGCGAGTGACCAATCTTGACCGAGAAAGGTGTGGTGCGCCAGTCGCTCAAGGTCAGACGGGCGGTGTTGCCTTAAGCCACGCCCAATGCTGAAATGCAATTGGCGTTGCTGAAATTCGAGCAAGGTTTCGTAAATGACTTCTTGAATTACCGCATCTCGAAACTGGGTGTGATCGGGCTGGGGGCTGGGGCGAATAAAATCTTGCGCCGTTAAGTCAGGAAGTTGGGTTTCAATGGGGGGGTGATTGGGCGAATGCAACGCCGACAAGATGATATGCTCAAATTGAAACCCAATGGCGCTGGCGTTTTTTAGCGTGGCTTTGCCATGTTCGGGCGTGCGATCAACCCGCGCCAAAATCATGCCCTGAATCGAATCGGGCAGTGGCAGACTGTGTGCGGCGGGTAAGAGTTGCCAAACGTGATTGTTCAGCGCAATGCTGTGGGTTTGCATCAGCACATCGAGCAATTCGCGGATGTAAAAGGCGTTGCCTTGGGTGCGCTCGAAAATGAAATTGACCAAGGCGCTGGCACATGGAGCGCCGAGTTGTTGGGCGCACAATGTGCCACAATGAGCGAGGTCGAACGCGCCAAGCGTCAGCCGATGCACGTGCGGGAGCGTTTGCAGGCTTTGCGCCCACGAGGGCACAGGGTGTATGGGCCGTGTCGAGATGATGAGCAGCAACGGCAAGGATGGGACGATACGGGCAACGGTTTGCAACAATTGCGCCGAGGCATCATCGAGGTGATGGGCATCGTGAATGACGAGTTGCAAGGGGTGTGCGGGCGGGCTGTGGCTAGCAAGATGCTTCAGCCATTCGCCGACAAAACTAAACAGCGCACGCTGCCGCACTTGTGGGTCGTAATGACGGGTGATCTCGTTATCGGCGATGGGCAACGACAACAAATCGCCCAACAACGGCAAATGCAGCCGCCAGTCTGGATGATGTTGGCGCACATAGTCGTCTAATTGCGCGGCTAAAGCGGCGGCGGGCAGATGTGGGGCCAGCCCTAGCCACGCCAACAGCATGTCGCGCCAAGGGGCATAGGCGCTGTTTTGACCCAACCCCGGGCATGTGCCGCTCAGTTGGTGGGGCAATGCGGTGGTGTGGCTGGCAAAACGCCGCAATAAGGTGCTTTTGCCTACGCCTGCCGCGCCCTCGACCAACACCACTTGGCCGCTGTGTTGTGCCAGTGTGTGCCATGCCTGCAATTGCGCCAATTCGGCGGAGCGGCCTATGTCACCGATGGGCGGCGTGGCGGCTTGAGGCTGCCTCGTGGCAAACGCAGGGCTGACCGAACGCACTTCCCAAATATTGAGCGGCTCTTTTTTGCCTTTTACGGCAATCACCCCCAAGGCGCTGAGGGCGTAGGCGGGGGCGTGGTCGGGCGCGGCATGTTTGTGCAGGGCTTGTTGCACGCGCTGGCTGACTAAAATTTGCCCAGCCGCCGCTTTGTCCATCAGGCGGGCTGCCAAATTGACCTCATCGCCCAACACGCCGTAGGTTTTGCGCGTGTTGCTGCCGTAGGCCCCGGCATAAATGCGGCCTTGGCTGATGCCAATTTGCGGGGCGGGAATGTAGGCCAGCGTTGGCGGGGCGGCTTGCAATTCGAGCGCGGCCAAGATGGCCCGTTCGGTATCGTCATCGTGCGCAATGGGTGCGCCGAACGCGCTGTAGAGATAACTGCCTTTGTCGCCGACGGTGAGTTGCAGCACAAAGGTATCGTAACGTGACAAAACTTGCTGCACCCAACGGATGTATTGGTCGAGTTTGTCGGCGGCGGCACGGTCGTGATCGTAATCAATGCCGCTAAAGCGCAAAAACAAAATGCTGGCGGGGCGCATTTCTGCCAAATAATGGGCTGCCCCAGCCAATAAACGATTAACAATGGGCGGCAAAATCCATTGTTTGAGCAGGTCAATTTGGTCGGCATTGGGCGCAAGGCTGGGCGTGAGCGCCGTGTTTGGGGTGAGCGCGGCTGGCAACGGCGGCAGGATGCCCGCCCGTATGTCAGCTTGTCGCCACACCTGCGGTTGCAGGTGCGCGGGCAGATTGGGCGCGGCCTCGGCGGCGATCAACACCTCGCCGCGTTCAGCCAAATGCTCAACCGCTGCCATGTGTTGTAGCGTCGCGCCTGCCAAGACATCAATACGCTGAAGCTTGGGGTTGCCGACCGCAAAGCGTTGGGCTGGGCCAGCCGCAATCGCCACTTTCATGCCCAGTTGAATAAACAGATCGGGCGGCACATTCACTTGAGTAAAGGCGTGCATATCGGCTTGCATATGCAGGCCACATAATGCGGCGCGTTCGGTGGGCGGGGCAGGGTAGGCCATGCCTGCCCAATTGAGCGGATGCTGGTCGAACCAACACGTCATGGCATCGCCGCTAAAGGTCAGCACATGCCCGCCAAACTCATGCACCCGATTGACCAGCACGTCGTAAATGAGGTTGAGTTGGTGGGTCAGCGCCTCGGCGCCGCGTTTGGGGCCGAGCCGGTTTACCAGCGCTTCGGTCAATGGGGTAAAGCCAGAAATATCGGCAAACAAGGCCGCCCCACTGGTGTGGGTGGGCAAGCTTGTGCCTTGAATTAGGCTAGCAACCCGATCGAGTGGCAAATAGGGGTAAAGCGCCGAAAACATAGAACAAACAGGGCATTAGCATACCATTGCGCCCAATGTGCTATTGGAAAGTTAAGTGCATTACAATCATCTATGTTGCAGCAAACCTGCATTGAGTAATCATCATTTTGTTGGGACTTACGCGCATTAAAAACATTTCACCACAAAGAACACAAAGCACACAAAAAACACAAAGCATACTAAAGAAAAGAAAGATGGCTCATCCCCAAATAAGTTCAAGCGTGCCAGTTCACGTTTAGAGCGTCTTGTGATAACAGAAAAAATGGAAGTCGTCATCCCGAATACATAGACGCAGGCGAGAGCGCGGCGTCCAGCGAGGGGGAGAAACTAGCTTGTCACCCCGATGCGAAGCGAGGGGTCTTTGCGGAAA
>JAHBAL020000284.1 GCA_018500105.2 Anaerolineae bacterium
AGATGTGTATAAGAGACAGGGCGATATCTTAGCGTTTGCTGAGCGATTGTGATAAAAGATCAGCCTAAAGGTTGAGGTTGTGTTAGTTGACAAAAAATTGCATTTTTGTATGATTTAGGGGTGGTGTTGTAAGGATGTTTCGATTGGTTATTTATTACAACGAGATCGCCTAAGTTAGTTACAAGGGGAGGGCATGGGTATGGCTAATTCTGTCACACGACCAAATCTTTTTCAAATTCGGGGGCGCGGGCTGCGCGTCACCTATTCAACCTCGAGCATTACGGGTGACCCGTTGTTGTCGTATAGCGGCATTTACGGCGATCAGCAGTTTCGCGGCGAGGAGATTGGGCTTGAGGAGACCGCAATTGGCATGTTGGTGACGGTGACGGTCAATCGCATCCCCGATGCTGAGTCGGCGCTATTTACGATGTTGTTGCCGCACATTAATGGCGATGCTAAGTTTAAGTCGGTGGCTTTTCACACCATCGCTCGCACCAGCATCGGTGGGCCTAATTTGGTCAAAGGCCCGATCGAAAGCTACAGGCCAATTATTATTTGGTGCATGGCGCAAGTGGTGGATTTTTAGGGGGTGGGGCTGCCACCCCCATGGGTGAGCCGATGACTTAAGCAGACTGCAAGATCGCCGCTGGGCGCTGTTCTAAAATCTGCTTTAATTTGCTTAAGCTAACGGCGCAACTGGCAGCAATGCCGCTGCCATCGCCTAGCGCCGCCAGCATCTTGCGTGACCCTGCTGTATAGGGTAGATAGCAGAATCGTTGTATGACACGTGTTGCATTGCCGTGCGGCTCAAGTTGCAATTCCCACTCAGCACGATTAAACACCCCCGTTTTGCCTTGGGTTAAATATCCTGCCCATGCGATATAGGTGGGCGTGGTCAGGGCCGTGATTTCGCAAATACTCATTGGCGCGACCCCCTTAAACACCCCCAATGTATATTGCCAAGTTGCGGCCAAGGCACGCCCCAATGACGTTGGCGGCGTAAATTCTATGGTGCGGAATTTCGTCCCTATGCCCTGTGGCCCGGGGGTTAACGGCATGAGTTTATAAACGTTTTTTACCCATTCTGGATGTCGGCTAAAGTCAGCCAAGTATTCATATACCATCTCAATTGGGGCTTGAATTGTAATTTCAGCTTGTCCAGTAATTTTATCCATAGCACTCCTTTCGTCTTTTAATTGTTTAATTGCTTAATTGCTTTATCGCTTAATTGCATTAACAAGTCAAATTAGGCTATTGCGCCCAATTGGCGCATCATGCCAAGGTCATCATTATTGCCCCAGTGCTCGGCGATTTTGCCATTGGCAATGCGCAACACATGAATGCCCGATACCGAAACATGTTTGCCTGTGGCCGCAACCCCAAAAAACTCGCCAGTGTGGGTGCCATGCATGCGAGTGCGAATGATGACCTTATTCTCATCTACCAACATATCTTCAATCTCCCATTGCATATCGGCAAAACTATGACGAAACAAACGCACCACGGCTTTGTGTCCCTCAATCCCTTCACGCATACCGGGCGGGTTGGTGTGATCATAAAAATCACTGGCAATAATTGCATCGGCAACCGACTCATCCCCATTGGTGATATCATCTTTCATCAAGCGTTGCACAAGTGTCTTATATTCATTATTTATCATTTTGCTCCTTCAAGTGCCAACCTCTAACGCCAACCTGAATTTATATTATCTATATTTACATCTATCAGGAGGGCTTAGGGGTGGGCTGCTTATCATTGATTACCCAGCCCCCATTTGGTTCATTCGGCCCAATTCATCAAGATTTACCCAATGTTCGGCAATTTTGCCGTTTTCACACCGCACCATATGGGTTTCTGTCCACACAATACGCCGCCCAGTAGCAGGCATGCCCTGAAACTCGCCAGTATGAGTGCCTTGCACGGTTAGTCGCGCCACTGCTTTATCCCCTTCGGACATCACGTCATCCACTGTCATTTGTAAATCAGGAAAAGCCGTGCGCAACATCTGCGCCATCATTCTGGGAATTTGCGACCCTTTAGGGGCATTGGGGGGCAATGGCCGATGTTCAATATAGTCGGGTAAAAATAACTCATCAACCGCTGCTAAATTGCCTTGGTTATACACTTCTTCTGGCACACGTCGAATTAGGTTTTTTAAATCAGTATTCATTATGAGTGACTCCTTACATGTTGTGATTTAGTTTTACCCGATTTACGGCATGAAAAGGTGATCTTTTGTAACCTGTTTTGATCACGCTAAAGCCTGATGGATAACCATGAGGCAAACCCTATAATGGATGCTATGTCTGCGCACACTCACACTATGCCAACCGATGTGTTATCGTTCGAGACATTTGGCGATATGCTGAAATATTTGCGCAGACGGGTGCGGCTGACGCAAAACCAATTGGCTGGCGCGGTTGGCTATACGCGCGAGCATTTGGCCCGCCTCGAAACCAATGCCCGCCCGCCCGATTTAGCCGTCGTCAAGGCGCTATTTATTGACGCGCTCGAATTACAGCATGAACCCAATTTAACGGCGCAATTGCTTGCGCTCGCCCAAGCTGCGCATTTCGTTGCGGTGGCAACCCCACTGCCCACCATTGGCTTGCCCATTGCGCTGACCAGCTTTGTTGGGCGACAACATGACACGTCTGAAATTGTCAAATTGCTCGAACGTGCGCGTTTGGTCACTTTGACGGGCACGGGCGGGGTGGGCAAAACCCGCTTGGCCTTACACCTTGCCGTCAGCTTACATCCCCAATTTGCTGATGGGGTATCGTTTGTCGAACTTGCGCCAGTGCAAGATATGGCCTTTGTCCCCAATGTCGTCGCTACGGCACTGAAATTGCCAGCGACCAAACTCGCCACCAAATCCCTCATTGCTCATTTAGCTGAAAAACAACACCTTCTTATTCTCGATAATTGCGAACATGTATTAACCGCTTGCGCCACTTTGGCCGAAACCTTGCTAAAGGCCTGCCCACAGCTCAAGATTTTGGCGACCTCACGGGCTGCATTTGGCATTTTGGGGGCAACGGTTTACCGTGTGCCATCCTTATCCTTGCCCTCGCCCTCGATGTATCCTCACGATATTCATCTTATTGCACAAGCTGAAGCCGTTCAGCTCTTTTTAGCCCGTGTCATTGATCTAAAACCCGAATTTGGCTTGACCGAGCGTAATGCCGTTGCGGTGTGCAAGCTATGCCAACGGTTAGATGGCATTCCTCTTGCCATTGAGTTGGCTGCATCACAGATGCGGGTGATGCCCATAGAACAAATATTGGCCCGACTAGAACAGCGTTTTGAATTTGCCGCAGTGGGGCATAGCAATAATTTGCCCCGACATCAAACCCTACAAGCGGTGATGGATTGGAGCTATGCCTTGCTCAATTCGGCAGAACAACAACTTTTTCGACGGCTATCGGTGTTTGTCGGCGGCTGGACGCTAGATGCCATTGAGCATTTTCAAACTCATATGGCTGAGAAGACAAGTAATCCTGACACCGTATCAGACACGCTTCAGTTGTTTATTGCGCTGCTCGATAAATCGTTGATTGTGCTTGATGAACGTGACCATGAGACCCGTTATGGGATGCTAGAAAGTGTACGCGACTATGCCCTTAGCAAATTGCATCAATCTAACGAAATCGCGGCGGCGCGGCTGGCGCATCTGCAATTTTATTTAAACCTAACCGCCCAAGCCGATCCACAATTGCGCCGAACCTCGCAACGGTCTTGGTATCGGCGCTTAGAGGCCGAGCATGATAATGTGAGAGCCGCGCTCAATTGGGCGATTGGCATCCGTAATATTACCGCAGCCGCTACATTAATTGCCAATATCTGGTTTTTTTGGTTTTGGCGTGGCTATTGGGGTGAAGGGGCATTGTTTACCCGCCATGTCTTGGCGATGACCACCCCCCTTGAGAAGATGGTTGCCCTGACAGACGATTGCCCCAAGGTATTGTTGGCGGCGCTCATTTTTGCCTCGCGCACTGGCAATAATGCTCTGTTTAACACATTATTACCCCTTATTCACCAGTGGGTCAGTCATTTACACGATTCGTATTATTTGGCATGGGCGCAAATTGGGTTTTCGTTTGCCACCCCAGATCCCGAACAAGCGATTCATTGGCTTGAGGCGGCCCATGCCAATGCCCAACTTGCAAATGATGACTGGCTGCGTGGCGAGATTTTGTTCATTCAGGGTGACCGTGAACGGGCGCGGGGACAATACGCAAATGCTGCTAAGCACTACCAAGATAGCATTGCCATCCTGAAGACCATAGATGATGATTCACTCATGGCCTATCCTATTGGCAATTTGGGTCGCTTAGCGCTGGTAGATGACAATACTCAACAAGCGCGTTTATATTTTGAAGAAGCCATTGCCTTGTGTCGGGCAGATAGCAACCGTAATGGCATTGCCGATTGGCTATTGCAATTGGCGACGCTTAATGTGCGATGTGGCGATACAGACGCTGCACGTTTCGCCTTAAACGAAGTCATCCGGCAGTTTCACGAAATTGGGAATTTGGCAGGTGTGGCCGATACTTTGGTGCAATATGCGGCCTTGGCGCTCCAGAATACACGCGACATGCCGTCTTTGGTCTTTGCTGCCACCGTCTTGGGCGCTGCCGATCGTATTTTTGAGACCCATAATCGGCTGCATCAAGTGGTTGAATTGGTTGGCGATGCTGAATTTAAACAGCGGGTGCTGGTGGTAAAGCTAGCCTTGAGTGATGCCATGTTTGCGGCAGCCTGGGCCAAAGGCCGTGTGATGACGACGACCCAAGTCATTGCCTTTGCCACTCAGCATTAGCGCCCCAACCGATGTTCTTGCTAGTGCTGCATCGTCGCATCTTTGTCACCTAAAGTGACCCCATTTTTAGGGGGTCACTTCAATGGGTTGGGCGGATGCGCTTAGATCGGTGTCAAAAATAATTCACGCTCAGCATTGCGCTGTGCAAGCAATCCTGCTACCTCTTTGCCACCTGCGCGGTCCCAGCGCGGAAATTGATCTGCCGCTGCTTGGAAGTTGCCAGCGTTGAGCAAACGGATCAAGGTGGATTGTTGTAATGACCCCAGACCTAATTGATAAGCGAAGCTGACCAGTGCATCAAATTGATTTTGGTTGATCTTGACGGTGACCAAGGCATTCACGCCATTATTGAACCTCGTCAAGTCATTAATCAATAACTGCTCGGCTTCTTTTTGTGTAATTGTAAGACCTTCTATAACATCTGGGCCGGTGTGCTTATAGCCAATGATCCAAACGCCTCCTTGATCTTGATAGGCAGTTAATCGTAAACCTGCAAATTTTTGGATAAGTGATCTCCCTCTTGGGCTGCAACTTAGTTGATTTACACTCATTATTTTGCTCCTGTAATATTGTTTATGGTGACATGCCTATAGTCGCATGCGGTGGGCATTGTACTATTGTGAAAAAGTTATGATTATTGGTTTTTAAGGGATGCGCCGCATTTGCGTCAGCATGAGCCGCGTAAGTAAGCCAGCCGAATGCCTGCATTTTCATTTAAAATAAATATCATGATCAAAACCCAACCCTTTGGCCGCACCGGCCACCTGAGCACCCGAACCCTGTTTGGCGCGGCGGCCTTTGGCAAAGTGAGCCAAGCCGAGGCCGACGCAACGATGGATTTGCTGATGTCGCACGGCGTCAATCACATTGACACCGCCGCCAGTTATGGCGATTCTGAATTGCGGCTGGGGCCTTGGATGAAGCGCTACCGCAATTATTTCTTTCTGGCAACCAAGACCGGCGAACGCCGCAAAGGCGCGGCGTGGGACGAGTTTCGCCGCTCGCTTGACCGCTTGCAAACCGATCAGGTTGACCTGATTCAATTGCACAACCTAAACAACCCTGATGATTGGCAAGTGGCGATGGGGCCGGGTGGGGCGTTAGAGGCGTGTCTCGAGGCCAAGGCGCAGGGTTTGGTGCGCTTCATCGGCGTGACCGGCCACGAGGTGCGGGTGGCGGGGATGCACGAGCGCAGCCTCGCGGCCTTCGATTTCGACTCGGTGCTGCTGCCCTACAATTATTTGATGATGCAAAACCCGCTGTATGCGATGGGGTTTGAGCAGGTGTTTGCGGCTTGCCAACGCAGCAACGCCGCCGTGCAGACCATCAAGAGCATCACGCGCCGCCGCTATACCGGCGACACACGCACCCACGCCACATGGTATGAGCCGCTCGAAGCGCAAGCCGATATTGACCTCGCGGTGGCTTGGGTGTTGTCACGGCCCGGCGTGTTTCTTAACACGGCTGGCGATATTGCGCTGTTGCCCAAAGTATTGTCTGCCGCCGAGCGATTCACCAACGGCGAATTGCCCACCCCGAGCACCGCCCAAATGCAATCCCTTGTTGAAGCGCAACAAATGACGCCCATGTTTTTTTAAGTGCAAAGTGCTAAGTGCTAAGGCTATTGCGTTGAAATAAATGACAGAATGAGAACAGCGATCAATCGCCGTTCTATATAACAACGCCGGTTATACTGGCTGAGTTTGCAGCCCACTTAGTGGGCGTTGTTATGTAGCGCGGGGATTGATCCCCGTGCGAGTGCGGCATATAGAATTTTGCTGTCCGCTAAGATTTTCAATCGCTCATTTATTTTCGCTAAATGGCCTAAGTAAAAATAGCTTGCAATCAACATTCTTTACTTAGCACTTAGCACTTAGCACTTAGCACTTAGCACTTTTTTAGCCCGGCGTATACTTAAAACTCTTGATAATGATCTCGCATTCTTTGCCATCTTTGGGCGGGCGGCCTTTGTAGGCCCACAAGTTCATGTAGAGATTGAGCGGTTGCTGGGGGATGTAAGTTTGGGCGGTGGTGGTGGTGGGCTGAAACCACCAACTGGCAAATTGCTCATTGCTGTCGTTGCGATGCCCATTGAGGCTCTGATAATAGACGAAGCGACGTGACCAGCGAAACCGATGCGTGCTCTCAAGCCCTTTGAGTTTGAACGAAAACGGCTTCGTGCGATTTTTTAGCTTTGGGGTGTTGGGCCAAATGGTATAGCTGCCGGGCGGAACGTTGTCGTAGCCCCATTTGCCAAACTCGATGTCAATTTCGTTGGTGCCGAAGACACTTGGGTTGTGCCCTTCATAATTGAAAATGCCAAATACCACGTTGGGGTCAAGTTTGTCGAGTGGGCCGGTGACCTGAAATTGATAGCCGCCAAAGCCCAGTTTGTTTTTGCTCATCACCTGCGCCCCTTGCCATTTGTCATCGCGGTAGGTGAGTTTGAGGTGTAATTGGCCTTGGTCATCCACCCAAACATTTTGCGAAGCCCAATCGGTGGCATGAGGTGCGCCATATCCTTCGGTCACTTCCCATTCGTGGCCCGAAAACATAATGGTTCTTTTGGCAGGTGGGGCAGCAAGCACCTCGCGCGTCGTGGTTGGAGGTGCAAAATTAGCGACGGACTGAGTCGCTAAAAGTATCGTTGTGCTTAATATCGCGGCAATGTGTGACATGGTTTAATCTCCTGCCTATAGTCTATGTATCTATCATTGTGCTGGTTGTAAGGTTGTTGCAAGGCTGGCAGGGTAGTCTTAGGTCTATGGCCTAAATCTTGGCCTGAGAGCGCTTGTTTTGCTTGCTCATGCATTTGACGCGAAAAACCATGCAACGGGGCAAGCCGCATCGAATCCCGATTCGCCCATGTCTTTGCGCAGTCTGTTGA
>JAHBAL020000434.1 GCA_018500105.2 Anaerolineae bacterium
CACAAAATTGACCCCGCCTTGCACCGTCGCCATAAACGTATTGGCGCTTTCGTAACCAGCTTGGGCATCCGGAATACGGCTGGCGGTGAAATTGCCGCCGCTGCGATAGGGCAGCTTGTAAGATCGCGCCATTTGTGCGCCGCCATACAATGCGAGGTTGGCTTCGGGTGTGCCAAAGCACGGTGCGCCGCTGCGCAAATCAATATTTGACAAAAACGAGCCGTAAATACACGGCGTGCCTGCGTTGAGCATTTGGGCGTAACAAATGCCAAACAACGCCTCAACATTTTGCTGCGCCAGCGTGGCTGCCAAGCTCACGGGCGACATCGCCCCCGCGATCAAAAATGGCGTGACCAACACGGCCTGATTTGCCAAAGCATACACCTCAAGCGCTCCGAACATGCGGTCGTCGAAACGCAATGGGCTGGACGCATTGAGCAGCGACAGCGTGGCCGGTTGCTTGCGAATGGCTTCTGCGCCAAACAAAATTTCGCTCATCAACACCGTGTCGCGGGCATTCTCTTTGTGCGTTACGCTGCCCATAAAGGCTTTGTCGCTATACAAAATATGCGCCATCAGCATATCGAGGTGTCGCTCTTTCACATCCACGTCGTTCGGCTCGACTAATGTGCCGCCATTGTGGTGCATATGCTCGCTCATGTAGGCCAGTTTGCTGAAATTTTGAAAATCCTCAATCGTGCCTTCACGCCGCCCGCGATCCATATCAATGACAAACGGCGGGCCATAAATGGGCGCAAAAATGGTATGTTTGCCGCCAATCGGCACATTTTTGGCTGGGTTGCGGGCCAACTGGGTGAATGTTGATGGCGCTTTGCGCACAAAGTGCATCAGCGTGTCCTCGTCCATTTTTACCAACAGCCCATCTCGATATGGCTCGACTTTGGCCCCATTTTGGCGAAATGTTTCTGCCGCTGCCGGGTAATCAACGATCAAAATGCCGGTATCTTTCATCAAACGCATCGAGGCGGCGTGAATTTTGGCGATGCCATCATCATCCAGCACCCGCATCGGTGTGAGTTTATTGTCAATGGGGGTAATGCGGTCGGCAAATTTAAAGCCAGAGCCGCGTTGGCGGCCTTCGCTGCGTTTGGCCCGTCGTGGGGCAGGTGAGGCGGGTGGGGGGGTTATTGGGTTCCTTTGTAGTTGTTTGGTTTATTAGTTGAACCATGAATCGTGACTCATGAGTCTATTTGTGCTTTTAAAATGGCGCATTTGACGGCGCTAAAGGCGTATTGCCCAAGATTAGATCGGCGGCTTTCTCGGCCAACATCATCACCGGCGCATAAATATTGCCGTTGGTGACGTAGGGCATGGCTGAGGCATCCACCACGCGCAGCCCTGTCAAGCCATGAACCTGCATCGAAGTAGGGTCTAGCACCGACATCGCGTCAACCCCCATTTTGCAGGTGCAGGACGGATGCAGCGCGGTTTCGGCGTCGTGGCGCACCCAATCCAAAATTTGCTCATCGGTCTCGACTTGTGGCCCCGGCGAAATCTCGCCACCGCTAAATGGCTCAAATGCGGGCTGATTGAGGATGTGGCGCGAACAACGCACCGCCTCCACCCATTCGCGGCGATCTTGATCGGTTGATAAATAATTGAAACGCATGGCTGGATGCACGCCGATATCGGCAGATTTTATTTTAATGCTGCCGCGTGCGTCTGAATACATCGGCCCGACATGCACCTGATACCCATGCCCGCCTTTTGGCGATGTGCCATCATAGCGAATAGCCAAAGGTAAAAAGTGAAACGTGGTTTTGGGATAACCCACTGCGTCTTTGCTGCAAAAAACCCCGCCCGCCTCGAAATGGTTGGACGCCGCCACCCCCGTGCGAAACAACAGCCACTGCAATCCGACCATCGGCTTGTTATACCACTTTAACGCGGGTTGCAACGATACCGGCTGGCGGCACGCATACTGTATATAAACTTCGAGATGATCTTGCAGATTTTCGCCCACGCCCGGCAAATGATGCACAACCTCAACGCCGAGCTTGCGTAATTCGTCGGCGTTGCCTACGCCCGATACTTGCAGCAGTTGCGGCGAATTGATCGCGCCGCTACAACAAATGATCTCGTTGCCATACACACGCTTGGTTGTTCCGCCGTGTTTATATTGCACCCCAACGGCGCGTTTGCCCTCAAACAAAATTTTGCTGGTAAACGCCCGCGTCACTACCTTGAGATTGGGGCGCTGCATCACCGGGTGCAAATAGGCCCGCGCCGCGCTGAGGCGGCGGCCATTGCGAATATTGCGGTCAAATTTGGCGAATCCCTCTTGTTGGTAGCCATTTACGTCTTTGGTCAGCGGGTAACCGGCCTGTTGCACCGCGTCGAAAAAGGCGGCAAATAATGGGTTGGTGGCTGGGCCGCGCTCTAGCCCCAATGGGCCAGCGTCGCCGCGCCACTCGTCGCCGCCCGCCAAACACGTCTCCATGCGTTTGAAATAGGGCAAGCAATGAGCATAATCCCAATGTGCCATGCCGTCATCGGCAGCCCAGCGCTCGTAATCCATTGCATTGCCGCGCTGAAAAATCATGCCGTTAATGCTGCTTGACCCGCCCAACACTTTGCCGCGTGCGTGGTAAATCTGGCGGTTGTGCATATGTGGCTCTGGCTCTGAGCGGTAGCGCCAGTCGTAAAATTGGCTGTTGATCGGGTAAGCCAAGCCCGACGGCATATGGATGAAGATATCCCAGATGTAATCGGGGCGGCCCGCCTCAAGCACCAGCACCTTATTGTTTGGGTTGGCGCTCAGACGATTGGCCAGCACACAGCCCGCCGAGCCGCCGCCGATGATGATGTAATCGTATTTTTGAGTCGTCATTTAGATGATTTATTCGATATTCGGTTCGCTAAATGCGCTCATTATTCCATCATCAGTAATTGTTCCACATTTTGAAAATAAGCTATGCTTGAGATTTAAGAAATTAGCGATGCAGATCACCCAATTAAACATGAAAGACAAACTATGTTTGCCGGGTGATCCAATTAGTGCGATGGGTGGCAGACACTAAAAATCAGCTACGCCCCGAAATGCTGAAAATAATGTTCGCCCAGCACCCGCGCAATGAGTTCGCCTCGGCTATGCACGCCTACTTTATCAAAAATAGACTTGAGGTGATCTTGCACGGTATTGCTTGACATATGCAACACATGTGCCATCTCTTTAGTTACCAGCCCTTTCAAAACGCCTTGCAGCACTTCACGTTCTCGATTAGTGAGTTCATAAGCCAACATTAACAAGCCAGCAATCTGTGATGAATGCGCACGCTCGATGATCACAGCGGTTTGGCTAGCACCCGGTTTTGTGCCAATGACATGCGAGCCATGCAACGTCACCCATTGCCCAGAATAAGTGCGCATACGCAATCGTGCTTGGGCATCATTGGGTGATATACCCTCACCAAGCATGCTCGCAATCGCCCGTGCCCGCATCGCCACTTCATGAATGGGCGCGGGCAGCCAACCCTCAGGAACCCGAAAACCCGGCTCAACTAGGTCAGACAACCAAGCTTGCGCCGATGAATTGATGCCTTCTAACTGCCCATTTTCGCCCAATACAATCAGCCCCAAACCCTTGTCATGAATTGGGTTTGCACTTTGGTCTACTAGCAATGCCAAACGAAAAGCCTGCCCCAGTTGGCTTGACAACCGCGAGAGTAATTTCGCTTCATCGGCACTGAAATCTGGCAACTCAGGGGTTCGCAAAATCGTCACCCCTCCCCAACATTCATGGCCGGACACAAACGCAGCCCGCAATTCATGGACCGCACCAACGGTAGCCATGACATGCCCATAGCGATGACTCGATTGCGGCATATTGTTTGTGGCTTGGCTCAGCACCCCAGTGCGTGTGTTACTGCGTGCAAGTGCATTAAATTTGTTGACATCGGTTACCAAATATTCGTTCTCGGCTGCTCGTGCAAAGACAAAATTGGGAATACCTTCTGAAACTTCGCTGGTAATGAGCAAGGTGTCTGGGTCAATGCTACCCATACACCAAGCATCAAAAGGCATCACTTTCTTTAGCGTTCGCATGACAGCACGACGCAATGTAACCGAATCCAAACCGCTGTGGCATAAGCCCACGATCTCTTGTTCGGCATGGCGAAGCGCAAATTCTGATCGCATGATATTCTCTTGACCCCCATTTGGCGGCGCAAATGATCCTTCATTAGGCCCTCTTGAATATTATATCGAATTGCGCAGCGATAAAACATCCCCTAATTCTGGGATAGTATTTGGCGGGTCGGGTTGCTATGATGTTTGTTAACTGACGTTGCGCAGGCTCAGATTTTTAATTTGTTTGATGCGTAACGTGCGTTAGCAAATTGTATTACGCAACATAGTTAAAGGAGATTTTTATATGAATCAAGCAACTACGCAAGGTTATGTGCTTGCCCGTGATGAGGGCCAAGCAATTTGGGCAATGGGCGAGCGCATCACCCTAAAAGCAACCCATGCACAAACAAATGGGGCATTCACTGTGATCGAAGATCTGGCCGCACCGGGTGGCGAACCACCCCCGCATTTTCATGAAAACGAAGATGAAGCATATTACATCCTAGATGGCGAAATGTTGGTCGGCATTGGTGATCAGCAATTTTATGCTGGGGTAGGTAGTTTTGTGTTCTTGCCGCGCAATGTGCCGCATCGCTGGCAAGTGCTGGGCGGCAAACCGGTACGTTTTCTGGTTTTCTTTACGCCCGGCGGTGTCGAAGATTTTTTTCTAAGGTTAAGCCAACCCTGTCTCTTATACACATCT
>JAHBAL020000433.1 GCA_018500105.2 Anaerolineae bacterium
GGGAGGGAGGAAAGTGCAAAGTGCAAAGTAGAAAGTAGAAAGTGGAAAGTAGAAAGTGGAAAACAACTTTTACTTTCCACTTTGCACTTTGCACTTTCCACTCTTAAACATCCAAATTCTTCACTTCTTTGGCGTGGCGGGTGATGAAGGCGCGGCGCGGGGGAACGGCGTTGCCCATCAGCATATCGAAAGTGCGGTCGGCTTCGGCGGCATCTTCAACCGTCACCTTGAGCATGGTGCGTTTGGTTGGGTCCATCGTCGTGTCCCACAATTGCTCGGCGTTCATTTCGCCCAAGCCTTTAAAGCGCTGAACCACCACTTGCGCTGTGTTCGCCGTATCGAGGCCCTTCTTCTTTAGTTCATTCATCACGCCGTCGCGCTCGCTATCACTATAGGCATAGCGCACCTCTTTGCCGCGTTTGGCCTCGATGCGGTAAAGAGGCGGTTGGGCGATATACAAATGCCCGCGCTCGACCAGCGGCTGCATATAGCGAAAGAAAAAGGTGAGCAACAGGGTGCGAATATGGCTGCCGTCAACGTCGGCATCGGCCATCAACACAATGCGGTCATAGCGCCGATTTTCAATATTGAAGCCTTCGCCGATGCCCGTGCCAACTGCGCTGACGAGCGCCTTGATGGCATCACTTTGCAAAATTTTGTCGAGCCGCGCCCGCTCGGTGTTCATAATTTTGCCAAACAACGGCAAAATGGCTTGGAAATGGCGGTCACGGCCTTGTTTGGCGCTATTATGCACAAATACACCGCTGGCTAACGCAAAGTTATGCGTGCCGGGAACTTCAATGTCATAAACATCACGTTTTTCGTTTTGCCACTCAATTTTGACAATCTTGTGATTGTAATTTTCAACCGTTTCGGTTGCCCGTCGCGTATCACCATCGAAATAACGCGCACAGAACGTATCAAAACGCAATACAGACTTGTCTTTTGTTTGGCAGCGCAGTGCATCATATCCGGCTAGGTCAATCACACCTTGATGCTCAAACTGCTTTAATGTGGCTAGTGTCTTTTGATAGTAAGTATGCCGCAAAGTTTGTTGCCGCTGTGCCCGAAACTCAGGTGTCCATTGTTTGCTGGTTTGCTCACGTCGCCAAAGCAACAAATCGTCATTTTGCCATTGTAATTTGGCTTTTTCAGACAAACTCTTTTTTAATGCTGGCTGTGTCTCAAAAATTTTCTTTACTCGATCTGCCTGTTTATCTCGATTTTCAGGCACACCCCAATAATCTCTTTGAGCTTGGTCTAATTGTCGTTGGTTTTGTTCTTGATACGCTTTATTTGCCTTATAAAAAGCTTGCCATTTTTCGCCCATGTAGGTTTTATAAGTTTGATCTTGCCATTGTGATTTGGCATTGGATGACAAAATTTTGCGCGTTTCTGGCTGCTTCATGCGATCACTCTGGGCTTTGCGAAAAGCGAGAGTGGTTTTAAGTTGGCGCAGTTTTGCAAACACATTGGGTTGATGAAGCGTTTTGCTGACATGGGCGCGATGTAATGCCAGATGATCTGCTTTGGGCAATCGTTGCAGATTGGTCGGATTATTGTTGCGCTTATTAAAATCAACATGATGGCAGTGATCGCCATCTGATTTGGTATAAACATGCTGCCAACGGTTATACCAATCTGCCAACATATGCGTAAACAACCATTTCTCAGAATAAGGATCCCAAACCATTTCATAGTCATTAATGGTGATGCCCTTTTCTTGCTTGCTTGATGCTTTGCGACGTAGTGGCATTAACGAATCTTGCGTCGTCAAATTTTCGGCTGCCTTATATTCACCATTTCGCAACATAAAACGATGATCTGGCGTACAAACAATTTCCTCGCCGTTATCCAATGTCAGCTTAATCACTTGCGCATCACGTTTCGTCATGCGGGCATTAATGACACGTTCTAACCCAACCTTACCATCCTTACGAATGGTGTAACAAAAATGAGTTTGCCCGGCGGCTTGCTCAGCAACAATCTCTTTAAAACTCAAGTTGCGTCCATCAGCCAACGCGACCAAGGTGTCACCGTCAAAACACCCACCTGCCGAATCGCCTTCGACGATGAAAATCTCGCATTTGGCCGGATCACGCTCCGAACAATCGGCCAATTTGCCCGGCAATGTGCCGCTTTCAAGCGCACTCTTGCGGCGCACCAATTCGCTGGCGGCCTTGGCGGCCTCACGCGCACGCTGGCTAAGCAAACATTTGTCAATGATTTGCTTGGCCTCACGCGGGTTTTCCTCCAAAAACTGCATCAATGATTCGCGCACCACTTGCTCCACCGCAGTTTTCGCGTCGGTGTTCATCAACTTCACCTTGGTTTGGCTTTCAAATTGCGGTTCGGGGTGTTTGATGCTAACAATGGCGGTCAAACCTTCGAGCGTATCTTTGCTGTCGAGGTTGCCATCTTTTTCCTTCAAAATATTGGCTTTGCGGGCGTAATCATTAAGCGAGCGGGTGACGGCGCTGCGAAAGCCGCTTTGGTGCGTGCCACCATCTGGCGTATTGATGGTATTGGCGAAATAATATTCACTTTGCGCCGTCGCATCGGTATATTGCATGGCAAATTCCACGCCAATATTGCCCACCTTTTTCTCGGCGCTGATCACGCTGTGCAGCTTTTCTTTGTTGCGGTTAAGATACAACACAAATGCGCTAATGCCATCTTCAAAATAAAATGTCATTTCGCGCCCGCCCGAAATATTGCCCTCGCCCTCTTCGCGCTCGTCTTTAAACTTGATCGTTACCCCGCGTGTAATAAAAGCCATTTCGCGGAAACGCTGCACCAAGGTATCCCACTTAAAAGCGTTATCTTCGACAAAAATAATGGTGTCACGCAAGAAGGTGATTTGCGTGCCCGTATCATCGGGGCGGGTTGTGCCAACCACTTCCACCTTCGAGAGGGGCTTGCCTTCTTTGTAGCTTTGGCGAAAAATTTGGCCTTCGCGCCGAACTTCGGCAGTCAGTGACGTGGATAGCGCATTCACGGCCTTAACACCCACACCGTGCAAACCGCCCGAAACGGTATACGCCCCGCTGCCAAATTTGCCGCCCGCGTGCAAGTTGGTCATGACCACTTCGAGCGTGCTGATTTTGTCGCCCGCCTTGTTACGAAAAGTGGGGTGAATGGCAGTTGGAATCCCGCGACCATTGTCGCGCACCGTCACGCTTTCGTCGGCGTGAATGGTAATTTCGATACGATTACAAACACCGGCCAACACTTCGTCCACACTGTTGTCCACCACTTCGTATACCAAATGGTGCATGGCTTTGCTGTCGGTTCCACCGACATACATGCCCGGTCGCTTGCGCACGGCATCAAGGCCTTCCAAGACCTGAATTTGCCCTGCATCGTAGTTGTTGCCGCTGTTGGTAATTGGTTCGTCGCTCATAGAAAGTTTGTTCTGAATTTTACCATTGAAGCCGTGAGGCATGAGAAGCCATGAGACATGAGCCTTGAGCTAAACACCAACGACAAAAGGACTGAAAACTAAGCTCTAAAGCTTAGGACTTCCGCGAAAGTTTGATTTTTACCACAAAGCGCACAAAGAACTCAAAGATTTGCATTGGTAAACCTTTCTTTTCTTTGTGATCTTTGTGTTCTTTGTGGCGA
>JAHBAL020000341.1 GCA_018500105.2 Anaerolineae bacterium
TAACAACGCCCACTGCGTGGGCTGCAAAATTAGCCCGTGTAACGGGCGTTGCTATATAGCGCGGGGATTGATCCCCGTGCGGGCGCGGCACTCGCAAATATTTTGGCTTGTACACATCTAAAAATTGGCAGGTAAATATGCAAGATCTATTTTGTTTGCCACTACACTATTATGAAAAGCACTTATGAACATGAGTTTCTAGCCGCTAATGTCCTTTATACTTTTAAATATGAAATCTAAGCGCTTTGCATACTTTGCGTGGGTCGTTGTTGCATTTAATATTTTGGTGATTTTGTGGGGGGCCTATGTGCGGGCCAGCGGGTCGGGCGATGGCTGTGGCGATCATTGGCCGCTTTGTCACCAAGAAATTATCCCGACGGCGGCAAAACAATCAACTGCGATTGAGTTCTTTCATCGGGCCACCAGTGGCATCGCTTTATTGCTTGTCATCGCCCAACTGATCGGGGCGCGGCGCATTTACCCCAACGGCCACACGGTGCGGACAGGTGCGCGCTGGTCGTTTATTTTCATCATCATCGAGTCGCTTGTCGGCGCTGGGCTGGTGCTCTTTCGGCTGGTGGGGACCGATCAATCCATTTATCGCGTTTTTGCGATGGTGACGCATCAAATTAACACGCTTTTGCTACTCGCCACCCTTGTGCTGACGGCGTGGTGGGCGTCGGGCGGGCCACGCATTCAGACCCAAAATCAAGGGAAAGTCTTGAGGTTAGCGATCATCATGTTAGTCGGCATGGGGCTGCTCGGCATTTCGGGCGCAATTACGGCCTTGGCCGACACCCTTTTCCCATCGCGCACACTCCTCGAAGGCTTGCTCGAAGATTTTAAAGATACGGCCCACATCACTGTGCAAATGCGTTGGCTGCACCCCGTCATCGCCATCGCATTTTGGCTGTTTGTCATTTACGCCACCCGCCAATTTGCCAAATTGCGCAATGACGCAACGACCGACCAACTTGCCACCATTTTGCCGCGTGCCATGTTTATTCAGCTTGGGGTCGGCACAATCAACTTGGGATTGCTCACCCCGATCTGGCTACAAATCGTGCATTTGCTCGTCGCCGACACCGTGTGGATCATCATGGTCTTACTCGTCGCCAGTGCCCTGCGAAAAAATGAGTGAATTCACCCATTCACCCATTCAATCATTCACTCAATTCCCCTATGCCAAAACGCCGCATTATCCGCGCCAGTGAAATTGGGCAATATGCCTATTGCGCCCGTGCGTGGTGGCTGGGCAATGTGATGGGCGTGCGCCCCAGCAACGCCCAAGATTTAGCCAGAGGTACAGTCGCCCACGCGCAGCACGGGCAACGTCTCGCTCTGGCAGGCATGATGCGCTGGGTGGCGCTGGCATTATTCGTCTTAGCCGTCATTTTGTTTGTTACGAGCCAATAATATATATGCTACACTCTTGCCATGACCACACGCACCTTCGGCTCTCCGATCAAACGCAACGAAGACCCACGCTTGCTGACAGGGCAAGCCTTATTTGTAGACGACGTTGAAATACACGGCATGAGCCATGCTGCCTTTTTGCGCAGCCCACACGCCCATGCCCGCATTCTCAGCATAGATACCAGCGCCGCAAAACAGCGCGAAGGCGTGATCGCCGTTTACACCGCCCATGACCTCGGCGACTATTGGCAGCCCGGCCCATTGCTTGTGCCGCCGCCGCCAGTGGCGGGCAGCGTGTTCAATCAGCGCACCCAAGTGCCATTCGCCAAAGACAAAGTGCGCCATGTGGGCGAGCCAATCGCGTTGGTCATCGCGGCCAGCCGCTATATCGCCGAAGACGCGCTGGCCGATATTGTGGTTGATTTCGACATTTTGCCGGCGGTGATTGAGCCGAAAGCCATCGCCGATCTCGATCAGCCGCCTGTCAGCCTTGTACATGACGACCTCGACAGCAATGTTGCAGCGCGGGTGCATCAGCGCAAAGGCGATTACGCCAGCGCCAAAGCCAAGGCTGATGTCGTCATTCGTCGCAAGTTTTATTATGATCATGGCACAGCCGCCCCAATGGAGACACGCGGCGTGGTGGCACACTGGGAAGCGCGGGCCGGTAAATTAACAATCTGGGACACCACCCAAGCACCGGTTGTTATTCGCAACGGCTTGGCGGCGATGTTGGGGCTAAATGAACGTCAAGTGCGGGTGATTGCGCCGTTTATCGGCGGCGGGTTTGGCCCCAAAATCATGATGTTTTACCCTGAGGAAGTCGTCATTCCTTGGGCTGCCATGCAACTTAATCGCCCGGTTAAGTGGATCGAAGACCGCAACGAAAATTTTGTAGCGATGACGCACGAACGCGCTCAAACCCATGAGGCCGAAATGGCGCTGAGCAAAGATGGCAAAATTTTGGGCATTTGGGATCGGTTTATCCACGACACGGGCGCGTATGACCCATATGGACTGACGGTTCCGCTTAATAGCCAATGCACCTTGCTCAGCATTTACCATGTGCCCAATTACGACAGCGAATTTACGGCCATGTTCACCAACAAGCCCATCGTCACGCCGTATCGCGGGGCAGGGCGACAACATGGCATTTTTGTGATGGAGCGCCTGCTCGATCTCGCCGCCCGTGAATTGGGTCTGGATCGGGCCGAGATTCGCCGCCGCAACTTCATCCCGCCCGACGCTTTTCCATACAACAACGAAATCATCTATCAAGATTTTGCGCCGCTCGAATATGACAGCGGCAACTACGGCCCCATTTTAGACAAAGCCCTCGCTCTGATCGGCTACGAACAATTTATCGGCGAAGAACAGCCGCGTTTGCGGGCACAAGGCAAACAGGTCGGGCTGGGCGTGGTGTGCTATGTCGAAGGCACGGGCATCGGCCCATATGAAGGGGCGCGGGTGCAGGTGCAAAGCAGCGGGCGCGTTAATGTGGCAACAGGCGTCGGCACACAAGGCCAAGGCCATTTCACCAGCTTTGCCCAAATTGTGGCCGACCAAGTGGGGGTGGATGTGAGACAGATTGACGTGGTGACGGGCGACACCGACCAATTTTATTGGGGCGCAGGCACATTTGCCAGCCGAGGTGCAGTGGTGGCAGGCAATGCCATTAACGAGGCCGCCAAAGATGTGCGGCGCAAAATTTTGCGCAACGCCGCCCAACATTTTGAATGTGCCGAAGACGATCTCGACATTGACAATGGCGTTGTGAGCATAAAAGGTGTGCCGAGCCGCAGCCTGAAATTAGGTCAATTGGCGCAAATGGCGAACCCGATGCGTGGCGCAGTTAAGCCCGGCACCGAGCCGGGGCTAGAGGCCACCAACTATTTTGGCCCACCTCGCGGCGCAACCGCCAGCGGTGTCCATGCCATGATTGTTGAGGTAGACCCCGAAACCATGATGATTGAGGTGAAAAAATATGTGGTGGTGCATGACTGCGGCGAAGTCATTAACCCGCTCATTCTCGATGGGCAAATTCATGGCGGGGTGGCACAAGGCATCGGGAATGCGTTTTACGAAGAATTGAAATTTGACGAAAATGGGCAATTGCTCAACGGCTCGTTGATGGACTATTTGCTGCCGACGGCGCTAGACGTGCCACGCATGGATTTGGCGCACACGGTCACGCCGTCGCCACTCAACCCGCTCGGCATCAAGGGCGCGGGCGAGGCCGGCGCTATTCCTGTTGGGCCATTATTTGCCCAAGCCATCGAAGACGCACTAAACTTGCCGGGGTTAGAATTGCTTGAAGTGCCGCTCAGCCCACTAAAATTGTGGGAGATGACGACGTGAACTTAGACGCGATAAACCAATGAAAAGCCAATTTTTGCCGCCGCCCAATATCCGCGATTTTCCGCTAAAGCAGTTTTTTAACGCCAAAAACGCCCAAAATGCCAAATTCGGCCTTAGCCCGTCGTATTGCGACCCGCTGCCGATGGCCGAATTGCTGGCGTTTGAACCCGACGCGCTTGAGCAGCTATCGCACATCAGCACAGCCTACACCAAAATGAACGGCGGCGAAGCCTTGCGCCAGCACATCACCTCGGTGTATCGCAGCATCGCGCCCGATGAAGTCATCACCACCAGCGGCAGCGACGACGCAATTGTGTCGCTGTTTAGCAGCTTGGTCAACCCCGGCGACAAGGTCATTGTGCATGTGCCAAGCTATGAATCACTGGCCTCGATCGCCGAATGGCGCGGGGCGCAATTGCTGTATTGGCGAGCCAGCGAGACCGCAGCATGGCAGCCTTCGCTCGACGAATTGGACGAATTGCTGCGCCAAAACCCGCGTTTATTGGTGGTCAATTTCCCGCACAACCCGACCGGCTTTATGCCCGACGCCGCCTACGCGCAGCGCCTGATTAACATGGCAAACGCGGCTGGCACAATTTTGGTGGTGGATGAGGTTTATCGCGGGTTGTCAGTCACCACGCCCGCCGATCAACTTTTGCCCTCATTTGCCGATTTATCGCCCGATGCAATCGTGTTTAATACCATGTCGAAGGCTTGGGGCTTGCCCGGCTTGCGCGTGGGCTGGGTGGCGTCGCACAATCGCGGCTGCATGAATCTGTTGGCGCACATGCGGCTGCATTTCAATGGCTATCTTGGCACACCGAATGAATTTTTGACCAGTTTGGCCCTGCGCCACACCGCAAAAATCTTCGCCCGCAATGAAGCCATTGCCCGCGCCCAATTGACACAATTGCAGCAATTTATGCAAAACCATCGCCATGTATTGGCGTGGCACGCCCCCGCCGATGGCGTGGTTGCCTTTCCGCGTTGGCTGGGCGACGGCACAAGCGACGACCTGAGCCAAGCGCTATTGGCCGAAACCGGCGTGTTGATCGCCGCCAGTTCAAAATTTGGTTGGGGCGAGCGCCATTTACGCATCGGCTATGGGGTGCGCACCTTTCCGCAAGCATTGGCGTTATTTGACGCTTATTTACAAACATATCAATCATGAGCATTTCTCTCGCAGACCTCCGAAGTTTCGTTAATTCCGAGCTAATTCCACTCGAGCCAACTTTTCTACAAGACAGTTTTGGCGCGATTTTGCCCAAATTACGCACATTGCGCAGCGAAGTGCAACGACGCGGGTGGTGGCTGCCGCCTTTGCCGCACGATTACGGCGGACAAGGCATGCCGCTCACCGAATTTGCCGCCATCAGCGAAGAATTGGGACGCACGCCCATCGGGCATTACACGTTTAATTGCCAAGCGCCCGATGTCGGCAATATGGAATTGCTGCACATGCACGGCAATGCCGAGCAAAGATCGCGTTGGCTGCGGCCTTTGGCCGCGGGCGAAATTCGCAGTTGTTTTGCCATGACCGAACCCGAACACGCGGGCAGCAACCCCGTTTGGCTCGACACAAGTGCGGTCAAAGACGGCGATGACTATGTCATCAATGGGCATAAATGGTTTACCACCGCCGCCGATGGCGCTGCTTTCACTATCGTGATGGCCGTCACCAACCCCGACGCGCAACCACATTTGCGTGCCAGCCAAATCATTGTGCCACTCGATACGCCGGGCTTCAAGTTGGTTCGCAATATCAAAATTATGGGTGAGGCGGGCGAAGACTGGGCCAGCCATGCCGAAGTGCGATTTGACAATTGCCGCGTGCCGCAAAGCAATCGCATCGGTGGCGAAGGCGCAGGGTTTGCCTTGGCGCAAGATCGGCTCGGCCCCGGACGCATTCACCATTGTATGCGCTGGATTGGCATTTGCGAGCGGGCGCTTGAGCTGATGTGCCGCCACGCCGCCAGCCGCGAGTTAGCACCCGGCACGATGCTCGGTTCGCGCCAAGCGGTGCAGCATTGGATCGCCGAAAGCCGTGCAAATATTAACGCCGCCCGTTTTATGGTGATGGACGCGGCGCACAAAATCGAGCACAAAGGCGCACACGCCGCCCGCATCGAGATCTCGACCATCAAGTATTTTGTGGCAGGGGGGCTGCAACAAACCCTCGACCGCGCCATTCAGGCGCATGGGGCGCTCGGCATCACCGACGACACCCCGCTGGCGTGGTGGTATCGCCATGAGCGCGGCGCACGCATTTATGACGGGGCCGACGAGGTGCATAAAAATGTGGTGGCTCGCCAAGAGCTGAAGAAATACGGCGTTCATATCCGAGATTAAGATTAGAGGTTAAGTGCATGATTGACCAACCCACCCAAATTCGCCAAGGCGAAGAATTGAATAAAGGTGCATTAGAAGCCTATTTACGGCCTTTTTTGCCCAAAATCGCTCAAAATGCAGCATTTGACATTCAGCAATTTCCGAGCGGTTTTTCAAATTTAACCTATTTTTTGCGTTTTGGTGAATATGAATACGTTTTACGTCGTCCGCCATTTGGGGCCAATGTGAAGGGCGGGCACGACATGCACCGCGAATATCGCATTTTGAGCGGTTTGAGCAAAAGTTACCCCAAAGCCCCTAAACCGTTGGTGTATTGCGATGATGTCAATGTGCTGGGTGCGCCTTTTTACGTGATGGAGCGGGTGCATGGCTTGATCGTGCGGTCGCGCTTGCCCAAGGGGTTTAGCCCCAGCCCAGACCAATTTCGCCAAATGAGTACGGCTTTGGTAGATACGCTGGTCGAGTTGCATCAGGTGGATTATGCGGCAGCAGGCTTGGGCGATTTGGGCAACCCAGTCGGCTATGTCGAGCGACAAGTGCAGGGCTGGGCCAAACGCTATCAAGCCGCGCAAACCGACGAACTGCCCGATATGAATGCGCTAGCGGCGTGGTTGCCAGCGCACATGCCACCCCAAGCAAGCGCGGCACTCATTCACAACGATTACAAATATGACAACGTGGTGCTAAATCCCAATCGGTTGTCTGAAATTGTAGCGGTGTTGGATTGGGAAATGACGACCATTGGCGACCCGTTGATGGATCTCGGCACAAGTTTGGGATACTGGGCCAACGACGATGATCCGATGGCATTGCGCCAATTCAGCATCACACATTTGCCCGGTAATTTGACGCGCCAAGCAGTGGTAGATCGTTATGCCGAACGCAGCGGACGCGATGTGCCCAATTTGGTGTTTTACTACGCTTTTGGGTTGTTCAAAATCGGGATAATTTTGCAGCAAATTTATGCGCGTTACCGCAAAGGGTTGACGCAAGATGCGCGGTTTGCGTCACTCATTCATTTAGAAAAAGCAATGGCACGCATGGGTGTGCGTGCCATTGAACTAGATCGAATTGAGCGGCTGGGCGCGGCGTAAAGAGAAAATGCGCTATTGCCAAAAAGGCAACGAACGATAGAACAGCCACACCGTAACCGCCAACCCCATGACAATGACAAACATGCGCAGCGCGTTTTGGCTAATGCGTTTTGAGAGTCGCGCCGCCACATAGCCGCCCACCAACGCGCCAATGCCCATCAAGATCGCCAAAGAAATAACCACTTTGCCATCGGCCAAAAAGTAAAACGTCGCCAGCAAATTGATAAATACGACGAGCGGGTTTTTGAGCGCGTTCATTTTGTGAATGTCTCGCAAGCCCATTAATGTGTATGACGACAGCGACAAAATGCCCATGCCTGCACCAAAATAGCCACCGTATAGCGCGATAAAAAATTGGAAGCAAACGCCCCACACATACGCCAATGGCGAGAGTTTTGGCTCGCCGTTGACGATGGGGATGGGTTTGCCCTGACGGACCACTTTCATGATTTGATCTTTGAAGGCAAACAAAAATAGGGCAAACAACACCAAAAACGGCACAATTCGCCGAAAAAGCGACTCGGATGTATTGACCAGCAATACCGCACCCGACAAAGCGCCGATCACAGTGGGAACAAATAAGATGAAGAATAGTTTTTTGTTACCACTCAGTTCTTTGCGGTAGGCATAGGCACTGCTCAGCGATCCGGGCCACAATGCGGCGGCATTGGTGGCGTTGGCATTCACCATTGGCAACGAGAGCGACAAGGCCGAAAACGAAAAGATTGTGCCACCGCCCGCAACGGCATTCACCCCCCCCGCAATAAATGCGGCCCCAAATAAGAACAAATAGCTAAAAAAAGAAGAGATGTCCATGTGTTTAGGCATCATACCCGATTTGGCTGCGGCGAACATTGCAACATCTCTCAATTCGATGCAAACATTAAGCAAAATCTTCGCACAACAGAAACGTTTCCCCATTGCCATTTTTTTATTAAGAAAATACAATTAAGGCATTCAAAAACCACTAATATTCACTACAAGTTGATTTGCTGTTAGCTTTTCGAAGGAGATTCATCATGAAAGTCAAGTTTTTTGCCCCAATTTTTGCATTTTTTGCCGCGTTTGTTTTCGGTTTCTTCATGCCAGAGAGTGCCTCGGCAGCCACAAAGCCGGGGGGCAAGACGACCTATTCAAGCTATACGGTTCAATACCCCGCCATCAACAATTATTACTATCAAGATGTAAATCATGTGGTGGATGTGAATAATCACTATTATGTCAAGCACAATTATTATGTGCGTGACAACAAGTATGTGACCCATGATCTTGGTTATGAAAAGCAATATATTGCTTATTCCGATACGTATCAGGTTGTGTACAGCGAAGATGGTCGCTCAAAAGTGAATAAAGTGGCGCAATCGCCTTATGTTTACACCACCTCGCGCTCAAATGCGATTTATGTGGCTGAACGCGGCGGCAGCAATTACAACGTCAGCGCACCGGCTTACTCAGCGCCTGCATATTCGGCACCGGCTTACTCGGCCCCAAGTTATGTCGCCCCCGCCTATAATTACAACACTGGGCGCTATGCCACAGATGCCAGCGGGCAAAGCTATTACCTGAGCACGGTTGCACCCGGGATGGATATTCCACATATTCGATTGGGCAATTAACAGTCTCATTTTGCTGTTAAAAAAACGGGGTTCGCGTATTGCGAACCCCGTTTTTTTTATTTAGCCCATCTGACGCGCAATGGTGAAATTGGCGCAAACGCCACGACATTTTGCAAAAAATGCTCAGACAAGGCCAAATTGTCAATCTATGTTTTATTGCCACATTATGGGCATAAATTAAGCGAAATCCAAAATCCATGTTATTTGCATGGATATTTTTATTTACAGTCTTTGCAACATCTTCTTAATATTTCATTGAAATAAAGCGTCAAACCTCTTACAATATTTAAAGTTTAGGATTTATGTTTGCAGCGAACGAGCATCGAGTGATTAGGGCTTAAGCGTGGGCGAACAGTTGTGTAATTTTTATAAATAGAGGTAATAACTGTGAAAAATAAATTTTTTGTCTTAGTTTCGGCTTTAATTGCGGCATTTGCCGTCATTCTGTTTATGCCCGACCCCGCTGCTGCGGTTGTCAAACCACCTCCCACCCCAGTCCCAGTCAAGCCAAACCCGCCAAAACCACAGCCACACCAACCACAACAACCGCCTGCCTATCAGCCGCCCGCTCAACCGCCTGCTTATCAACCACCCGCTCAGCCACCGCAAACGTATCAACCCACTTGCAAAAACTGCACGGTGCAACAAGGGGCTGATCAATATTATCCGGCTAAAAATGTCTATGAGCCAAGCCAAACCGTCAACTATTATTATGAAGTGAACCACTATCAAGACGTGAACCATGCGTATCATGTGCAACATAACTATTACGTGCGCAATCACCACTATGTCTATGATTACACCCAAGTTCACTACTCAGATCATTACTATCCAACCCAATATGTGCGCTACCCAGACACATACGCAAGCTATGGCGCACCCCAATACGTGCATCACGCGCCAGCCATAAAGCACACCAGCAACTACAACCCTTGCCCCCCAAAGGTAACCCAAAATTATAATTACTGCAACAATTGCGGTAAACCGGGCACAACCAGTTACACCAGCTCCAATGGAAAGACTTCGTATCAACGAACGGGGTAAAAATTACTAACCAACAAAAAAGCCGCTCAATGTTCAGCATTGAGCGGCTTTTTTGTTGCATCGGCAAAATTTCAAATCAAAAATTGCCCGTTGCGATAAAACTCGATGCCATCGGCAAAAATGCTGCCATCGTGCATGGCCGTAATCATGTCCCAATGAATGGCGCTATGATTTTTTGAGCCAGTGTCGGGATATCCCGCCCCAACCGCTAGGTGAATTGTGCCGCCAATTTTTTCGTCAAACAGCGTATCGCGTGAAAATTGGGTAATGCCATAATTTGTGCCAATGGCAAACTCGCCCAAATAACGCGCTCCGGCATCACTGTCTAGCATCTGAAGCAAAAAGTCTTGATTCTTGCTGGCGCTGGCGTGCACGACCTTGCCTTGCTCAAATTTCAGTTCGATGCCATTGACTTCGCGCCCGTTGTAAATGGCGGGGTACGAATACCGAATCCAACCATTGACCGAATCTTCGACCGGTGCTGTAAAAATTTCGCCATCGGGAAAATTGCGGCGACCACAACTATTCCTAAAAATACGCGCATCAATGCGCATGGTCAAATCCACATGACTGCCACGCACCACCAATTCACGTTTGCCTTTCAAAAAATCAACAAAACGCTGCTGATTTTGGCCCACAGCTTGCCATGCCGACACCGGGTCTGGCTGATTAAGCAAACAAGCCGAAAAGACAAACTCGGTATATTCGGCCAAACTCATCTCGGCGTCCATCGCATACGCCTCAGTTGGCATTCGAGCCACCACCCAGTTATAGCTGCCTTCGGCGGCGCGTTCCATGCGCCGATTCAAAACAGGGCGCATCGCCGCTTGCTGCTTGGCAACTTTGGCCGGGTCAACATTTGACAAACGCCGGGTATTGGCATCGGCCCCAATACGCACATAAGCATCGAAATAGGCGGGATCAACCGAAACTTCGTCTATGGGCGTTACGGTTTCAAGCACAGCATCGCTGGCGTGTCCATAAAAAATCTCTTGCGCACCCAGCAAATCGGCGCGCAAAAACGCATTCCCACCCGCATTCAGCACCTCGCGGTAAACCTCTAGCATAAGCGGTGATGCCAATGGGCTGCTGCCCCATACATATACCCGTTGGCCCGGTTTTACTTGTAGTGAATAATTCACTAACACCGACGCCATTTTGTTGAATCGTGGATCGTACATGATGTTACCTGTTTGTAGGCACAGTATATGCCAAAACAGCCCACCTGTAATGCGCACTTAGTGCCAATTCACTCAGCCGTATGCAGAACCAATGGCAAATTCAATCGCCAAGACGTCGGGGTTGAGGTCGGGGTCGCTGTTGCCGTAATCAGCCCGCCCGGTACTGGTGTTGCCGTAATTGTCCGAGTTGGCGAAATGGTTACAGTCAGCGACACGGTGGGTGTGGCAGAAATTAAGACCGTTGGTGTAATATTGGCCGTAGGGGTAATGGACGGAACTGGCTTCGGGAAAGAAGTCGAGCGCAAGCGGCGATAGCGAATCGCATCGGCAGCAATTCGGGTCGTGCCATTTGGCTCATCGGTATTCGACGACAACCACACATGCGACTCACCCACCGGCAATTCATACACACCCAATGTGACCCACTCGTTGTTATACGGCAATTGGTCAATAATCACTTCTTGCCAAACATTGTTGCCCGTATAAATGCGGTATTTGGCGGTGCGGGTGGTGGCATTTTGCGACGGCACAAAAACCTCAATCCGATGCAAACCCGCCTGCCGAATGGTATTTTTCCAGCTTGCGTGCGCGGGCGACTCAACTTTTTCAGTGTTTGAAATGTAATGCGAGCCATTTAGCCCAATATTGCTAGTCTTCCAATCGCCAGTCAGCACTGCCGACAGCTTAGCATCGTCATCTTCAATAATAACGTCGTTGCAGTGATATTCATCTTTATCATCACTGCGCCACAAACATACCGCCTCAGCGCCACGCCCAGTCGTCGGGTGGTTAATCAATGGGTCTGGGCTAGTGGTATCCAGCCAACCAAACGGATCGGTGGCGTAATTTTCATTGGGCACGCTCACGTTTGCCACACTCGGCACACGATATACACCAAAATGCAAATGGGGACCGGTCGAATTCCCCGTATTGCCGCTTAGCCCCACAACCGTGCCCGCCTTGACCGTTTGCCCCACTTGCACCGAAATTTCGCTCATGTGCGCATAAAGCGTGTAATAGTTATTGGCATGTCTCAGCACCACATGAATCCCGTAGCCAGTGCTCAATTGCAACGTTTTGATGACAGTGCCATCGGCTGCGGCCAATAACGGTGTGCCGGTCACCATGCCATAGTCGAGGCCAGAATGCCCATCATAACAATACGGCGAGCAATCGGGCGATGAATCACCGGTATAAATTGTTACCCTGCCGTTGCGGTTGTAATTGGGCGAATTATGGTCAAAATACGATGTTAAACGCGGCTTGCCATCAAATGGCAAACGAATGCCCCATGGGGTCGCAGTTGGCACTGGCGTAGGGGCCAAGGTTGGCGTGGGCGGCTTAGGGGTCGCGGTTGTTTGTGCCACTTGGCGTGCAGGGTCGTTCACTGCAATCAAGGCTTGTGCAGCAAAAAATTGTGCGCCGCCCAGCATTGCCGCAGCCAGCACATAAGCAAACCGACGATTGACGTATTGTTGTAAACCCATTATGGCAACCAAACAAAGGGGGCATTTGGCGGGGTGGCAGACACCAACTTCTGCTTACTTACCCCTTCAAAATCGGTAAACCAAATTTCCCCCACTAAACTTCCTTCTTTTAAGACGCTAAAGGCAAGGTTTCGATTGTCACGTGTCCAAGTCAAATTTGAGATTCGGGTTGACTTAAAATCAGTCAAATTCTTCACCGCTGTGCCATCAATCGCAAACCGCTTAATATTGTTCGCCACATCGCGTTGATCAACCACATTTTCGACCACCACCGCGATCAATTCTTTGCTGCCCAATGTCCACAATGGCGCATGGTTATATGACACGCCCCGCCCCAACACCGCAACGCGCTTGGCGTCGCCCGTTGTGACATCCGCCACCCACAATTCGGTTTGTTGGCTGCTCAACTGATATTTTGTCGCCGTTTGGGTGTTCATCACCCATGCCACTTTTTTGTTGTCGGCAGACCATTGCAAACTTCGCTCAACCACGCTGGCGACATTGGGAAGTTGCTTAATGACTTTGCGGTCGGTCAAATTCACATTTTGCGCAGGGCGCAGCGCCAATTCAAGGGTGAAGGTATCGGGTTGCAACAACAAATCTGCAAATTGACTGCCATCTGGTGAATAGGCCATCGCCGCCACCCGCGTAAGCCCGCTGGCTGACACTGGATACTCGATGATTTGCGATTTTTGATCCACCAAATTAATCAACGCAAACGACTTCGACTCGTCTTCATCATTGTTTTGCACAATGATCCGTTGGCTGTCGGTAGCCCAGCCTAAGAAACGAATCGGCGACACCAACAACTCGCCCGGTTTGGCAACTGGGTTAAGAGTTTGCAATACCCGTGAATTGGTATTGATGAGCGAGAATTCAGACGCTACGTGCGAGGCCGTCTCGGCAATCAACTGCTGTCCATCGGGCGAGGGCAACAAAGCGACCAACTGAACCCCTGTCACAGTTGAAACATCGAGCGGAAAATTGGCCTCAAATGCCACAGGCGTGTTCTCGGCTTGATTTAATTTTGCTACCCGCAATTGAGATTTGCCTGTTAAGCCGATGCTTGAGGGAAAAACCAGACGAAATGCGCCAATAAAACGCGCCGCATCGTTGCTAACCGTTTGCACCACAGCCGGTGGCGGCGGCACGGCCCCCCCCGCCCCAGTTGTGTCTGGTGTAGGCGTCATCTCTACTGGCGTGCGAACCACGCGCGTCGGCGCAACAGGCGGCCAAGGCTGATCTTTGGGGTAACCCGGTGGCGGTGGGGCGGTAGGGCCAATTACCGCCGCGACCGAGGTTGCTGTGGCTGCGGCAGTGGTGGCACTCGGTAAAGGCGTCGCTGAAACAACGCTGACCGCCGTCGCAGTGGCCTTCACCAACCCACTGGGGGTCGCAGTAACATAAGGTGTGCCTTGTAAAATGCCGCCTAACTCACGAAAAACCGGTACAGCCCGACCAATCGGGGCACATGCAGATAAGAAAACCGTAGCGCCCGCGGCATAAACGAAAAAACGACTCGTGGATTTGCGATGTTTGATAGTCAAGAGAGTCTAGACTTAACGATAGCGATTACCCGACGCTATCAGTCGCTGCCAGCATTGGTTCATCTATGAAAAAGCGATGAACTGGCAGCAAACTTTTAGCTTGGGTCTATTGTGGCATATCGCTATCATTGAATGTGTCATGCTTATTACCAGTGTTTGATTAGAGTTTTTGACTAATTTCTTATCTTGGCAACGTCAGACTCAAAAATAGCTATGCCGATTTCACGACACCACCTCGCCCACGACGAGATGGGTGTCGTGAAATCGGCAAAAATTTGTTTGTTTTGCTTCAGTCTTACGAATGTAACATTGTCAAGGGATTGGGGCGTTTTTAATCAAAAACTAAGAAAACTTGACAAAATGACCGGAGCGCGAATTGTCAAATTATTTTTATTGACAAAGACTTTTGTTATTGGTATCATTGGGGCATATAACCGATCCGGTAGGGTTAATGATGAAGTGGGCCAACAACCCACTTTTGTTTTTCTATTGGGTGGGTAAAAGCAGGTTTGATAGGTATAAATTATGAAAAGCGATTTCATTTTGGCACTCAACCAAATTGTTTCAGAGCGCAGCTTGCCGCGCGAGATCGTCACTGAAGTTTTGGAAAGCGCATTGTCTACAACGTATCGCAAAAATGCCAACATTATGAATGGGCAACAAGTTGCGGTCAAAGTAGATATTGACAATGGCTCAATGCGTGTATTTCTTGAGAAAGAGGTGGTTGACTCATTGTTCGATGATCGAACAGAGGTGCTTGAGACCGAGATCAAGACCGATTATCCAGATGCCAAAATTGGTGATACGGTCATGGTTGATGTGACTTCCAAGGAATTGGGGCGCATTGCGGCGCAAAACGCCAAACAAATGATTGTGCAAAAATTGCGCGAAGCTGAGCGCGATTTTCAATTTAACCAATATGCTGAGCGCGAAGGCGAAATCGTGGTTGGTGTGGTGCAGAGCATATCAAACGGCAACCTGACCGTCAATTTGGGGCGGGCCGAAGGGCTTTTGTCAAAAAAAGATCACATCCCCGGCGAACGCTATGATTTACAGCAACGGGTTCGCGCTTATGTTTCTGAGGTAAAGCGCGGCCAAAAAGGGATGCAAATCATCTTATCGCGCACCCACAAGGGCATGTTGCGCCGCTTGCTTGAACTCGAAATCCCTGAAATTCAAAAGGCGTCTATCGAAATCCGCGCCATTGCCCGCGAGGCTGGCTCGCGCTCGAAGGTGGCGGTCACGGCCAAAGACCCCAATATTGACCCAGTGGGAGCATGTATTGGGCAGCGTGGAACACGCATTCAAACTATTGTCAACGAATTGCACAACGAGAAGATTGACATCATTGAATATAGCGATGATCCGGTGCAGTTTATCGGCAAATCACTCAGCCCGGCCAAGCCAATGTCGGTTTACCCCGGCAACGGCGATGGCAAAAGCGCAGCCGTGATCGTGCTCGATAACGAGCTTTCGTTGGCGATTGGGCGCGAAGGGCAAAACGCACGTTTGGCGGCCAAGCTGACAGGCTGGCGCATTGATATTAAGAGCGTGACCGAAGCCTTGGGCGAGGCGCTCAATTTGCTAAACGATAACGATGGGTTTAAGGCTTATATTGGCGTGAACACGGTTCAAAACATGCCGGCGCTGCGAGAACTCATGGTGCGGCAACGGTTAATGCCGTCGCCGCTCAGTGGCGAAGAATTTCAGATGGTGAAGCGTTTGCTCGATGCTGTGCAAGCCTTTGCCCAAGCCGGCAACTCAATTGCCAAGACCAGCGCTGCCGAAAGCCCGAAGCCGAACGCCCCACGTGCGCCGCAAGCGGTCGCGCCCGGCGTTCCTGCCGACACATACACCATTCCGCTGCGTGTGCTTGAGCTATCGCCGCGAGTAACCCAACATATTGCCGCCAGTGGCATTGATTCGGTAGGCAAACTACTCGAATATAGCCAGCGCGGCGATGAGCGTTTGCTCAGCATCGAAGGTATCGGCTCGAAGGCATTGTCTGAAATCAAGGCCGCGCTCGATAAGGTGATTGGTCGCCCAACGCCGCCAGAGCCGCCGCCTGCCCCGCCTGTGCCCAGCAAACCGGCCAAACCGGCCAAAGCGGTTGAGGCAAAACCAGAAGAAGAGGATGATTTGGATGCTTTGTATGGCGACTATGAACCAGAAGAAGATGATGTGGTCGAGGCGGAAGAAAGATCGCCTCGTGGCCGTGCAGACAAGAAAAAAGATGCTGGGGGCAAGAAGTCCGGCAAAGATCGCATTCTGGTCTTCGATGAATCGCTCGGACGCAACGTTATTCAGCGCAACCGAAAACCGAGCAATAGCTTTGATTTTGATGAAAGCGAGTAACGCTTAAGGTAAAACGAACAAAATGCCAAACCTACCTTGAGGTAGGTTTGGCAAAATTTGCGTTAGGGAACCTTAAGATACATTTTATGAGTAGCAAAGGCATCAAGAAACCCAAACATGTGCCAATGCGAACCTGTATTGGCAGCCACACCCAGCACCCCAAACGTGAGATGGTGCGATTGGTATGCTTGGCTGATGGGCATGTTGTTGTTGACCCGACAGGCAAGTTGAATGGGAGTCGCGGCGCATACATCAGTCGGCATAAGACAGCGGTGCATAACGCCATTAAGCACAAACGCATCGAGGCCGAATTTGGGCAAGCGCTCAAGCCGGAAGATGCCGAGGCGATTTTGGCTTATTTCAAAGACTTTCCAGACTAATTTGCCAGAGTTAGCTTAAATACGTTGTTTGATTAGAAAACAACCTAAACCTGTCAGAATTGTGATTTAAAATTGGGGGTTGGATGTGCCTGCACCGACGTGTTTCTCTGGTCAATTAACCGACACATGATGAATGGATTCGATTAGAGAACCAAGATTATTAGGCGACTAGCGTTCTAGTCGTCTTTATCATGCGTCGCAAAAACGCAGGCATAATGCCTGCGTTTTTCATTTATTTATTTATAAGCGAGAGCTTTATTAGGAGTGTGTGTATGGCGACAGTGACGAAAGATTCGGTCAAAACAGGTAATAGCGCCCCCCAGTCTGGCGGGGGGCATGGTGGCGGCGGACAAGGGAATCAGCGACCACAAAATCAAAATCAAAATCAGAGTCGTGGGCCGAAAGGGCAGTTTGTGCGGCGTGACAATGCTGGCCCCTCGTCAGGCGGAAATCAGGGCCAACGACCACATCATCATAATAACAATGGGCCTCGTCATCAGCAAAACAGCGGCGGGCCTCGCCCACCCTATAACAATGGCCCTCGCCCGCCTGCCAATAAGCCACCGCCACCACCGCCACAAAAGAAAGTTTTGGAGTTGCCTGAATCAATCACTGTGCGCGAACTTGCGACGATGATGAATATTAGCCCAATCAACGTTATTCGCGAGCTGATGAATAACGGTGTCATGGCGAATATTAATCAACAACTCGACTATGATAGCGCCGCGATTGTGGCCGAAGCCTTCAATATTGAGGCCAAGCCAAAGCCGATTGTGGTGCGCAGCATTATGGATGAGATTGCGGCAACGGCAGTGGGCGCAGCCAGCGCCCAAATGGATGCCGACGGTAAGAAAGTCGCTGCCAAGCCAACCACATTGCGCCAACGCCTGCTGAGCAAAGAAGGCGTGAATATGACCGAAATGCGCCCACCCATTGTCACTGTAATGGGGCACGTAGACCATGGCAAGACATCGCTGCTCGATGCGATTCGCAAAACCAATGTCGCCTCTGGTGAAGCGGGCGGCATTACACAACACATCGGCGCGTATCAGGTCGAACATTTGGGCCGCAAAGTCACGTTTATTGACACGCCGGGTCACGAGGCATTTACGGCCATGCGTGCGCGTGGCGCTCATATTACTGACGTGGCGATTTTGGTGGTGGCCGCCGACGACGGTGTGATGCCGCAAACCCGCGAGGCCATTGCGCATGCGCGTGCCGCCCAAGTGCCGATTGTGGTTGCCTTAAACAAGGTGGACAAGCCCAACGCCTCGCCCGACCGCGTGAAGAGTGAATTGGCAGAAGCCGGCCTAACCGCCGATGACTGGGGTGGCGACACCATGGTTGTGCCGGTCTCGGCCAAGCAACGCATGGGGATTGAAGATTTGATCGAAGGCGTGTTGCTTACCGCCGAGTCGCTCGACTCAATTCGCGCTCGGTCAGACGCGCCAGCCGTTGGCACGATTTTGGAGAGCAAGCTCGACAAGTCGAAAGGCCCAACCGCAACGGTTTTGATCCAAAACGGCACGCTGAATTTGGGGGATGCGTTTGTGGCGGGGCAAGTGTTTGGCAAGGTGCGGGCCATGTTCGATTTTCGTGGGCATCGTGTAAAAAAAGCCACGCCAGCCGTGCCGGTCAGCATTATTGGTTTGTCGGATGTGCCCGCCGCTGGTGACATTTTAGAAGTGTTTTTGGATGAACGCGCTGCAAAAGTGGTGGCAGCCCAACGTGGAAATTCATCAAAGAACTCACCCGGGGCTGGTATTCCGCAGCGTGCTGTCACCCTCGACCAATACTTTGCCCAAGCAAAAGCCGGTAAGTCGAAGAAACTTACCATTATTCTCAAGGTCAACAACCAAGGCTCAATGCCACCCACCATTGAGTCTCTTAGCCGACTTAACACGCCCGATTCTGAAGTGCGGCTCGATATTATTCAACAAGGCATTGGGAATATTACCGAAAGCGATGTGGATTTGGCGATTGCATCTAGCAGCGTGATTTTAGGCTTTGAAGTTGGCATGGATGGCACGGCTCGCCGCAAAGCCGAAGACAATAAGGTGGATGTGCGGCAATATGACGTGATCTATAAGCTGATCGAAGATGTTGAATTGGCGATGAAGGGCATGTTGCCACCCAAGATCGTGCAAAAGCAAATTGGCAGCGCTGAAGTCAAAACTACCTTCAAGATATCGAAGCTCGGAACGATTGCGGGCTGTGTGGTGCGCACCGGCTTGGTCCAACGTGGCGCCATCGCCAAAGTCATTCGGGCGGGCAAACTTGAGCATACGGGTAAAATCGCCACACTCAAGCGCTTGACCGAAGACGTACGCGAAGTAAAGACCGGCCTCGAGTGCGGGTTGAGCGTGGATGGATTTGAGGCTTACAAAGGCGGCGATGTGATCGAGATATACGTCGAGGAAGAAGAAGCCCGATAGCATGGATCGGTCATCAGTTAAGAAAGCGATAGGCTGATTTGACAATATTTGCCCTGCTTGCGGCAGGGCAAATATTGTCGAATCGGCGAAAACAGACTCACATTTTCGAATGTGACGAATGAGTATGAGCAGAAAATACGAGCGCCGCATTAGCGATCTGGTGCGGTCGCATCTTTGCACCCTAATCGAAACCCAAATTAATGACCCACGCGCCCAAGGCGTGACGGTGACAGATGTTGAGGTAACGGCAGATACCCATTACGCCACAGTGTTTTTCAGCATTATTGGCGACGAAGAAGCCAAGCAAAAAGCCTTGCAAGGGCTAACAAGCGCCAGCGGATGGCTGAGCCGCGAGTTGGGCAACCGCTTACGCACGAAAAATACACCGCGTGTTATCTTTAAATATGATGAATCGTTAGAGCGTGGCGAACGAATGCAGCAATTGATTGACACCCTAAACGAGCCGCTCAAATAATCTGAACCACGCTGGTTTCATCCAAATCGGCCTGCCCATTACCCAACATGATGACCTTTGGTTACAAACGCGCCACAGAACAAGATTGGCAGCAAGCCGAGCAATTGCTGCGCCAATCAAAGCGCATTCTCGCCATCACCCATATGTCTCCCGATGGCGATGCCATTGGCAGTCTGTTGGGATTTACGCATGCCATGCGTGCCATTGGCAAAACGGTGACGCCCGCTTGTCAAGACAAGGCGCAGATGAAATTTGCGTATTTGCCCAGCTTTAACGAAATTCGTGACAAAGCCAATGCCGATTATGATCTGATTGTCGGTATTGATTGCAGCGACCTACAGCGTTTGGGCAGCGTGTATCAGCCACAATTGCACAAACATTTGCCGATTCTGGTCTTCGATCATCACATCACCAACACCTATTACGGCACGGTCAATATTGTTATTGGTGAATTAGCCTCGGCTGCCGAGGTTATTTTGCAATTGGTGCAGCGCATGAAAATTCCGCTGGCCCACGATATCGCCACCTCGTTGCTGACCGGCCTCGTGAGCGACACCCAAGCATTTCGCACCACCAGCACCACCGCCGAAAGCATGGCGGCGGCCATGACGTTGATGAAAGCCGGTGCGCCGTTGACTGAGATTATTACCAAAGCCGTTGTCACGCAGCCATTCGATAATATTCGCGTCTTGGGCGAAGGCATTCGCAATACAAAAATGGATGATGGGCTGGCCTATTCAACCATCTCGCGCAAATTGCGCAACGAACTAGGCATCAAAGATGATCGCGGCGATGGCGGTTTGGTCACGGCCTTGATCAACACCTACGAAGCAAAAGTTGCGGCAGTGTTTACCGAGAATCCCGAAGGCAAAATTGAGGTCAGTATGCGCGGGCGGCCCGGCTATGATGTTTCGCAAGTGGCGCTCGAATTTGGCGGCGGGGGACATGCGCCGGCGGCTGGCTGCACCTTGCCCGGCCCCATGCGTGATGCAGTCAATCGGGTGGTGTCGCGGCTGCGGCAGGTGATTATCGAAGCATGAGTGTCAACGGCATTCTTTTGCTCGACAAGCCTCAAGGCGGCACGTCACATGATGCGGTGGCGATGGCGCGGCGGGCATTGCGCACCCGCGCAATTGGGCACAGCGGCACGCTCGATCCGTTGGCGACCGGGTTATTGGTCTTGTGCATCGGCTCGGCGACTCGGCTGAGTGAATATTTGTTGGGACAAGACAAACGGTATATCGCCACCATTAAATTGGGCGAACGCACCAATACCGATGATAGCGACGGCGAAATTGTGCAGCAGCGCCCAGTTCCGCTGATTGCGTCAACCCAACTTGAGCAGCTTCAGCACCAATTTTCGGGGCCAATTTCGCAAGTGCCGCCGCAATTTTCGGCCATCAAGCGCAACGGGCAACGCGCCTATGCCTTGGCCCGCCAAGGCGAACATGTCGAACTTGACGCCCGACAAGTCACGATCACCCATTTAACGCTCATCCAAACCGCCGCCGATACGCTGCAAATGGAGGTCAGTTGCACATCGGGCACATATATTCGCTCGTTGGCCCGCGATATCGGCGAGTGTTTGGGCTGTGGCGGGCATTTGACCGCACTGCGGCGCACGCATATTGGCGCGTTTTCGGTTGATGATGCCGTTGATGTCGCGCATATTTCAGCCGACCGGCTATTGCCGCCCGATCAGGCCGTGCCACACTTTGCCAACGTGCAATTGACCTTAGCCACCAGCCCGCGTTTTCTGCAAGGCCAAGCTGTTTTAGCCGAGAACAAGACCAGCCCACAACAAGCCGGTCTGTGCCGCGTTTACGACGCCGCCAGTGTGTTTTTAGGCATCGGTCAGTGGCTCCCCGACAACGGTGGCACAGTCAAGCCGGTAAAAGTGTTGGTTTCGGAGTAGCAGAGTTGCAGGTTGCAAAGTTGCAAGTTGCAACTTGCAACCTGCAACTTGCAACCTGCAACTCTGCCACTTTCAACCCCCAACAATCAGGCATTTTGTAGCGCGGGCGAGGATGGCCCAGCCATCGGCTAAGGCGAGTAAGGCGGGATCGAGGGTTCGGCGATGTGGCTTGAGCGCCGCTCGCAACGACAAACCTTGAGCAAGGGCGGCCTTCAGCATGGCGCTAAAATCGGGCGGCGCAACAGCGCAAATGCCAGCCAAAGCCGCTGATTGACCTGCAATCTCGACCGGCGGGCCGAAGTGGTCAGGTTGGACAATCAAAACACGGTTTAGGCGAATCAGCGTGCTGGGTTCTTGGCTCGAAGACACATAGGCCACTGGCAGCAAATCAAGATCAAGATCCCGCAGAAATGTCACGGGCTGTGTGCCAATTGACGTTATGCCAATGAGTTCGGCGCGTGGCTCGTAAATGGCGTTTTCGTCTATCCACCCATACGCTGATAAGGTGCGAATCTGGGTGTTTCGCTCGGTATACAGGCTATTCAGAATAAGGGTGTATGGCTCAGTGAGCAATGGCAATCCGAAGCAAATCGAGACCGTTTGACTGGGCAAAGCCGTTAGTTGTTGCCACTGCGCGGGCAAATTGGCAACGGCTGGGCCAAGCGCCAAAACACCTTCAAATTCGGGCAAAAACGGACGTGCATTGAGCCGCAGCCACAACAAGTCAGCGTGGGTCAAATTCATATCAATACACCACTTGCCGCCCAGTCAGCTTTTGAAACATTTGCACCAGCAACCATAGCGGCACCAGTGCAATGGCATTGATAAACGAGGTGAGCAAAAAAACCGCCGACAACCAGCGCATGGTGGTCATTGCGCCCGGCTGGAAATAGCGCAGCCAATCAATACCTGCCACCGCCACAGCCACCCCAATCAAACATGCCAAAAAGAATAAAACCGGCGGCAACGTGACGGTATCAGAGGCCGAGGGCATCATGGCATTAGCGACCGCAAACATGAGATAAAACCACAAAAAAGCATCCCCGACTTGGGTGGCCAGCATGATCTGATTGCCAATTTGGCGGGCGTCGCCAGCAGCGAGGGTTTGGGTAATTCGGCCAATATCAAAGACATACCAACCGATCAGCGTCAGCACAATAACGCCGACCAACATTGGCGCCAATCCAATCAAGGTCATGCGCACAATATCGGCGCGGTTTACCTCAACCGAGCCGAGTGTGATCGAGCCAGCCTTACGCTGAGGCACAAGCGTAAAACTTCGCACTTTGACCCGCAACAAAACCGCCATCAGCGCATGGCTGATTTCGTGCAATGCCACCCCGGGCAATAGGGGCAAAGCATAGAGCAGCGCGGCGCTTTGGTAGTTGTTGGTCAGCACCAATGCCAGCGCGTGCATCACACGATGCACTTGCCGACCGAGCAGCAATAACAGGCCGAAAGCGCAGAAAAATACGACTGAAGTGGTTAACATTAACCCCGTTATTCTACACGTGATCTACAAAATTAGCCTTAATTTTCGGCCAAAATCTGGCAAAAAGCGGTCACCGATCTGGCATAATCAGTTATCAATCATATGCCGAATCGTCGCCCCAATAAATTTATACAAGCTTTGCCCCAAAATAATGAAAACGCCGAAGACCGCCCCACCAAGGTGGCGGCGGGATGCGCTGCCACTGGGGCTGCATTGTTAGCAGTTCCGCTGTGTGCTTTGCTCATCATCGGCCCATTGTTTATTTTGCCAATGTGGCAAGGCACACAATCGGCACGCCAACCGACATTATTTGATCGTGCACTTGGTCAATTGATGGGCGTTTCACCGACACCGACGCTGGTCGGCGTCCCAATTAAGTTGATCACACCCGCGCCAAATAACACAGTGGCGGCGGTCACTACACCCAATCTCAATCTCACTGTGATCCCCCCCACAATCATCGTCGCAACCGCCGAGCCA